>NZ_BAAGSM010000044.1:0-2103 GCF_054782435.1 Nocardia thraciensis
CCCACGAAATCAACCGCCTCACCAAGCAATACATCTACAACCTCGCCGGACAGCAATACCAGGGTGGCAGCGGCGGTGTGCAGCAGTCCACGGTGGGCGGCTCCCTCGGGGGGTGGATCCAGCAGGCCTTGGCGGCCTTGGCGGCGGAGGGGGAGATCGATGTCAGCAAGATCAACCCGCAGCATGTCGCGATGATCATCCAGGCGGAGTCCAGCGGTAATCCGAACGCGATCAACAACTGGGATTCCAACGCCGCGAAGGGAACTCCGTCGAAGGGTCTGATGCAGACCATCGACCCCACCTTCCAGGCAAACCATGTGCAGGGCACCTCGACGAATGTCTACGACCCGGTGGCCAACATCGCCGCAGGCATCAAGTACGGGGTCAAGCGATACGGGTCGATCGAGAACGTGCTGGCGCAGAAGGGGACCTTCAGCGGAGGGAACAACGGTTACTGATGCCGCCGGAGCGTGAGGTGCCGAACCCGAGCGTCGACGACGATCGGGGCACCCGCTCGGGCGTCGCGGCTCCCGCGCCGCGCGGCAAGTCCGATCCGGCCGCGCGGAGAAGTCCGGCCCGGACATCGCCGACGGCGCCGCCCGGCGCAGCGGCCGCCTCCGCCGATTCGGCCGCGGCCACGCGTGGCTCCGCGGCCGCGCCGAACGCGGCAGCCGCGGCCGCGGCGCCATCGGTCCCGGCCCCCCGGGGCGATATGTCGGCCGCCGCTTCCCTGCCCATGGCGGGAGCGGCGATGGGAGCGTTGGCGATGATGGCCGCCCAATACGGGAACCGGGCGCCGACCCCCGACACCGGCCAACCGGCGGCGCCGCCCGCGGTGACCGGGGCACCCACCGGACCTGTTGTGTGGGACGGACAAGCGGGTTCGCTCTACTCGACGGCCAACGGGAACAGCACCCGGAAATCGGACGCACTGGGCAATCTCAATGCCGAGCTCGGGCGGATTCTCGGTGGCGCCGTGGACAATACGGTTCAGGGCCGGGCGGCACTGTCCTCGATCATCGCCGAGGCCGACGCGGCGTTGACCGCGCTGGGACCGGTTGCGGACACCGCCGCGGGACAGCGTCAGGTCGCGGTGACGCTCGGCAACGCGCTACAGCGCGCCGGTTCCGTGCTCGGCCAAGGGCAGGCCGCCGCCGCGATCTCCGCGGAGCAGGTGTCGAACCTGGCCAGCCGGTATGCGCGGGAATCGCGCCCGGCAGCGCCGTCGCGACCGCGGGTGTACCAACCCGGTCGCAGCGGCGGCGGACCGCCGAGCGCGCGCCCCACCGGCGCACAGGGCCAGTGGATCAATGAGGCCCTGCGGATCCTGCAACAACACGGCTACGACACCAGTCAGATCAACCCGGCCCATATCGCCGCGATCATCCAGCACGAGTCCGCCGGTAACCCCAATGCGATCAACAACTGGGACAGCAACGCCGCCAAGGGAACTCCGTCCAAGGGCCTGATGCAGACCATCGATCCCACGTTCAACGCGTACTCGCTGCCGGGTCACAAGAATATCTGGAACCCGGTGGACAACATCATCGCCGGGGTTCGCTATGCCATCAGCCGCTACGGCTCGGTCAGTAACGTGCCCGGCATCGTGAAGATGCAAGAGGGCGGTTCCTATGTCGGATACTGAAGGCGGCTACGAGGCCCACCTGGCCGCCTGATAGCTGTTCGGCAGACCGACGACTCGAACGTTGTATCCGCTCCGGGGCGCCTCGACGCACTGCCCGTTGCCGACGTACATCATCACGTGCCCCGGTCCGCCGCCGTTCTTGAACGCCGAGGCGGGGAAGATGAGATCGCCGGGCTTGATATCCCCCGGATTGACCTTGGGAAGCTGTCGGTACTGCTCCGCCGCCGTGCGCGGCAGATCGACTCCCGCCGCTCGGGCCGAGTACCACATCAACCCGGAGCAGTCGAAACTGCCCGGACCCTCCGCGCCCCACTCGTACGGATCGCCCTGCTGTGCCAGTGCCGTGGAGATCGCCTGCTGGACCGCCGGGGAAGAGCCGGTCGCCGCCGCCGCTCCCTGGTATTGCTGTCCGGCGAGGTTGTAGATGTATTGCTTGGTGAGGCGGTTGATTTCGTGGG
>NZ_BAAGSM010000045.1:0-17044 GCF_054782435.1 Nocardia thraciensis
GGGGTGGTCCCATGCTCATGGCAAAAACGGCTCCGAAGTGGTCCCTTCCTCCTGGCAGCCGACACTCGAGGACCTACTGCAGAAGCTGAACACCTACGCCGACAAGCTCGGCTACACCCATCGTGTGTTGCTGGTCTTGGGCGCCGCGCCTAGATGGTGGTGGGTCGGCGAAGACGGTTTCATCGACATTTGCACCGAGTCGGCAATTGAGGCGCTGTATCAGCATGTGCCAGCAACACCCATCGTTGGTCTACGCCAGATGGCTGACCGTGTCGCCGCCTCTGTGGGTGACGGTGGCCGTTCCCTCGTCGAGATCAGCACACATGTACACGTACTCTCCGATTCGCAGGCCGAACCGCCGGACGTAGATACCCAAGCCGTGGGTGAAGCCAGTCTCGTCGTTATACCCGGCAGTGCCGCACGGGTCGCCTCGTCCGTCGGTCAGCTCTAATCTCATGGCCGGAGTACCAGGCGGGAGCCATCGACGCAGCAGCACTCCGGTCAGCCTGAAGTTGGATGTCACGGCCAACATGACCCATGGGCGACCGTTCGACGTTACACCGGTGCGGAAGTAGTGGTTCTCCGTCAGTGAGCGTGCCCGTGCCTGTCCTTGTACGGTCGCAACCACGTCCGAAGTGACCTGCGTACCACGGACGGTCCACGCATTTCGGTCCAGCTGCACGAACGCGGGATGGAAGGTCAGATACACACTGGCCGTGCTGAGGTTTATGCCGAACGCCTCAGCGGTCTCCATCAGGCTCGTGCGATCGAGGACACCGTTCGGCGACATCCTGATCAGTTCGACGAGAAGCGCTGCCTCGACACCTAGCTCCGCATTATGGTCCAGCGGGATTGTCGAGCTGAGCTCGTTATCGTCGACCGCAAACTGGTCGTGCCACTCGCAGAACGCCCGCAGCCCAGTGAGGCTCGGAGCCACCAGATCGGCCTGGTTTGAGGTCCGGCCGGAGTTGCGGTAGGCCCAGAAGTTTTCGACCGCCTCCCGTGCGCTGAGTAGATCGACAGGCTGGTGCACAGATAGAAGGGTGCGGAGTGTGTTGACCAAGCGGTTGCGCACTGCGGGCCCCCAGGTGACCTGATCCTCATCGAGCCACACAACCGACTCCGTCGCCGTCAACAGTGCTCTGACGTCGTCCTCGGTGACGACGACACCGGCGTCGAGTACCTCGTCGCTGACTTGGAGCAGCGTGGCGAGACCCTGCCGTTCGGCAAGTCTGCGAGTTGTCCTGCACACGGCGGTGAGGGTGTCAGGGTCATCCGTGACGACCCCGTCCTTCACATCTAAGTCGAACGGCCGTCCGGCGAACTCAGCACACGCACGCAGGCTACCGAGACTGTATCGGGTGGTAGTCAGGCCTCTGTGGAGCAGTTCGTCGGCCAACGCCAACTCTGTGCAGGGCAGCTGCCCGTTCGCAAGCTGTAGCGCGGCGTCGAGCTGCGGCCACCACAGGTGCAGACCGTAGAAAGTTTCGTGCTGCTTCTGGATCTGACGGGCGCGTTCGCGCGTTACGCCCAAGGCGCGCCCTGTTTCCTCCAATGTCACGGGTGGCTGTCCGAGTAGTCCATACCGTGTGGCCAAGCCATTGATGACGGCCGGACGGCAGGGCCGGCGTTTGCCGTGAATCATCCTGTCCGCCTCGGACAGAATTCTGATGACTGTTGTCTCCAGCGGTTCGGTGTCGTCAAAGGTCGTTTTGGCGAACTCGCTAAGCACACTTGCCAGGTCAGATCGCGTGTCTGGCCGATCTGGCCCCTGGACGGCGGTGGTTTGGCCTGTCATCAGGCGTCCGTGTTCCCAGCCGAGCCGAAGCCGTTGTTTAGGGCGGCGGCGTAGATCCTTCTCAAGTTGTCGATCTGTTTGTCGGTCGGCGTCTTTCCCGCATTTAGCAGTGCTGCCGTACCCGAGGCAATGCGTCTGTCTACGGGGGTGAGTTTGTTGTGCTCGCTTGCCCAGTCAGCCAGTTCCGACCATGGCGCGCGGAGCAGGTTCTCGGCGCTGATGTTGGACGCAACGACCTGGGTCGGAGTCTTCGTGGTGAGGTGGGCGACGGTTGCCCCGCTGAGCTTCCATGGTAGAGTGCGCGCTTTCTCCCAGCATGCTGGTTTCTTGGCCCATTCGCTGATATTGCCGGGTGCTCGCTCGAAGAACGACCGGAGCAGTTCTGCCAGCGCGGGGATCTCGCTGCGCAGCTCCTCGGGCAAATTTTGTGTACGCCAAATGACGTCGAGGTCGAGTCGTCGGCTGGTGCGGTTGCTGATCATCGCAACGGCGTATGCGACGACCTGTGCCTTGTAGCCTTCCAAGCCGTTCTCTCTGAACGTCTTTGCCACGATCTTGTCGGTGTGCCGGAACAGGATCGCCTTCGCGATAAGGTGCTCGAAGTAGCATCGATCCGGTTTCTGGTCTTGCTCCGGACGTTGCGCGAGCCGTAGTGCGAACTCAGTGAAGCATTTTTGACCGCCTAAACTGACGGCGTGTGGAACCTCGTCCCAGGCGAGTTCGAATTTTGCTAGGTCGGTCTTGATGAACTTCTGCGCTGGCGGATGGATCTCCTTGAACGCCTTCTGCCTGGCCGGCGTGCCCGTCCTGGCTACTTCGTCCTGATACTGGCCGCGGGCACGTTCGTAGAACCACCGGGTCTGCTTCTGGCTGCCGTTAGTGGCCGGTGCCCATACCGAGCGGGAGAGGCGTTCGATATCGACGTGGAAGGGATGATTGGTGCTGAAGTCCGCCTCTTGGACCTTGTTCTGGCTGTTGGCATAGCGCGAGATCAGTGGGACGAGCGCGGTGAGCTGGTCTGGCGGGACGACGGTAAGCTTCATCTGGACGTGTACCCCATCCAGCGTCGCCTTCTGTTTGACTGCCGCGTGGTAAAGCGACGCGGTGGTCTGGCCACCGTTGACAATCTGCAAGTCCTTCAGGCTGGCGATGGCGCTGCCGCCCTCGCGCGTCCTAATCACATCGACGGCGGATGCGGTTGCAGAGATGCCGTTGTTGTAGGCGAGGAACCGGCGTGGCTCGTTGAGGATGGTGTCCCGGATACCCTGGTTGACCTTGCCTCTTGCCTGCAGGAACGACCGCACATTCAGTTCGAGCAGGCGAGCGGAGTACGTCGCATAGATCTCCTTCAACACGGCGCCGGGCACAATGGCCAGCATCGTGTGACATCCCTGCTCATCGAGGTCGGTGGGAAGGCACGGGATTGGCGCACCGAACCGATTGACGAAATCAATGTGGATGGGCTCCTGCTGTCGGCCGGAGGTCACCAATCGGTGCAACCGCACCACGTCCCAGACCTGAACCGACGTCTGTACATCACCGAACTCTGGCGTTGTCAGGTCCTTCCTGGTGGCGACCGCACCATCGGTGAACACCCAGAACCGAACGCGGGTGATTTCCGGCAACGCCTGGTTGATACTCTGCGCCATGTCGAACACCGGTGAAGCCACCTCAAGCCCGGCAGCACCGGTCCGCGACACTTTCTCCAGGAAGCCACGCAGCCGACGGAGACAGGTCTCGACGTCCGTCTTGCCGACGGATGCGGGCGGTACTAACTGTCTGAGCACGACGCCAAACAAGTCGAGCGTCTGGCCATCGCCGCTGATGTCGTAGCCGGAGATCTCCTCTCCGCGCGCTTGGTGGAAACAGGCCTCCCCACCCTCCAGCTCAGCGACGTCGGCAAGCTCACCGACCATCCGTTCGAGGAAAACGTCGCGGATGTTCCTCTCCGCGCCCGTCACACCGGCCTCTGTGAGCAGGTCTTGCTGGAGCGACTCAGCGAACTGGTCGAATTCGGTGTAGGTCATACCTTCATTCCCAGGGCGTTGATCATGTCTTCGTGACCGACCAGAAACTGGGCGGCGGCAAGCAGGTCGACGGTATACACGACCTCGGACACCCCGAGAGGTTTGGTCTGTTCGGTGATCCGGGGAAAGCCATCGGTCACCCGGTGGACTGTCCGGCGGCGCAGCGCGTATCGCCGGTCCTCGTACAGTCGGCCCTGCGTGTCGAGATAACCGGCCCGCACCAGCCGCTGCTCCAGCTCGGCTGCGACACCGAGGCTGACCGCTTGGTTACGCACCTGGCGAACGAGCTCGGGAAGAGATACTCCACGTCCACCTTGTCGCGCATCGAGCGCCAGCGTTACCAGGAACAACGCTTCGGGATTAGCGTCGTCGAGCTGTCGTTCGCTACTGATCCGAACCCGATTCGCGTCGTGTCCGGCTCCGGTCTTGACCTCCACGCTGCCCAGCTCGAATTGGAAGTCCTGTAGCTGCTGGTCGGGACCGGTCCATGCGTACACCGCCTCGGGGCCGAATGTCGGAAGGAACAGGTCGGACAAGGTGTGCAGCTCGCCGAATAGCCCACGCTGCTGCTCACGTGACAGCCCGTCGGGACTGACGTCCGCGAGCATCCGCTGCCACTCACCCAACCGGTTCACCACCACGCCGGCCGGTTCCGCGGTGACCTGCGAGAGCCTCACGAGCACATCGGCCACCAACGCCGTGAAGATGTCCGTGTACGCACCTGCTCGCAGCACTAGGTCCAGTGTGGTCCCATGGTCTGGGAGGCTCCCTGGCGCGACCACTACGCCGGACGTGACCAGCAGTCCGTTCGTCGCCCTAGCCGGAATTATGTCGGTGACCACTGAGAAAACCCGCCGCGCGGCCGGGTACTCCACACCGACGAAACAGTGATGTGGGCTGTCTGCCAGTACCCGCCGAACCCGCCGACCTGGCGACATCGGGCCACTCTGCGTGTCGTGCAGCTCGGCCCAAAGCTCCTCCAGATCCGTGGTGGACGGGACGGCGTTCATAGCTGCTCCTCGGAGTCCTGGCTGCCGAACTCCTGGTCCCACCACAGGTTCGTCACCCGGTATTTGATGGTCTTTGCGGTTCTGCTCCTTGGGAAGCTGAGGGCAAACCCGACGGGCGGCAGGTCGGGCCGCATCCATGTGTCAGGAATGAGCGGATATAGCAACAGCAGTCCGCGACTCGGTGGGCGGACCTCACGGATGAAGAGTCCGCCCGGCGTACTTGGCGCCGTCTTCCTCGTCTTCGGGTCCAACTGCCAGGCGTCCATGGTCATCTCCAGCGCTCGCCCGCGCTCCTCATCAGAGAGGTCCATGGTCTCGTCGGTCGGCGAGACGAGGCGACGGATCACATAACGGTCGTTTCCTGCTCGCAAACCAGCCTTGTACTCGGCGTCGGCATTCGCACGTTCCTTGGGCAGGTACAGCGCCCGCTGCACTAAGCCGACTTCGAGATCATCGATCTTGTGAGTCTGGTCGCTGCCGGAGACCGACACCAGCCCCACTGTCCACGTTGTGAGCTCCGGTTGTTTGGTGGTCAACAACGTCCGGATATACTCGGCCAACGCTCGCGGCTGCGCCTTGGTCGCGACGTCGGACGCTTGGTACTTGTCCAAGAAGTCCAGTACGTCAGGCGCAGACACATCGTCCCACCGGACGGTCCCGAGAGCACTCCGGCGGGATGCCGGAGTACCCATTGCACTGACCAGCCGCTCGACAGTGCCCAGGTTGTCGCGGAGCACATCTTCGTCCGTCTCGAACGTGATCGACTCGCTGACGGTTTGGGAGAACGTGATGTCGACGTCGGTGCCGTTACGCATCTTGGTACTGGCAGTGATCATCAGCCCATCCGGGTGCGCGCGGACCCGGAGCCCATACTCCCGCGGTGTTTTCCCGAGAGCCGCCATGTACTCGAACTCGCGTAGCAGCTCCTCGTTGGCCAGAGCGATGTCGCGGTACCACGCGGCAAGCTCGTCGGTCGTGTAGAGCCGACACAGATCTAGATAACCGGGCCGGTAACCGAACCAGCGGCCCATCTGCATCAGCGTGTCGTACATCTTCGACGCCCGCAAATAGTAGCTGACCGTCAGCCCTTCGAGGGTTAGCCCGCGGGAGAGCTTATCTCCACCGATCGCGATCAAAGTGAGCGGCCGCTCGGCCTCGCTGTAGGTCAGGGCGTCCTCCGACTTGCCGTTGAGCACGCGCAGTTCAACGTCATCGAGGACGCCTGGAATCGCATCGCGGATCTGCGCCCAGTCGACCACCGTGTCAACTTCCGACGTTAGGTCCGGGACCCGCAGCAGCGCTTCGGTGGTCGGTACGAAGTCTTTTCGCCAAAGAGACTCCAACGCAGGCCATGGGGAGTCCGGGCTGGTCGGGTCGCCGTGCCATATGCGCTGGCGCATCAGGTCCACATACTCATGCAGCGCCCGGCGGACCAACGCTTGCACGTCGGTAAATCGGGTGACGTGCACAAGCATTGAGTTGTGATCCTTTTGGCCACGAACCCGGCGCGCCGCCGTCGCGAGCAAGAACGCGTTTATCGCGGTGAGCAGCGAGGTCGGCAATCTGCCCGGGACAGTATCTTTCTTGTGCTTGTTCGGGAGCCACATCTCATGGTCGTCGAACGTATCGATAATCGGCAGACCAGGCTGTCCCTCGATGCCCGAGTTCACGTCGCTGTCCAGTCCGAAAACCGTGTTCACGCCGACGTAGTTGCTCGGTGGACGGAGGTTGATGATGAAGCTGCGCGGGAACAAATCTTCGCCGTACTTGTCGGTCTTCTCGTCGGCATCGATGAATATGTTTGCAAACGGCGTTGCGGTGTAAGCAAGGTACGCCGACTTCTCAAATGTGTGCAGCAGCTTCCGGATCAGACCGTTGATCTTGGTTGGGTCGTAGTCGTCGATCGGCTCACCGTTCTCGTCGATCGGTCGGGCCTTGGTGTTGACCGAGGCGTTGTCCGCCTCGTCGTCGATCACCAGCAATGGCACATTACGTACAGTTTGCTGTCCAGTCTCTGGGTCAAGTTCCTGGTTCAGTCGGGTCGCCCACGCGTGCAGATTCCGCAACACAGAGGCGTTTTTCTTGACCACCAGAATGACCGGGTCACTGCCGCCCGCGTTGAGCCAGACCTGCCTGGCAACCTTGACCTGAAAATCGCCCTTCTCGTCGCTGCTGGTCAACGAGTGGACGTGGAGAAACTTCCCCTTCATCTGCCCGACACCAACCTTGGCATTGGTCTGGTCGTAGCTGCGGTTGCTTCTGGTATCGAACCCGAGGAACTCCATGTCCAAGCGGTGCTGGGTCTGGCTGCGCAGACTGTTGTGCAGACCGGCTAACACGACAATCAGGCGATAGCCCGCGTCTGCAGCCTTGCAGATCACGCCTGTGTAGTTGGCGGTTTTGCCGGACTGTACTTGGCCGACAACCATCCCACGACGGTCCCACTTGCCAGGCCGGTCGGGTTTCTCGAACGAGCCCAGTATCCGGTCGGTAACCTGGTTGATACTGCGGATCTGTGCTGGTGCCCATCCCTTCCGGCCCAGATACCGCCGATACCGGTCCCAGAAGTTCCACTCGATCTCGTCCTTGCCAGCGTCGAGCCAAGGCACATGGTCCTCATGACCGTTGAGAACTTGTTCAGTCGGAAGCCAGACGTTGCACCGACTCTCCACATCCCTCCGCAGCTTGCCGACGTCGACGTTGACCTGCCCCACGGCAAGCAACGCCTTGGCGACCGCCTGTTCGACGTCGCTAGCCGTGACGTCGTCGGCGTAATCGAGCAACGTCAGGGCAATCTCCATCGCCTTACGGTGATCGGGGTTCATGCCATCTCCTGACCCAGTTCGCGTGTGCAGACCTCCCGGACGAGCTCAGGGAAGTCAGAGAACGGTTCCATTGTCAGCAGCCGACCGACAATTTCTTTGCCGGACGTCCCTGTGCGTCTCAACGCTCGGACGACATCGATTAGCACCGACCGGACCGTCTCCGATGCGGTCTCCTCGAACGGTGTCGCCTGTCGCCCCTGCCCGTCCGCATGATTCAGGATGATCAGCGGAATCGGGACAGTCTCCTCCAGTAGCCTGACCATGGCCTCGACGTCACCGCCGTCTGCAGTCATGAGCAGCGCAGCCACGAGCGGGTGCTGCCGGTTGATCTGATAGGCGATCTTCGTCCCGCGCGCAACCTGCAGCCATGCCTGAACCACGTCAGCACGACTGCCACGCTGAAGTACCTTGCCGCGATGTCGGTAGACATTCGCCGACCGCAGCCGAACGACCTCTGCAATTCGCCGCAACTCGGGCACCAGCGCACCCGGCGCGCGGGCCACCGACTTGCGGACGTCGATCTGCCAGTCGGAGTCCATATGGTTGGGCAGGTCGAGCCGGATCCGGGCCAGTGAGGTCAGCTCCTCCCGCCTGAATCCGAGCCCGAGCCAGCTTCCGGACACGATCAGCCGCCGGTTCCGGTAGACGTACAACCCTTGCTGGGAAGCCCAGCCACGACGACCACCAGCGGTGATGTGTTCCTGAGCGGACAACCTACTCACATGTGGCAGGACGAAGGACTTCACCCTGATCAGCTGGCCCCGGTACGTCAGCGACTCGTCCGTGACTACCTGGGTTGTCTCGTGGGACTCGAGAAACGGGTCCCAAGGCACGACGTTCCGGCCGTTCACCCGGATAGTGATTTGTCCGGGACCCGTGACATATCGATGGAAGGTCATTCCGAGATGCGTGGCAACCCGGTCAGCGACGTTGTAGAAGTGCTTCTCTGCCTGCTCGTTGTGCGGATCTGGGGAGACAATGAGCCGGTCTAGCTGTCGCCACAGCACCACCGTTCCCGATTGATCACCATGCAGCTCGTCCCATAGTGCCCGGTCTTCGGATGTCAACCTTGTCAGCAGCTGCCAGCCACCAACGCGGACAACGTGGTCAAGATCCCACGTCCGAGCTTCCACGGATGATGTCGTTGTCGCCGACATGACGACCAGCCGCCGACCCTGCGAGAATGACGCGGTCTTGAGGCCGAGCCCGAATCGCCCGAGATCGCCCGGGTCTCTCATCGTCGAGGGGCTGGTCGTGCCGGGCCGCATCGCCTCCCGGAGCCTTTCGCCGTCCATCCCGCGACCATCGTCTGCGATCGCGATCCATGACTCGTTGCCAGCCCAGCGCAGACGGACATCGACCGTAGTGGCTCCGGCTGTGATGCTGTTGTCAACCAAATCCGCAACTGCGGTTTCGGTGGCGTACCCGAACGCGCGAAGCGACTCCACTAATGACTCTGCGCGAGGTTCAACGACCTCGTAACCGGTCACGTTCCCGACCCCAGACGCAGTACTACCTGCTGCGCAAGATGGCAGTCGGCGACTTCGTTCCTGCAGAGGTGACCGCGAACCACGATCAGCCACATGTTTGTCGGCTCCTGGACTTCGACGTTCCGATCCGCGTCAAGGTCGGCGGGCAGGTCGAACCAGCTCAGAGAGGCCGTTTCGCCTGCTGGACCGGGGTTAACGATCTCGTACCCGACGCTGTTCATCTCATCCCCACCACCCACCGCACCCCGTTGGCGCCATGGCCGTTCGACCGAACCGTCGACGCAATCGAAACTTCCCCTGACAAAGCGATCAGTTTAGGCCCCCGTGGCTCCGTCTGCACTGTCTGCTGTTAGGCGCCTAACGCAGCACAGACAGTGCTGTACCGCAGCTCACCAGTCGATTCTGATGTGATCAAACCGTTACGGTGGTGGCGAGTCGCCCTGGGCAGAGATCGTCGGACCCCACGGCTATCGTTACAGTCGTCCATCGGCCCCGGTGACGGACGGCAGCTCGACACCGGAGATCATGAAGTTGTTGACCCGGGACGACGTCTGTGTTCTCCTGGTGCTCGTTGATGCAGGTGTTCGGGGAAGGGTACGGGCGGGTGTCCACCTACGGGGTCAAGCTGCAACGCAGTGACGATCTGCGACTTGTCCGCCATCCTGGAGGCTGCACTAAGGAAACTTTCGAGCAGTGGTGCGCACAGAGACTGGCGGAAGGACAGCAGTTGGCTGTCGACCTGTTCTCCGGCGCCGGCGGGCTGAGCCTTGGGTTGGAGGAAGCTGGCTGGACGGTCGCGGTTTCCGTCGACAATGACAAGAAGGCAGTGCAGACACATAGCCACAACTTTCCAGGCTTGGCACTGGACTGTGACCTCAGCGAGCCTTCGGAACGTCATGATCTCGTCGAACTACTCGGCAAGACCGAGATCGATCTCCTCGCAGGCGGACCTCCGTGCCAGCCGTTCAGCCGTGCTGGTCGCAGCAAGATTCGCAGTTTGGTGGTCGCCGGGCACCGCGAGGAACACGACCATCGGCGTGAGCTGTGGCAGGCGTTTCTCGATGTGGCGCTGGCCGTGCGGCCTCGAGCTGTCCTGATGGAAAACGTCCCGGACATGGCGCTCGGTGACGACTTTGCCGTGGTGCGAACCATGGTCGACGCATTGGAACGCGGCGGTTACTACGCCGAGTTCAGGCTGGTCGACGCGTGGCGTTACGGCGTACCCCAGCATCGGAAACGTCTCATTGTCCTTGCGCGACGTGATGTCGAAGACTTCGCTTGGCCAGCCGAGCAGGACAAGCAGCCGACACTGCGCGACGCTATCGGTGACCTGCCCGATCTTGACGACACCATCGGTGGTCGTGAACTGGCCTACCGCAAGCCACGCCATCTGCCTGCCTTCGCCGAGATGATGCGAGCCGGTGCCCGGGTTGGCATCGTGTGGGATCACATGACGCGGCCGGTACGTGACGACGACCGGAAGATCTTCGACATGATGGATGCCTCCACCTTGTATGCCGACCTTCCCGAGCATCTAAGGCGCTACTCAGCCGAGACGTTCGACGATAAGTATAAGAAGCTCGACTGGGACTCGGTGAGTCGCTCCATCACTGCGCACATCGCCAAAGACGGCTACTGGTACATCCACCCCCAAGAATTGCGGACCTTAACCGTCCGCGAAGCCGCCCGAGTCCAGACATTTCCTGACCGCTTCCGTTTCGCGGGTACTCGCAGTGACGCGTTCCGCCAGATCGGTAACGCCGTCCCGCCGCTGCTTGGCCGCGCGGCGGCAACCGCACTTCGTCCGATTCCAGCGGACGAACGTTCCGACGAGCGACAGTGGGAGGCTTCACGCTGGGTACAGGCCAGGCAGGCGCTCACTAGCTGGGCTAAGCGGCAGCAGCGCGGACCCAACTGGCATGCACTGCCTGGTCAAAGCGTAACGCCGGTCGTAGCCGCAGTCGCAGCGCTCCTGATGAGTCGTTCGAATGCTCCGAAGGGCGCCGGCGGGGCACTAACTACGATTCGAGGCCGCGCAAAGCTGACAAAGGCCGAACTCGACCAGATGCAGGAAGAGCTTCAGACATCGACTGGGCGTCAGATACTGGAACGATTCCGGCCGCTGCTGCCAAAACGCAAGGTGTGGACGGACCTCGAAGCACTGGCCGAGGCGTTGGCGATGAAGGCAGCAGAGGAGCGTACTTTCCGACTCCTGGCAGGAGAGGACGTGCTTCTGGCCTCCCAAGCGACTCTCAGAGTTGCGGCACGAGTAGCCGGCAGCAAGTCCGACAAGACCAACAGGTTGAGCGATGGCCGTGTCGATCTGGCCAGACTGGTCGGAGCGGGCCCGGATGCGCCGCTACGTGCAGCTGCACTCCGAGTGATCGGCAATACCGTGTGTAAGGGGTCTAGTAGTCTCTGTGGTGACTGCCCGCTTCGCCGGCAGTGCGCTAGCAACTCCGCTGAGCGTGCAGTGCAGACTCTGTTCTAGCCACCTGTGATTCTTGGCGCTGCCTGAACTTGCTGGCGGCAGCCGCAATCATTTGTGTCCGAGGGCATGTGAGGACTTGCTCATTCGACGTCGTGATAAGGGCTTCAGATACATCTGCATCTTGTCCGGACCGAAATGACAGGGCTGCCGCAGGTAGATGATCTTCGCCCGAGTCGCGGCCGGTCCAGGGACGGGGGGCTGGTGGCGCGGGCGGTCGCGGCGAGGGCGTCGTGGAAGTAGACGCGTTCGGCGCGGGTCATGGCGGGGTGCATGGGGCCCAGTTGCAGTTCCCAGCACACGATGGCGGTGGTGTCGAAGACCGGTGAGTAGGTCGATCACGCGATCGCGGAGTTCGGTATCGGGGTCGTCGACTAGGTGGGCGGCGACGTCGGCGAGCACGGTGACGGTGCTCAGGTTGCTGTTATCCAGGCCCCGACCTGCGAAAAAGTTGTTTGGATCTTGGACGGAATCCGTCGGTTGTGCGCCACTGCGTACTTCGCGGACGATCTGAGACGTGACCGGCGGTCCGGTCCGTAGCGGGCTGGTCTGGGTTTGACCTCTGTAAACTGGCTGCATTCGTCGCAAGGTGAACCATCGGATGTACTGGTTGCTGGGCTCGATGATCTTGGCGGATTTCTTCGAATTGCAATCGTTGCACAGCAGTTGAAGGTTGGTTACATCGTTCAAGCCGCCCTCCGCGAGGGGAACCATGTGGTCATAGTTCTCCCCGGACATCGCGTGCATCAGCCCAGTCAGGTCACGTCGGCAGTAGGTGCAATGCCCTTGATCTCGAAAGAAGACGGCTCGCTGGACCCACTCCGGGATCTTTTTGCGTTTGAGCCGTCCTCGTCGTGCGAAGAGCTTGGCAATCTCGGGTTCGTCGCTGCACGTCTCAGCGTCGAGTTCGGAGATGAGAGCGGCGGCGATCAAGTTGAGGTTGTAGAGCATGGTGCGGTACGGGAAGACGGTGTGGAAGACCTCGTCGGCCATCCTCTGCACGAGCTGCTCGTAGGGTGCGCTCCACATCACATCGTTGACAAAGTAGTCATGGCACATGTCGGCGGCATCAGGCGTGCTGGGTACCTCGAAACTGTCGCGTGCACGCTCCAGGCCGTAATGGCGAAGCGCTACAGTCACTGACATGTACCGCACCGTGCGGTACTCCCCGGGTGTCGCCTTGTTGTGAACCTCCCACGTGGAAGGCTTGGCATCTGCCTCGTCGTAGAATATGTCGTGGATGGCCATTTCTGTGAGACGATGAACGAGAGTTTCTTTAGACCAAGTCGCGATGAATTGAGCTTCCGACCTCTGGTCGTGGATGCGGGCGATTGTCGGCAGGCCGGCGGAGGCCATGTGATAGAGCCGGTTGGCGAATTCGAAGGTGCGATGACCGTTGTGGGAGAACCATTCTCGATCTTGAGCTTTCGTTGAGCGCATAGTCCGATGTTATGCGCGAACACTGACACGACCTTGCTTTCATTCGCAGCAGCAAATCCGTCTGAACGTGGCGCTCGATCGACTTGCGCGTCGGACTGACGGTCAGCCGCGCTGACCGACCGTGATGCGCGGGCGCGGGGACACGGCTTCAGGTGCGGGCGCACTCGCTGCGAATGCGGGCTAGGTGCTCGTCGGACTGCTGGTCGATGCGGATGTCCCGAAGGTGTTGTGGACTTGGATTTCCAGCGCGAGTCCACCGTCGATGGGCGGGCGGTGAAGATCGCGCCGATGGTCGACGAGTACACCCGTGAATTGCTGCATCTGGTGGAACGGACGATCACCGCTGAGAAGCTGGTCGCCGAACCCGAGCGGGTGTTCGCTGCCCATGCGGATGGACAACGGTCCAGAGATGATTTCTGAAGCGTTGCAAGCATTTTACGGAAGTCGGGAGGCAAGATCGTCTACACCCCCTCGGGCACAGGTGGACCGACGGTTTCATCGAGTCGTTCAACCGGCGACCACAGGTCGAATACCTCAACCCGCAATCATTGGACCAGCCTGCTCAAGGCTCAAATGGTGATCGGCGACTTCAAAACCGAGCACAACCACCGTCGCTGGCATTCGGTGCTGGGGTATCTCACCCCAGCAGGGGACGCTGTGACCTGCAGCCACACCGACCACGCGTAGCCTGCAGCACCGACCGAATCGGGATCAAGCACAACCTGAACTCAGCTACTGGATGGTCTCGTCAACGTGTACCGATCAGGTCGCCTGCGGGGGCGTTACATTCACGCCTACAGCACAAGGCCGGGAGAGACTGACGGAGTTTGTTATCGGCACCAGCCGGTGCGGTTCATGCGTTCGAAAAATGCATCGTCTGCGGCCTGGATCTCGTTTTCGGTTCGGGGGCGTGTTTTGGTATTCGGTGGCGTATCGTCCAGTAGCTCACGCATCGGTTGCTGTAGTCGCGGGTCGGCTTTGTGCAAGAGCCCTTCGGCTTTGGATTTCGCTTCGGCACGGGCACGACGGTGGCAGTCGAGCAGGGCGGTCTCAAGTTGAGTGTTGTTCCAGCGCATGGCACCGGGTGCGATCTGAAGGTTGGTGATGTCACCCTGGGCGTTGACTTCGACTGTGACGCCGCGGATCTCGCCGCGACCACGAATCTTCTCAAGAGCGCGGGCGAGCTGGATGCCACTGCGGCGGACGTCGGCGAGGGTTTGTTGGATCCGTTGTTCCCAGGCAGTCAGGTCGGTCACTTGCGCCCTAGTTTCTTGAGGACCTTCTTGACCACTTCCGGCATCGGTCGTATGTCGTCCTGACGTACCTTCTCCTGGCCCGTGTAGACACGGTAGTAGTGAGTGAGCTTGGGGCCCAACAGCTTTACCACGTCGGGTTCGTCGAAGACGTTCTCCACGAACGACACCGCGAGGAGATCCGACACCGCGTTTTGCCCGTCGCCCCAGCCGTCTTCAAGCTTGGTGAAGAACGCCGCCAAACGCTGCTGCGGGTCATCACTGTCGCGGACCACACCAACGACCCAGCGGGCGATGTCGCCCATGAGAATCGTGGGCAGCATTTCGTTGTTGTCGCGAATGTGCTCAGCGATGATCGGGCGAATCTCGGGCTCGATGCCGGCAAGCTGTTCGATGAACGCCGACAGCTCGGGCACCAGGCTCCTAGTCCACGCGTTCAGCATGTCCCGGATCTCTTGGTCGGTTCGATCATTCATATCGTCGCCGTGCCCTTCTACTTGCCCGCCATGGCATCCATCAGATTCTGCAGCTCCTTGATCGCGACTGCTCGGTCGGCGGGATCGGTGTTCGCCTTGTTCATCAGCCAGTTCGCCAGCGCCTTCTGTGACTCCATGCCCTTCGTCAGATGCCACTTTCCTTCTGTGGGAACGAGATTCGCATACTCGTTGCGGACCGCGTCTGCCGTCGTGCCGTCACCGACCCGGCCCGGGTTGTTCGCACCCTTGTACAGGTCGTTGATGATGTTCTGCAGCTTGGGGTTGTTCACCGTCGGCTTCGTGGCTGGTACCTTCGGCGCCGGCGGTGGACTGCCATCTCCGGATTTCCACAGCTTGGTCTTGGCCTTCTCCAGCCATTGTCCGATCCTGGTGGCCATCGCCCGGAGCCGGCCCGGCACGCTGCCCGCGATCCGGGCGGCGATCGTGGCCGCGGCACCGGCGAGGCGGTCGATGATGCGGCCGATGCGGGCCGCGTAGATGGCGATGCGCCCGGCGGCGGCGCCATTGCCGAGTTCGGACAACCCGCCGGTGAACGGGATCAGGATCGCCATCCCGACTTCCCAGGCGGCGGTCTCGGCAAGCATCTTCTCAAGCTCGTCGAGGATCTCGGAATGGGCGTCGTCGAGCTGCTGTGCGTAGTCGCTACACGCGTCGCCGAGTTCGCGGAACCCGGCTTGCAGGTCCAGGTAGTCGGCGGTGGACTCGCTGCATGTCGCGATTGCGGTCGGGATCTCCGGTGATTGCTGGTTTTCGAGCAACGACACCGCGCCGGTGATCGGTGTGGTCGCGGTGTCGAGCGCCTCGGCGGCGGCGTACCAGACGTCGCGGGCGGCGCGCAGCTGGTCCTGATGCCCGTTCGGCCAGGCCAAACCGGCGACTGATTTGATCAATGACCATCCGAGCGGTTCCGCGGTCCCGCCTCCGGCGGCTGCGGGCACCGAGATCGCTGGGCACGGTTCCACGCCGAGGACCGGTGGGTCCGGTGGCGCGGTGCCGTTCGGGTTGGCCGCGGCGTCTCCGGAGGCGTGGTTGTAGGCGCCGGCCGCCAGCAGATCACGGACGCGGGCGGACTTCGCTATCAGTTTCGATGATGCTTGCAGGGCCGCGTCGACTGAGTCGTCGTAGCTGGCCGCCCATGCCGTTCCGGCGGAGTCGCTGCCCGCCATGCCGCCGTACCCGGACAGCGTGCGGACCAAGCCACCGTGGACGTCCTCGGTGCCGTCGCGGACACCACCGAAGGACTCGCTCACCGAGCGGTAGTCCGTGGGACGGCAGACGATGATCGGGAATGTTGGCGGTGCCATTACTTGGGCCACATTCCGTCGTTGGCGTCGGCGGCGCCGGAATAGTTCCCATGAGCGCGGCGCGCGACATCACGCAGTTCGTCCAAGTTTTCCCGCATCTCCGCCGCCCCGGACATCCACTTCGTATGGGCAGCGTGCTGCGCTTCAGCGGCCTGACTTGCCCACGACAGATGCAGGTCGGCAACATGCTGATCGACCTCCCCGAGGATGCCGTCGACTTCGGCGCCGAAGGCCGTCATCTTCACGATCGCGTCGTCGAGTTGCCCCAGATCGATCCGGAACTGGTCGTCAGCTGTCATGCCTGTTGTCCCCCGACCTGGGTGATCGAGTCCCGGTTGCGTTCATCCTGAATCTCATACTGGGTCGCGGCGCTGGCCAGGTCGGCCGCAGACTGCTCCAATGCCTCCACAATCGCGTCGGCACCGGCCTTCCACTCCAGCCAAGACTCGTCATACGCCGACGCGGACCGACCCCGCCATCCATCGGTCAACAAGTCATGCCCGACTGTCCGGTCGAGCTGAGTCACTTTCTCCCGGATGTAGCGCGCCTTGTCGCCGATGAACCCGGCCGCCTCACGCAACCGCACCGCGTCGACCTGCACTCCGCCCGACATGCCGTCCCCTCCCTTTCGCCACGACTAAGGGCCTGTACGCACTATAAGGCGCACGTTCGATCGCAGCACTCCCCCTGCCCCGCAGCTCTCGCACATCGGGCCTCGAGTGCGCTACTGCCGCGCGGGACCCGGCGGAGGTATTTGGGACAGCCCGGCGGTTGGCGCGAGGTTCCACAAGGTGCGTGGTCAACCAGACGCCCGACATCGGCTGCCGACTCTGGATCCGAGTCGGTCTTGAACCGTCACGAGTAAGGGACCGGCTTCGGTGTCAGACCAGCGCCGGTCGGCGTGGTGGTTGT
>NZ_BAAGSM010000046.1:0-3494 GCF_054782435.1 Nocardia thraciensis
TTTTCACTCGGGCATGATGGAACCGATCCTGGACGAATTCGCCGCGGTCGTCGCCGAAATACCGCTGCGTCCACCGCGCATTCCCATCGTTTCCACCATCACCGGCCAGATCGAATCGGAACTGTTCACCGACCCGTCCTACTGGGTACGACATGTCCACGACACCGTACGATTCGCGGACGGAATCACCGCCGCGTGTGCGGCCGGCGGCGTGCGTTTCCTGGAGGTCGGCCCGGATGCCGCGCTGGCACCGATGATCTCACGGACCCTCGGCGACACAGCGGCGGTTGTGCCCGCGCAACGCCGCGGCCGGGACCAGGTGCGCGATCTCATCCGATGCCTCGGTACCGGCTATTGCCACGGCGCAGAGATCGATGGGCAGAGGTTCTACGCCGACAGCGGCGCGCGCACCGTCGAGCTGCCGACGTATGCCTTCCAGCGGCGACGGTACTGGCACTCGAGTGCTGCGCCGACGATCGGCGAGACCGCGGATCCGGGCGTGCGGCGCGTGGACCATCCGTTCCTGTCCTCGATGGTCGCCGTCGCCGGTTCGGGGGAGACCGTGGTGAACGGGCGCATTTCGCTCGGACCGCACCCGTGGCTGGCCGATCACGCGGTGCTCGGGACCATGCTGCTACCGGGCGCCGCCCATGTGGAAATGGCCAGTGCCGCAGCTGCGTCGGTGGGTTGTACGGAGGTGCGGGAACTGGTGTCGGAGATTCCGCTCGCCCTCGAACCGGATGTCGATACCGAGGTTCAGGTGGTCCTCGGCGCACCGGACGCGGCCGGTCAGCGGTCCATCGCCATCCATGCCCGTCCGGACTTCGGTGCGGATCGTCCGGTCGACTGGATGCGGCATGCGGTCGGGACGGTGGGTTCTCCGAACAGCGGCCGGACCGCGGCGGAACTCGGCGCCGAAGCGTGGCCGCCGTCCGACGCGGTCGAGGTGTCCGTGCCGGACCTGTACGCGACGTTGGCCGGGGCGGGCTTCGAATACGGCGCCGGTTTTCGGACGGCTCGGCGTGTGTGGCGGCGTGGTGACGAGATCTACGTGGAATCCGCGCTGCCCGGGGGAACCGGCAATGCGGGCTTCGGCGCGCATCCGGCGTTGTTCGACGGGGTATTCCACGGCGTGATGGCCGCCGTCGATACCGTCGATAACCGGTCCCTGAACGATGAGGTGTTGGTGCCCTTCGCATTTCGCGGCGTACAGGTGCACCGACGCGGCGCGGCGACGGTCCGCGCGCGGCTGCGGATGGCGCGCAACGGCGTGGAACAGCTTGTCGCGCATGACGAGTCCGGCCGAGTGGCGTGGACGATGACGGGATTGGACGTGCGTCGGGCGAATGCCGCGGCGCTGCGCCCGACCGGACGCATCGGTGGCGCCGAACTCTACGACATCGACTGGGTGCCGGTGACCGCCCGGCTCGAGCTCGCCGGGGCCGTGTGGGGCGTGGGTGACCCGACCGCATGGAACGGCCGCAGTTCCGGGGTGGTCGAGCGGTGGTTCCCCGATGTCGCCGCCGTGACGGCGGCCCTCGACACCGGAACCGGGGCGCCCACGGCCGTCGTCCTGCCCTGCGGGACTGCGGATGGGCCGGGAACCACCGCGGAGGTGGCGACCGGAGCCCGCGACGCGGTGTTGGACGTGCTGAAGACGCTGCAGGAGTGGATGGTTCGTCCCGGCCTCCTCTCCGTGCGGTTGGTCGTCGTCACGCGCGGCGCGGTGTCGGCGAGCGCCGCCGGTGACGGGCCCCTGGATCCGCGCGGTCTGGTGCAGGCGGCGGTGACGGGCCTGGTGCGATCGACACAGCTGGAGTATCCGGGACGGGTGGTTCTGGTCGATGCGGGCGCCGGGGTGAGCGTCGACAGCGCGCTGGGCACGATCGTCGGCGGAGTGGAATCGGAACTGCTCGTGCGGGATTCGGGGGTGTGGGCGCCGCGGCTGGCGGCCGTCGGCGCGGCGAAGGAATCCGCGCGTGGTGCGCCGGAGTGGGGACGAGACGGCGTCGTCCTGGTCGCCGGTGCGGGCGAACTGGGTGGCGTGGTGGTGCGGCATCTGGTCGCGGACGGCGAGGTGCGGCGTGTGGTGCTGGCGTCCCGGTCCGGTGGCGGTGCGGAACTCGCCGCCGAGCTGGCGGCGTTCGGGGCCCGGATCGACTGCGTCGCATGCGATCTGACGGATCCGGGGGAGGTGCGGCGACTGGTGGCCCAGGTTTCCGACTGGGGCCCGCTGACCGCGGTGGTGTACACGGCGGGCGTCCTGGACGACGGCGTGGTGGCTTCGCTGTCACCGGAACGGGTGGTGCCCGTGCTCCGGGCGAAGATCGACGGTGCGTGGTCGCTGCACGAGGCGACGCGGGATCTGGGACCGCTCGATTTCGTTTTGTTCTCCTCGGTCGCGGGCACGGCGGGGGCGCCGGGCCAGGCGAACTACGCGGCGGCGAACGCGTTTCTCGATGCGCTGGCGCAGTATCGGCGCGGTCTGGGCTTGGCCGGTATCTCCATCGGGTGGGGGCTGTGGGACGTGTCCGGCGGGATGGCAGGCGGTGTGGCGGCGGCGGATCGGGCTCGACTGGGTCGTGGCGGCCTGGCCGGGTTGAGCGTGCCGGAGGGCCTGCGGCTGTGGGACCGGGCGTTGGCGGGCGATCGGTCGCGGGTGGTCGCGGCGCGGTTCGATCATGCCGGGCTGTCGAACGACGCGGCGAGGCTCGCGGGCGTGGTGCCGTCGGTGATGCGCGGCATGGCCCGCGGTGCGGGCGAGGGGGCGTTGCTCGGTGCGGCGACCGATGCGTCCGCCGAATTGGTGTCACGGGTGGCGGGTCTGTCGGTCGGCGAGCGGCGCGGGGTGTTGGTCGACGTGGTGTCCGCGCACATCGCCGTGGTGCTGGGCTATGCGACAGGTCAGGTCGTCGACACGCAGGCGAGCTTCATGGATCTGGGTTTCGATTCGTTGGCGGCCGTGGAGCTGCGCAATCGGCTGGTCGGTGCCACGGGCGTGAATTTGTCGGCGACGGCCGCCTACGATCATCCCACTCCCGAAGCTCTGGCCGAGTACATCGATACCTGCCTGCCGACCGGAGCGTCCGGTGCAGACCTCGACGACGCGCTGGATCGGGTCGCGTCCGCGCTCGGCGCGGCAACGCCCGACATCGCGGCGCGTCGCCGGATCACGCGACGACTTCGACACCTGCTCGCGGCAGTGGAAACGGCCGGTGAACCCGAGACAGGCGCCGACCCCGATGACGACATTCGCAGCGCGGGCATCGCCGAGCTGTTCGACCTGCTCGACGGTGAACTCGAATAGCGCGCCGGCCCCGGAGGAACAGACCATGACAAACGAGAACGATTTCGTCGACTACCTGAAGCGCTCCGCGCTCGAAGTGCGCGGCCTGCGGCGGCGGCTGCGCGAAGTCGAGGATCGGGCGCGCGAGCCGATCGCGGTGGTGGGTGTGGGTTGTCGTTTTCCGGGTGGTGTGGTGTCGCGGGGTGGG
>NZ_BAAGSM010000047.1:0-3417 GCF_054782435.1 Nocardia thraciensis
TTTTCACTCGGGCATGATGGAACCGATCCTGGACGAATTCGCCGCGGTCGTCGCCGAAATACCGTTGCACGCCGCGCACATTCCGATCGCCTCGAATCTGACCGGGACCGTCGAAACCGAGGTCTTCGCCGATCCAGGATATTGGGTCCGGCACCTGCGCGAGAAAGTCCGCTTCGCCGACGGAATCGCCGCGGCCCGCGCCGTGGGCGGCGCACAGTTCGTCGAAGTGGGGCCGGACGCGGCACTCACACCCATGATTTCGCGCATCGTGGGCGAAGAGGCGGCGGTGATCCCGACACAGCGGCGCGGCCGGAACCAGGTGACCGGAGTCGTCCGCGGACTCGCCGAGGCACACTGCCATGGGGTGCGGGTGGAGTGGGAGAAGTTCTACGCCGGAACGGGCGCCCGGGCGATCGACCTGCCCACCTATGCCTTTCAGCGCCAACGATATTGGCCCACCCCGGCGACCGCGGTCGGCGCCGATGCCCGCGGTATGGGACTGGACCGTGTCGACCACCCGTGGCTGTCGGCGGCGGTACGGGTGGCCGATACCGGTGAGACGCTGGTAACGGGCCGACTGTCGATCGCGGCACAGCCGTGGCTCACCGACCATGTGGTCCTCGGGTCGGTGCTGTTGCCCGGCACGGGGCTGGTCGAATTGGCCGGTGCCGCAGGAAATCTGGTCGGCTGCCTGGACGTGTCGGAGCTGGCGCTGGAGGCGCCGCTCGTCTTCGATCCCGACGTCGCGGTCACCGTGCAGGTACGCGTGGCCGTCCCGGACGCGGCAGGCAACCGCCCGGTGACCGTGTACTCGCGCCCGGACGGCGAGTTCGCCGAGGACGCGGGGTGGATCCGACACGCGGAGGGAGTGCTGAGCGCGGCCGCCAAACCGAACAGTGCGGACGCGCCCGAAATGTGGCCTCCGGCAGGCGCGGTCGAGATATCGGTCGATGGTTTGTACGAGGACCTCGCGGCGATGGGGTTCGAGTACGGGGAAGGATTCCGGGGGGTGCGGTCGGTGTGGCGGGCCGGTGACGAACTCTGCTGTGAGATCGAGCTGCCCGAGCGCGCCCATGGCCGCGGCTACGGTGTCCATCCGGCGATCTTCGACGCGGCCTTTCACGCGGCGATCGCACCGGGTGCCCGATCGAACTCGGCCACCAATGTGTTGCTGCCGTTCGTCTTTCGCGGCGTGCGCACGTTCCGCCGAGATGCCGGACGGGTTCGGGTTCGCCTACGCGTATCCGACGGCGGAGTGGAGCAGCTCACGGCGTGGGACGACACGGGCGGGGTGGTGTGGTCGATGGACCGGCTGGAGGTGCGACCGGCGGACGCGGCCGCGCTGCGCTCCGGCGGCGCCGCCGACCTCCTGCTCACACCCATCTGGCAGCCTCTTGCGCCCGCGGAGGCCGCCGCGGGCACTCTGAAGGTCACCGTGCTGGGTGCGGTACCCGCCGACCGGCTCGCGGGACTCGAGATCGATGGCCGCTACGCCGAGCTCACCGACCTGCGCGCCGGGGTAGCCGAATCCGGTTCGCCGTGGCCGTCACTCGTCGTCTGCGCGGCGCCGGAGCCTACGACCGAGGGTGGACCCGCCGCCGTCCGCGCCGCCGTCGCCGAACTACTGCACCTACTCCAGGCATGGTTCGCCGCGCCCGGCACCGCGGCGGCGCGGCTGATCGTCCTCACCCGCAACGCGTTCGGAATCGGGGACGGCGGTTCGGGAACCCGGGCCGGGGCGGCGCTGTCGGGTCTGCTGCGCAGCGCCCAAGCCGAATATCCGGGCAGGGTGACCAGCGTGGACCTGGACGATCAGGCTGCCCCGGAGTGGCCGGCGCTGTTGTCGCTGCCCGAGCCGCGCCTGGCCGTCCGGGGTCGGGCGATCTTCGCCGAACGTCTCACCAGAGCGGAAACATCGAGCGGCCCGGTGGAATTCGGTGACGGCGCCGTGCTGATAACCGGCGGAACCGGCGGTCTCGGCGCGGTGCTGGCCCGACATCTGGTCACGGCATACGGTGTCCGGCGGCTGGTGCTGGCGTCCAGGCGGGGACCGGCCGCCGAGGGTCTGAGTGGGCTGCGCGACGAGCTCGAAACGTCCGGCGCCACCGTCGATGTGGTCGCCGCGGACGTCTCCGACCGCGCCGTCGTCCATGGTCTGATCGACTCGATACCGCGGCTCACGGCCGTCGTCCATGCCGCGGGAGTGCTGGCCGACGGCACGATCGAAACGCTGAGCACCGAACAGCTCGACCGCGTGATGCGCCCCAAGGTGGACGCCGCCTGGTACCTGGACGAGGCCACCCGCGACCGGGACCTGTCGGCGTTCGTACTGTTCTCCTCGGCGGCGCCGCTCCTGGGCGGCGCCGGGCAGGGCAACTACGCCGCCGCGAACGCGGTACTCGATGAGCTGGCGCGCGCCCGGCGCGCGCTCGGCCTGCCCGGTACCTCGCTGGCCTGGGGGCTGTGGGATCCCACCGCGGGTATGGCCAGTGCGGCCGAACCGGCCGAATTCGCGCGGCTGGCCCGGGTGATCAGAGACCGGCTCGGTCTGCATCCGCTCACGGTGCCCGAGGGGTTGGCGCTGTTCGATGCCGCCATGGCCGCGGGCGCACCGGTCGTGGCACCGGTGCAGCTGGATCTGCCGGGGCTGCGAGCCGCCGCGCGCGTCGGTCGGCTGCATCCCATGCTGCGCGGCCTCATCGGCGGCGCCCCGACCGGCGCGCCCCAGGCGTCGCTGGCGGACGACTTGGCCGGACTCACCGAACGCCAACGGGAGATCCATGTGCTGGAGCTGGTTCGGGCGCGCACCGCCGCGGCGCTCGGGCACACCGGTCCCGACGCGGTCGAACCTGACTTGCCGTTCCAGGACCTGGGATTCGATTCGCTCGCCGGTATCGAGCTGCGCAATGGAATCGCGCAGGCGACCGGGATCACGCTACCGGTCACGGTGGCCTTCGACCATCCGACACCGGCCGCGGTCGCCCGGTACCTGCTGGATCAGGTGGCGCCGCCGCCGACCGAGGAGATGACCGACGACGACCTGCGCGCGGCACTGCGCACCGCCCCGCTCGAGGAACTGCGCCGGGCGGGCATCGTCGAACTCCTCGCCGGGTTGTCCGGTGGCGACAACGCTGAACCGGCGGCGGACGCCGCGCCCGCGGACCTGAACGCGATCGCCGATATGGATGCCGGACAACTGATCGAATTCGCCTCGCGCTACGAGTCGGAGGCCCAATCATGAGCCGGGAACCGATGACCGAATCACAGCATCAGATCGTCGACGCCCTCCGGAAGTCGATTACCGAGGCCGAACGGCTGCGCACGGAGAATCGCAAACTCGTCGCGGCTCGGTCCGAGCCGATCGCGGTGGTGGGTGTGGGTTGTCGTTTTCCGGGTGGTGTGGTGTCGCGGGGTGGG
>NZ_BAAGSM010000048.1:0-46129 GCF_054782435.1 Nocardia thraciensis
AGCACGCCGGAACGACAGACCCTGCGCGGTCAGACGACGATCTCGGCCGCCAAAGGCAGCGCGATCACCGATGTGCCGACATGCACGCCGAAGACACCGGGCTCGACGGCCCACCCCGCTTCGGTCCAGTGCTCGAATGCCCGCTGCGGCAACGCGATTTCCACGCGTTGCGACTCCCCCGGCTCCAGGGTCACGGCGGCGAACGCGGCCAGCCAGCGCACCGGCCGATCGATCGCACTGTGCTCGCGGGCGAGATAGACCTGCACGACCTGTTTGCCCGTGCGCTCACCGATATTGGTGACCGTGACGGTGACGGTCCGGCCCGAGACATCCAGATTGCGCAATTCCCATGTCGTATAACCGAGCCCGTGGCCAAACGGATACGCGGGTTCGATCCCGGCTCGCAGCCAGGCCCGGTAACCGATGTGCACGCCCTCGGCGTAGGTCAGGGCCCCGCCGTCGGGAGTGGTGTTCAACACGGGGACATCGGCCATGGTTTTCGGCCACGTGGTGGGCAGACGCCCACCGGGTTCGCTCGCGCCGGTGAGCACATCGGCCAGCGCCGCGCCGAACTCCTGCCCCGGGAACCACGACAGCAGCACCGCGGCGACATCCTCGCGCCACGGCATCTCCACGGGTGCACCGGAATTCACCACGACTATGGTGCGCGGGTTCACCGCCGCCACGGCGGCGACCAGTTCGTCCTGGCGACCCGGCAGCCGCAAGGTGGCCCGGTCGGTGCCCTCGCTCTCTATCTGCTCGGTGGTGCCGACAACCACAACCGCCACGTCACACGTTCGCGCCGCCTCGACCGCGGCCGCGAATTCGTCCTCCGGCGAACGCCGCGGACGCTCGGCGCCGAGCGTCACGCCGAGGAAGACGCCCAGTCCCGGCATCGCGCTCAGATTGCCGATGGTGATGCGGACGTCGACCTCCTGGCCCTCGGCCAGCGTTCGCGTGACCGCTCGCTGCGGCGGACCCAGCAGTGCGGCAACGGGATCGCTGCCCTCGAATCCGACGTCCCCCTCGGCCGCGGTCTCGCCGTCCAGATCGAGCCGCACGTGCCCGAGCGCCCCGACACCGATGCGCCATTCGCCGGACCGGTCGGCACGCAATGTCGCGCGCAGCTCGACCGCCGACGCACGCTCCGCCGCCGGGTCGCCGAAGAGAACCAGATTTCCCGCCGCGCGGTGTTGGGTGGAGAGGACCGCATCGCCGTCCAGATAGCGCAGACACAGTCCGGGCGTGCCTGTTTCGGGGTCGGTGATCAGGTCCAGCGACACCGGGGACAACGCGTCAGACAGCCAGACACCGGCGGTGGGGGTGACCGGCAGTACGTCTCGCAGACCCCGCAGCGGCGTACTGATGTGGGACGGGATCACCGTGGCGCTGCCGCCGCCCATCAGCCGCGGCTCGGCCGCGGGCGCGCCCAGCAGCGCGACCGTCGTATCGGGCCGCAGCGGCAGCACGCCGTCGTTGCGGGCCAGCACCATCGCCTCGGCGGCGGCGCGGCGCACCAGGCGTCGCGACTGCTCGTCGGTGAATTCCGGTGTGGGAGCCGGAGATCCGTCCAGCGCACCGACGCGTATCGCGAAACGCAGGATGCGCCGGACCTTTTCGTCGATCGCCGCCTCCGGCACGGTGCCCGCACGGACCGCCTGCAGCAGCGGCTCGCCCCACAGCGTCGGTGGGCCGGGCATGCACAGATCGGTCCCCCGCGCGGCGCCCTCGGTAGACCGCACCGCCGTCCAGTCCGACACCACCACGCCGTCGAAACCCCAACTGCCCTTGAGCGGTTCGTCCAGCAGCCCGTTCTCTGTCATGGTGGCGCCGTCGACGGAGTTGTAGGCCGCCATCACCATCCAGGCGCCCGCCTGCACGCTGCGCTCGAACGGATACAGGTACAACTCGTGCAGCGTGCGGTCGTCGACGCGCACATCGACCGTGAAGCGATCGGTCTCGGAGTCGTTGGCCACGTAGTGTTTCGGGCACGCGCTCACCCCGTACCGCTGCACGGCCCGCACGTACGCGTCGGCCATCTCGGCGGTGAGCATCGGATCCTCGGAGAAGCATTCGAAATGCCTGCCGCCCAACGGGGATCGATGCAGGTTGATGGTGGGGCCCAGCACCGCGTACACGTCCTTGCGGCGCGCCTGCGCGGCGATCAGCCCGCCGATCTCGCCGAGCAGGTCCCGGTCCCAGGTGGCGGCCAGCGCGGTGCCCGAGGGCAGGCTCACCGACGGGTCGCGTTCGTCCCAGTTCTCCCCGCGCACCCCCGACGGACCGTCCGACACCGGCATCTCGGCCAGCCCGATCGCCGGATCGCCCGCCATCCGGAACATTCCGGCCCCGGAGATCAGCCGCACCTTCGCAGGCAGGTCCAGTTTCGCCAGCAACTCCTCGATCCGCTCGTCCATGCGCCGCCCCGTTCCTGTCGACTGCCGCGTATCCCGCCCGAGGCTACCCGACCGACCGCTCGGTCAAGTGCGTGTCTCCCGCATCTCCCGATCGTCACTCCACCACACCGTCCTGCGACGCGCCGTTCCTCGGGTGGGGACGGTTCGTTCGGCGTCGCGCCTACCGTCGCGGGCGCACCGGGTCGATCCGGGTGATCACCACGGCGCTCTCGCGGACCTCGACGGTCACCTCCTGACGATAGGTGCGCACCGTTCGATCCAGCCGGTTCTCGGTGATCGTCACGGCGAACCGCCCGTCCGGCCGCGGCGCGATCTCTACGCAGTGCCGGGTGCCGATCGGAACCGTCGCGATCCCGACATCGATCACCGCCGCCGGTGACACCCACGCATCGGGAGTCGTGACGGCTCGGGCCCGCAACCCCGACCGGGCCACGTAGTACGCGTGCTGAAACGCCAGGATGACGTCGGGCCCCGACCCCGTCGACCCCACACCGTTCCCGCGCACCAGCTGCGCCGTTCGCGCCGGGAGGCATTCGGGCCCGCCACCGAGGCTCAGATCGGCCGCGCCCACCAGCGCTTCGGGCTCCGTCGCGGGCGTATGGGCATCGACCCGGCCCAACACCAGCACGCCGACCGCCGCCGACCCGATCATCGCCGCCGACCCCACCAGCATCCCGCGCCGAGTCCGCCGCCGAGCGTGCCGCCGCGGCCGCGCGGACGTGATCATCCCCGGCCACACCGGCGCGGGCGCTCCGCGAGCCACATCCCGAAGCGGCCCACCACTCCTCGGCACCCCGCTCCCCGACGACCGGCCCCGCGACCTGCGCTGCACAACCATGTCCCGACCGCACCCCCTTTCCGATGCGCGCCGCCCTCACCACCCGATCCGGCGGTCAATCTCGTTGGGCGATAACAAGATTGCACATCCCACCGCACCATGCCCCCCGAACCACCCAACTCCGCACCCAACACGCCCATCAACCCCCTGTCATGCCGATTTGGTGCCACCCGGGGGTCCTGGGGTAATCTCATCGAGTACCCGCCGCAAGCGGGAGCCACGGGCTGTGGCGCAGCTTGGTAGCGCACTTGACTGGGGGTCAAGTGGTCGCAGGTTCAAATCCTGTCAGCCCGACCAGGTCAGAGGGGGTTTTCCCCTTTGGGGGAACCCGTTCTGTGGACCAATCATGGACCACAGGCCGGTCCCAGGCACATCAAGCCTGTCGGGCACACCCGCCATCATCGCGCACGACGCGCGCTCCGTCGAGTCCTGCAGAGCCCACTCCGGTCGTCGGCCGGTGTCCGTTATGGGCAGTTCCGGTCGGCCACAGTCGAGGATGCTGGAAGGTTGCGGGCAGAACGGGCGCGGGCTTACCGTGGTGGAACAGTCCAGTTTCTGGAGGTCCCCGGCAACCGCAGCAGCGGAACCGGATGCAGCGCTCCCCGGCAGTCTCGATCGCACACCGCGGTCTGCCGTGGTGACGTCAGCGGACGACACGTCGTCACGCCACGTTCTCCCCTCTCCTGTGGCGTCGATCGATTTCTCCGCAGCCTGCCGGATCCAGCCGTGTCTGCGTGGCGGACAACGCATCCGGGCCCGCGGGCACCGAGGGCAGGAGGTCTGTCATGCAGATTCCGGACGGAATCCAACATGTACTGCTGAACCAGCCCATGTATACCCCCGCCGAGGTCGCGAAACTGCTCGGCGTCGACACCTCCACCTTGCGCCGCTGGCGCCGCGCAACACCGGCGCAGGGGACCGGGATTCATTCGAGTGTCGGAACGGGTCGCGAAATATCCGCAAGCGATCTCGAGGAATACCTGGAATCCCGGCACATCCGCCCGGCTCAATAATCGAGCCCACGATGCAGAGCACTCACTCCGGGGGTGCACTGAAAGGACCCCATCCCTGCAGGTTCCAGTCGGCATCAAACTGTCCATAGGCTCTGTCGGGGATGCCTACGACAACGCTCTCGCGGAATCGATCATCGGACTGTTCAAGACCGAGGTCGTGCGCCGGCACGGCCTGTTCCGCACCCTCGCCGAGGTCGAGTTCGCGCTCATGGAATGATGCGACTGGTACAACAACGCCCGCCTGCATTCCCGGCTGGACTACCTGACCCCGGCCGAATACGAAGCCGCGTACTACTCTCAACAACCACCACGCCGACCGGCGCTGGTCTGAAACCGAAGCTGGTCCCTTACCCGTGACGGTTCACGCCATCGGCATAGTCGATCTCGAGTCTCGTCTCATTCACGAGTGGATTGCCGACGACCACCATCGCCTCGCCTGCCGACGCGGCCGTATCCCGCAGATCCATCCCGAAGACCTCAAAGTCGTAGAGGCCGCCTACCTACATCTTCTCACCGGAAACCATACGGCGACTGCAGCTTTCCGCATCCGGCTCGACACCCTTGACTGGTTTACTATCCGAGCTCACTGGATACTGGTCTGTCACGACCATCAACCACAGGCCCTGATCGACATCACGCTACTGCCTGGTGCGTCGAGGAAGTGAGGAGGGAAATGCCATGCAAGACAACAGCAATCGCGAGGTCGACCGAATAGTGATCGACCGCTTGATACTTGACAGGACGGCTGCGGCAGCATTGGCACTCCGCACGGCACGAACGGGCACACCGAGATCGCCGTACCACGCAGGGTGACGCGAGACATCGAACTGTCCGGCACCCTCATCCCTGCGGAAGCCTGGTCGTTCCCGGTCTGGCCTCGGCCAACCGCGACGACGAACGGTTCCGGCCGCCGACGCATTCGACGCGCACCGCCTGAACCCTCGTAGCACATGGCCTTCGGCAGCGCGCCGCACCGCTGCCTGGGCATCCCGCTGGCGAAGCTCGAACTCGCCACCGTTCTCACGACGCTGGCCCGCCGCGGCCCCACACTGCACCTGGCCGTCCCAGAATGCGAATCGCCCTGTCGGACAAAGCCATTCAGCCAAGGTCTCGTGGAACTCCCGGTGACGGGTGATCGGCGAACAGCAGCACTCCTCGCGACGGTGCGCTGCCGAGGATTGCATCGCAGTGGTGGTGGTGATGGAGAACATCCTGCTGCGGTCGTGTATCCCGCCAGCTACCGGTATCGCTCCCCGGCGGTTTTCCGCACTCGGACATGGCGCGAGCACAAGAAGGGCAATCTGTCCCGCAGCGCGGCGCGCTGGCAGATCGCCCGCACCCAGGGCCTGCCGCTGGCCGACGTGGAGGCCGTCGCAGGTCGATGTGCCCAGTCTCGCACCCCCACCACGCTCAATGTCATTGTCTGTCCTGTTCGATCGGGCGATCGATCTCGTGCCACTCCCGCGCCCAGGCCGCACCGTGGTGTCGGCCGAAGGCCCATGCCGTCAACCAGAGCACCGCCGCGGTTGTGCCCCAGATTCCGGCCAGCGTGCCCGAGCCGAGGCCGATTCCCCGCCAGACCGCCGAGTTCGCCGCCACCGGCGGATCGACCCGGCTACCGTCCGGCCCGAGCCATACCGAGACCGGGTCACCGACACGTGCGGTGCGGTCCACTTCCATGGTCGCCGCGCCGGACCTACCGTCTGTATTCCATTCCACCTCGGCATGGAAGCGTTCGTCATAGGGTCCATTGCCTCGCGACTTCGTCACCTGCACCGGATCGTCGATGATCAGCGCCGTCACCGGTACTTTCGTGGCGTTCTCGGCGCGGGCTTCGACGACGGTCGAGCCGTATCGAGCGGTGCCGATCGCGCCGCACAGCGGAACAGCCGCCAACACCACGACAACGGCCAGGATCTGGATTACGCCTTCCAGCCGGTCGGAAGGGCGGAGGAGCGGACTGGGCGACCACGGCGCCGTCCGCCAGATCCGCTGCGCGATCATCGGGTGTTCGGTCATGACGAGCACCTCCCTACCGGTCCAGCGGCAACACGACGTCGCCGACCGCACGCCGCGGTGTATGCGGAAGCGGATCGGAACTGGTTGCCGCCCAACCGATCCGAATGATCATCTGCGGAGAACCGCTGTCACCGAGGATGTCGGTGCCGAGGCGTTTGCGGGTGCCGGGCACCTCGAGCGGCTCGGTCAACGGGCAGCTGGCCAGCCCGAGCGTGGTCGCTGCCAATAGCACCGCACTGGTGGCTTCCCCGGCCCGCAGCCGCGATATCCGATCGTCGCCGGAGGTACTCAGCAGCAGCATCCGGTCTGCGGCGCCCGCGTCGCGGTAGACCGACTGTGGCAGACCGGGGTTGGAGAACGGCCGGACGGTCACCACATCCGCGCCCACCGCGCTGTTGTGGACCGACGGGGCTCGCACGGCCAAGGCCAGTGCGGAGTAAGGGTCTCACGATCGGGATGCGCGTTCGACATGGTCTCGCTCCTTTCAGGATTCGCCGACCGCGGTCGACGCCCGACCGGCGGAACCGCCCCGGACGATGGTCCGTGTGTGATCCAGCCTCGCGCCCGGCGCGTGGCACCGAGACTGCCGAAGGTCACCGGCCGCCGGGCCGTCTGACAACGATCACGGCGACCGGTTTCCGGCGACGTCCACGAGGTGCTCGAGTCCTCCGGGTCCGGGACTTTCGGCAGCATCACCGGGCGGCGCGCATTCCTAGCGTGAGGACCGACACCGATGACATCGGACTGCTTACGACGAAAGGAATCAGCGATGACGCGCGAGTACGGCAGCGATCCGCACCGCTTGGCGTCCGCGCCCGTGGTGGTGGGGGTCGATGGGTCCGCGGCGGCGGACTCCGCATTGACGTGGGCGGCCGAAGTCGCCTTGGAGCGCGGCCGGGAGCTGCGCATCGTGCACGGGCTGGATCTGAACGGGATGCGCGACGTCTTCGGCCGCTACGACGTCTGGGTACCACCGGTGCTCGACGGCGTCCGAACCCAGGGCGCGGTACTGATGGAACGGGCGAAGCGGCGCGCGCAGGAGACGAGCCCCGGCGCGCGAGTGTCGACGGAGGTATCCGACGACGGCCCGGCCGAAATTCTGCTGCGGCACAGCGCCACCGCGTATCTGGTCGTGCTCGGCGCCTCCGGCACGAACGGACTCCTGGCACACGTCGGTTCCATTCTGCTGTCTGTCACCAGTCATGCCGAGGGGCCTATCGTGGTGGTGCGGACGGATCCGGACACCGACGGCCACGTGCGAGCCGACGGTCCGGTGGTCGTCGGCATCGACGGCAGCCCCGTCAGCGAGGGCGCCCTGGCCGCCGCGTTCGAGGAGGCCGCTCAGCGTAAGGCCGAGCTGGTGGCCGTGCATGCGTGGAACGATCTCACCATCGGTCGGTTCGCCGGCGACCCGTACCTGCTGTTCCCGGTCGACGAGATCGAAACCGACGAGCGCGCCGCGCTGGCCGAGCGGTTGGCGGGCTGGCAGGAGAAGTACCCGGGCGTACCTGTCCGGCGCGAGGTCGCGCTGGCGGCCCCGGCCGAAGAACTGCTCCGCTGGTCGAAGTCCGCGCAACTGCTGGTGGTGGGTAGCCGCGGCCGCGGCGGTTTCCGCAGTCTGCTGCTCGGGTCCACCTCGAACGCCCTGGTGCAGCACGCGCACTGCCCGGTCATGGTCGTCCACCCGGCAAAGTAGGAGGTAGCGGAGATGACGGAGGTCCTTCCCCGAGTGCACACCGACACAGACACCACGATCGCTGATCTGGATTCCTGGTGGCGGGCCGCGAACTATCTGTCGGTCGGGCAGATCTATCTCACGGACAACCCGCTACTCTCCGAACCCCTTGCGCCGCACCATATCAAGCCGCGGCTGGTCGGGCATTGGGGCAGTGTGCCGGGCATCACCCTCACCTACGCCCACCTCAACCGGATCATCGCGACCAGGCGGCAGTCGATGCTGTTCGTCTGCGGTCCCGGGCACGGCGCGGCCGGACTCAATGCCGCCGCGTGGCTGGAAGGCACCTACAGCGAACGCCACCTCGCGGTGGCACAGGACCTCGCGGGAATGCGAGAACTGTTCCGGCAGTTCTCGTTTCCCGGCGGAGTGCCCAGCCACGCATCGCCACATCTGCCCGGCTCGATTCACGAGGGCGGCGAACTCGGGTACTCGCTCGCGCACGCGACCGGCGCCGCGCTCGACAATCCGGAGTTGGTGGTCGCGTGCATGATCGGTGACGGTGAGGCCGAAACCGGAGCCCTGGCCACCAGCTGGCACGCGCCCGCGTTCCTCGATCCGGTCGCCGACGGGACGGTGCTGCCGATCCTGCACCTCAACGGGTATAAGATCGCCAATCCCGCACTGCTGGCGCGGATCCCGCGCGAGGACCTCGATGCGCTCCTGACCGGGCACGGATGGGAACCACGCTATGTCCGGGGCAGCGAGCCCACGGAGGTGCACGAGCGTTACCGTCAGGTGCTCGACGAGGTCTTCGATCGGATCGCCGAGATCCGTGACGACGCCCGTCGGCGCACCGGTCCCGGCAATGCCCGGCTGCCGATGATCGTGCTGTCCACCCCGAAAGGCTGGACCGGCCCGCGGAGTGTCGACGGAGTGCCTGTGGAGGGCACCTACCGCGCCCATCAAGTGCCGCTGCCCGCCGTGCGCGAGAATCCCGAACACCTTGCGCTGCTGGAACACTGGATGCGCTCGTACCGGCCCGGCGAGCTGTTCGAGCCGGGTGGTGCACCGGTCTCACGCATTCGATCGTCCGCTCCGCCGGGCGATCTGCGCATGAGCGCGAATCCCGTGGCGCACGGACGCACCCAGACCGATCTGCGCTTGCCGACCGTTGCCGAGCACGCCCTGCCGGCGTCTCGCCCGGCCGAGTTCACTGCGGAGGCGACCCGGGTATTGGGTGCCTACCTGCGGGCCGCGCTCCGGGCCAATCCTCGTGACCTGCTGTTCTTTTCGCCCGACGAGCACACCTCCAACCGGCTCGACGCCGTCTTGGAGGTGACCGGCCGCCGCTGGCACGCGGCCCGGCGGCCGGGTGACGATCGCCTGGCGCCCGACGGCCGGGTCTTCGAGGTGCTGTCGGAGCATCTGTGCCAGGGCTGGCTCGAGGGCTACACCCTCACCGGCCGCCACGGGGTGTTCTCCACCTACGAGGCCTTCGCGCACGTGGTGGACTCGATGGTGGTGCAGCACGCCAAGTGGCTGTACATGGCCGCCGAGTATCGCTGGCGCGAGCCTGTTCCCAGCCTGAACTACCTGATCACTTCGCATGTGTGGCGGCAGGATCACAACGGCGCCTCGCATCAGGATCCCGGCTTCATCGACCACGTGTTGAGCAAGCGCCCGGAGGTGGCGCGTGTCTATCTGCCGCCGGATGCCAACTGCCTACTGCAGGTCTTCGACCACTGCCTGCGCAGTCGCGGATACGTGAATGTCGTGGTGGCGGGGAAACAACCGGCCCTGCAGTATCTCGACGAGCCGGAGTCCAGGCGGCACTGCGCGCAGGGCCTGGGCGTGTGGTCCTGGGCCAGTTCGGATGTCGGCGGCGACACCGACGTGGTGCTGGCGTGCGCCGGTGACGTGCCGACCCAGGAGACCGTGGCCGCGGCGGCGCTGCTGCGGGAACTGGTGCCGGACCTGGCCGTTCGCGTTGTCAACGTGGTCGATCTGGCTCGCTTGTTTCCCGCCGACCGGCATCCGCACGGCATCTCCGACGACGCCTACATCGACATCTTCACCCCGTCCGGTCCCGTGGTATTCGCCTTCCACGGCTACCCCTGGCTCATTCATCAACTCACCTACCGCCGCCCCGGCCACGACCGCCTGCACGTCCGCGGCTTCCACGACCGCGGCACCACCACCACACCATTTCAGATGTGCGCCCTCAACGGTATCGACCGCTACCACCTCGCGCTCGCCGCGCTCGAACAGGTGCCGCGGCTGGATACTCGCATCGGCCACCTGCGTGAGCACCTGCTCGGACTGCTCGATCGGGCACACGACCACGCCTGCCGGTTCGGCGAGGACCCACCGGAAATCACCGACTGGACGTGGCCGGGAAAGGCGCACGCGTGACGTCCGCGGGGCCCGCCGACCCGTCAGTCGGGATCGACCGGTAACCGTACGGTATGGCCCGTGGCGAGGCGGGCGGTGGCGCCTCGGCACTCGATCTCGATCGGAGCGGCGCCGTCGGCGTCCGAGCTGACCTCGACGGCGGTCGTGTCGATTCGCACGGTCAGGCGATGGTCGCGGTAGATGATCGGGAACACCAGAGTTCCCAGTGTTTTCGGCCAGCGTGGCGCGAAGATCATCCGGTCGCCGCGCATCTCCAGCCCGGTGAAGCAGCGCTGCACCAGGTCGACGCTACCGGCCATCGCGCCGAGGTGGATCCCCTCCGCGGTGGTCCCGCCCTGGATGTCGGCGATATCGGATTCCAGGACATTGCCGAAGAACTCGAGCGCCCGATCCCGGTTCGCACGGGCCAGTACCCAGGCGTGCACGACAGCGCTGAGGGTGGACCCGTGCGAGGTGCGGGCCAGGTAGTAGTCGACGGTGCGTGGAATCATGTCGCCGGGCAGCTCATATCCCGCCTGCCCCAGCAGTTCGCGCAGTTCGTCGGCGGAGAGCAGATAGAACAGCATGAGTACGTCGGCCTGCTTGGCGATCCGGTAGCGATTCACATCGTCGCCCTCGGCCTCGAGGATCCGGTCCAAACGCTGGATGTCGCCGTAGCGGCGGCGGTAGTGCTCCCAATTCAGTTCGGCCAGTTCGTCATAGCGCGCGAACTGACTGAGGACGCCGTCGTGGAAGGGCACGAATACGCGACCGGCGACCTCCGCCCAGCGCGTCGTCTCGCACGGCATCACCCCCAGCGCATCCAGCAACTCGGCCCGGACCCGCGGCGCGAGAACCGCCACGGCCGCCACGGCGCGTCGCAGGGTCCAGGCCGCCATGATGTTGGTGTAGGCGTTGTCGTCGATCCCGTCGTAGGGCGCGTCCGGATAACCGGCATGGAATTCGTCCGGGCCGATGACACCGCGAAAGTGATACCGATCATCGGCCGGATCGTATTCGGCTGTGCCCGACCAGAATCGGGCGATCTCCACCAGGAGCTCGGCGCCGTAATCGGCGAGAAACTCACCGTCGCCGGTGGCCTGGTAGTACTGCCACACGTTGTAGGCGAGCGCCAGCCCGCCGTGCCGGGCACGCGCGCTCGGGTCCGGATTCCAGTGCCCCGAGCGAGGATTCAGGTGTAGCTGCTGACTCTCCTCGCGTCCGTCGCTGCCCGATTGCCACGGGAACAGCGCGCCCGCGGCACCGATCCGACGGGCGGCGCGACGTGCTTCGGGCAGGCGCCGATAGCGGTAGCGCAGCAGCGCACGAGACAGCTGGGGAAACCGCACATTCAACACCGGGAAGACGAACAGCTCATCCCAGAAGACATGACCGCGGTAGGCCTCGCCGTGCAGTCCCCGAGCCGGGACACCCGCGTCGAGATCGCACGTGTGCGGCGACAACGTCTGGACCAGGTGCAGCAGATGCAGTCGCAACACGCGCAGGGCGTGCTCGCTGCCCTGCAGCTCGATATACAGCCGCGACCACAGTCGATCCCAGGCGCTCGCGTGGGCGGTACGCAGCTCCTCGAAATCGCCGAGTTCGCCGAGCGATCGTACGGCCGCATCGTCGGGCGCGGACACGGCATGGTCGCGGCCGGTGAACGTCACGGCGGTCTTGTCGACCACGATCGCTTCACCGGTCGCCACCTCGATGCCGATGTCGTATCCGAACAGACCGTCGCCGTCGACGAGTTCGTTTGCCGGAAAAGCCTTCTCGCCGTTCCTATAGACGACAGTGCGCGCGGCGGTGGTGATCGGAACGCGTGAATGATTGGTCTGTACCAGGACCACGACGGCGTCGGAATCGACGGGCCGGGCCGCAATCGGTGCCAGATGCTGATCGGACAAGCCGCGATAGCGATCGACGAGCGAGTTTCGTACGCCGGCGTCGATCGCGGACCGTATCGTCAACGGTCCCGACCAGTTCTCCGCGACGATCGTCGTTCGCAGCGCACAGGCGTGTGGCTCGTGCATCGCGGCGAACCGCTCCTGCGTGACCGCCGTGACGCGACCGGCCGCGTCGCGGTATCGCAGCGTCCGGCTCAGCACCGCCCGGCGCAGATCGAACTCCTGCCGATAATCCAGGAGTTCGGCGGAATCGAGGTCGAACCATTCGCCGTCTGTCGTGCGCCACGTCACCGGTAGCCAGTTCGGCGCGTTCACCAGGCTCTCGTTGTCGATGGTCCGTCCGGCAATCTCATCGGTCAGCCGGTTGTAGACGCCTGCGATGTAGGTGCCCGGGTAGTGCTGCGCCCCGGCCCGGGATTCGGGCGCGGCACCGCGCGTGGCCAGGTATCCGTTGCCGACGGTGCACAGCGCCTCGCGTTGTTTCTCCGTCGCCGGATCGTAGCCGTCGTAGGTGAGGGTCCAGGACCGCGACGGCGACGAGCCCGATTCGCGCGACAGGTTATCGGCCAACCGGCTCAGGAACTCGTGCACACGGACCGGACCGTCGACCGCGAAGTGTGCGGCCGTGCGGCGATCACCGTTCTCGGTGTGCCGCACCACGATGGCCAGCCCGGCGTCGGCGATTGCGTCGAAGGCGTCCTCATCGGTCAGGTCGTCACCGGCATATATCGGCACCATCGAGGTGCCGATGCGCTCCACGAGCCATTGCAGGGCACGGCCTTTGTCCCAGTCCACGTCCGGCCGCAGTTCGGTGACCTTGCGTCCCGTGGTTACCCGCAACCCCTCCTGTCGCGCCAGGTCGTGCACGGCGCTCACCACACCGGGCACCGCCTCGGCGCGGACGTTGCGGTGATGCACCGCGACGGCGAATCGCTTGTGCTCCACCAGCACACCCGCGAGCGCACGCAATCGCCGATCGAGTTCCGCCGCGGCCCGGGCCAGTGCCTGCTCGGCACTCGGTCCGGCGTCGTGGACGTGACGGCTGCCGTCGGGAGCCAGGACTTCGAAACCGTGGCTGCCCGCGTACCAGATCCCCTCCACGCCCACCCGCGCACGCACATCGTCGAGATCACGGCCGCTCAGGATGGCGACCGGGCACTGCCCGGCCAAGCGGCCCAGCGTCGCACCGACACCGTCGGCGAGTATCGCCGCGTTCGGATCGGCCACGATATCTACCAGCGTCCCGTCGAAATCCAGGAGTACGGCGGTCTTCCCGGGCTCGAGCCGGTCCTCGAGGGCGATCCAGGAGATGAACGCGTCCGGCACCTCCGACATGTGCCGGAATCCCGCGCGGACCCCCACGTCGGCGAGATCACCGACCACCACATCCGCGCCACCCGCGCGCAGCCGCTGCGCATGACCGACCCGATCGACGCCGACCACCAGCCCGAACCCGCCGCGGTGCCCGGCGGCCACGCCCGCCTCGGCATCCTCGACCACCACCGTCCGTTCCGGCTCGGCGCCGAGCCGCCGAGCCGCCTCCGTCAGCATCGCCGGATCCGGTTTGCCGGGCAGGTTCAGTTCGTCGGCGACGATCCCGTCGACACGCACCGGGAACAGATCGGCGACCCCGGCCGCCGCGAGCACCTCCGCGCAGTGGCGGCTGGCCGAGAAGATCGCGATACCGAGGCCCGCGGCTCGCAGCTGTCGAACCAGCGCGACGGTGGAGGCGAACACGGGAACTCCGGTGCGGGCGAGGTGCGCGAGAAACAGTTCGTCCTTCCGGTTCCCGAGACCGCACACCGTCGAGGTGCCCGGGGCATCCGACGGCTCCCCGCGCGGCAGCGTGATCCCACGCGCCGCAAGGAAGTCCGCGACCCCGTCGTATCGCGGTTTGCCGTCGACGAACCGCTGGTAGTCGGTCGCGGTGAACGGCGAGAGGACTTCGGCCGCGGTCGGCGTGCGCCGGGCCAGGAAGGCGTCGAACAGCTCCGTCCAGGCCGCGGCGTGGATCGACGCACTGTCGGTCACCACCCCGTCCAGGTCGAAGATCACCGCGTCGTGGCGGCGAGTGTCGATCAGCGGGCCGCCCGGATGCTTCGGTGTCACAACACCAGCCTGGGCCCGGCCCACCGCCACGGGCAAGGGTCGCAAGTCCCGCCGGTGCGCCGCCGGAGCCGCGCCCGGTCGACAGGAGCCGACCGGCAGTGCCGTACGGGACCAACGGCACCTCCCCCGCTCCCGCCCGGCTCGTAGCGTCGACAGCATGAACACCGTGCCCGCCGGGAACATCGTCGAGAAGGCCGTCCTGCTCGCCGGACGCGCTCCGTCGCTGCACAACAGCCAGCCGTGGCGCTGGGTGTTCGACGGCGACGCACTGAGGCTGTACTCCGTGCCCGACCGCATGCTCCCCGCCACCGACACCTCCGGACGACAGATGATCATCAGCTGCGGCATCGCGCTCGACCATCTGCACGCCGCCCTCGCCGCCGCCGGATGGCGTACCTTCATCCGGCGCTTCCCGGACCCCAATCGGCGCGACCACCTGGCCGACGTCCGATTCCAGCGCGCTCGCGTCATCACCGACGGCGACCGCGACCGCGCCGAGGCCATCGTGCGGCGATACACGGATCGACTGCCGTTCGCCGCCCCGGAGGGCTGGGACGACTTCGAGACCGTACTGCGCACCACCTTCGACCCCGCCGACGCCGTACTGGACGTCCTCGGCGACAGTGCCCGCCCCGCCCTGACTGGGGCGTCCGAACTCAGCGCCGCGCTACGCCGCTACGACTCCGATTACCATGCCGAATTGCAGTGGTGGACAGGACATGTCGTGGCCTCCGCGGGCATTCCCCGCGAGGCGCTGATCACCCGCGCGGAACGACAACACGTCGCCATCGGCCGCCCACTGCCGGTCGGCAGCGCACACCGGCCACAGTCGGCGGCCGACCGGTCCACGATCCTGGTCTTGTCAACCGACGGCGACACCTCCGACGACTGGTTAGGGTGCGGTGAGGTGCTGTCGCGGGTGTTGCTGGAATGCACACTCGCCGGATATGCCACCTGCCCCCTCACACATCTCACCGAAGTGCCCCGTGCCCGCGCCATCGTCCGTGAACTCACGGGCCGAAATATGTTGCCGCAAATACTGATTCGCGTGGGAACAGCGCCGGGTCACGAGGAGTCGGCGCCGACACCACGATTGCCTCTCGCCGATATACTCCGAGTGACCGGGTCGAATTCGTAGGGGCTGGTGGTATGTCGACCGACGAACCCTTCGCCCTGCTCCACGAGACCCATTCGGCGCTGGTCCTGCTGTGCGGGAACCGCGCGTACAAGATGAAGAAGCCGGTCGTCACCGACTTCCTCGACTTCGGCACCCTCGCCCGCCGAGAGCAGGCGTGCGCACGGGAACTGGAGCTGAACCGACGGCTGTCGCCCGATGTCTATCTCGGTGTCGGACGGCTCACCGATCCCACCGGAGGACCCGGCGAGCCGGTGCTCGTCATGCGGCGCATGTCGGATGCGGACCGGCTGTCGACGGTGCTCGCCGAACCGGGCACGACCGCCGACACGCTGTCGGCTCTCGTGCGAATGCTCGTGCGGTTCCATGACGGCGCCGACCGCGGCCCGGGCATCGACCGTGCCGCGACGCCGGGCGCACTGCGCGCACGATGGTCCTCGCTGCTGCGTGGACTCACCGATCCACCGATTACACCCGAGCATGTGCGGCGTATGCGCGACCTGGTGAACCGCTATCTGGACGGCCGGAAGCCGTTGTTCGACAAGCGGATCGCGACGGCGCGGATCGTGGACGGGCACGGCGATCTGCACGCCGGTGACATCTTCGTGCTGCCCGACGGCTTCCGCATTCTGGACTGCCTGGACTTCGACGACGAGCTCCGTCACGTGGACCGGCTCGACGACATCGCCTTCCTCGCCATGGATCTGGAGTTTCGAGGCCGTCCCGAGCTCGCCGCCGCGCTCGTCGACGAATACCTGACCGCCACAAACGATCCGGCCCCGGCGTCGCTGCGCCACCACTACATCGCCTACCGTGCGGCCGTGCGCGCCAAGGTGAACTGCATCCGGCACCGGCAGGGTGGCGGGGACGCCGCCGAGCACGCCACCCGGCACATCGAACTCGCGCTGCGGCATCTGGAGGCGGGCAGAGTCCGCCTGGCACTCGTCGGCGGCCTCCCCGGCACCGGAAAATCCACCGTGGCGCGCGCGCTCGCGGAGCGAACCGGTGCGATCCTGCTGTCCAGCGACCACATCCGGGCCGGTCGCCGGTCACAGGGCGTACTGACCGGGCCGAGCGGCTCGTACAACAGCGGCGCCTACAGCCCCTCCGCACGTGCGCAGGTGTACGCGGTGCTGCGGGCCGAGGCTCAGACGCTGCTGGAGGCCGGTCGCTCGGTCGTCCTCGACGCCGGTTGGGGCGACGCCGACGAACGCCGGTACGCCGCGCACACCGCAGCGGACACCGGCTCCGAACTGATCGAATTATGCTGTACCGCACCGCAATCGGTGGCATCGAAACGAATCACCGCCCGGTCCGGCGGCGAATCCGAGGCGACACCCGCCATCGCAGCCGCGATGGCCGCCGACCAGGACCCCTGGCCGACGGCCGTCGGACTCGACACCACCTTGCCCCTCGAGTACACCGCACATGCGGCCGTCCGCATCTGGAACGACGGAATGCCCGGCAGCACCGACGGCCCCTCGGGCCGACGGCGCTCCAACCGGGCCGATCCGCCTGCCTAGGCGCCCGCCGAGCCCGCTCCGAGTGTCGTACGGACCGCGCTGGCGGGAACCACGATCGTCGGGCAGTGCGCCAGATGCAGCAGCGCCGTACTGGTCGAGCCCAGCACCATGCCCGGGAAACCGCCGCGTCCGTGACTGCCGACGACCAGCAGCTGCGCCGCCTCGGACCGGGTCAGCAGGGCGCGAGTGGGGCTGTCGCACACCACGATTCGTTCGACCGCCACGTCCGGGTACCGCTCCGCCCAACCGGCCAGGCTCTCCGCCAGCAGCACCTGCTCGGTCTCGCGAATACCGTCCCAGCCGACGATGGGCAGGTCGTATCCGCTCATATCACTCCAGGCGTGCACGGCGACCAGTCCGACCTTGCGCTGCGACGCCTCGCCGAAGGCCACCTCGACGGCCGGGACGCTGTTGGCCGTTCCGTCGATTCCGACCACTACCGGCTTCTGCCCCCAGGCCGCTTCCGCGGCCGCGTCACCGTGCACGACCGCGACCGGACAGCGCGCGTGGCGGCTGACCGCGGTGCTTACGGACCCGAGCAGGGTGCGGCGGATCGCGCCGCGGCCGCGGCTGCCGACCACGATCATCCGCGCCTGCGCCGATCGTTCGAGCAGGGTGGGAATGATCATGTCGAACGTCAACTCGGTGGTGATCACCACCTCGGTATCGGGTACGGCGTGCCGGGCGATCGACGCCGCCTCGGCCAGGACACGTTCACCGTCCTCGCGCAGCCACCGCTGCTCGTTCGCGGCCAGTATCGAGACCATCCCGGGCCTCGGGTCCACCCCGAAGGATGTGATGATGTGCAGCGCGCAGCCGTGCAACGCGGCCTCCACGGCGGCCCACACCACGGCCTGCAGCGCGACCTCCGATCCATCGGCACCGACCACAATGGTCGGACGGGCACCCGTCTGTGTCATGGCGACTCCTTCAGTCTCGTCTTCGAGCGTCCCTCGCGGAGCAGTGCGGGCACAGGGCCCAAAGTCGATCTACCACCGGGCCCTGCGACACCGGTTCCGAGCCGGGCCGTCGCCACCCTGTTCGGCTGAGGGACGATCATTCCCGGGCAAAGGAGCCGTCGCACAAGGCAATTCGATATGGCAGAGAGCGAGAGTCGCCCGGTCCGGCATGACGTATCCGCTGCCGATCAACCCGGCGTCAGAGTGTTGCGCAGGGCGGTAAGGCGGCTCGTGTATTCCGCTTCGTCGATCTCTCCCCGTGCGAATCGCTCGGCGAGCAGCCTCTCGGGGCCGGGGGCCTCGGCACGATACCTCGCCCCGCGGTCCGTCGCGGCGGCGTATCGCACGAGCATGACGAGTCCGGCGATCAGCAGGCCCCAGAACAGGACCGTGCCGACCCCCATCCAGGCGTACCCCCACCCGGTCATTTCGTGGCCGTACCGGAACATCGCGGCTCATCTCCTTCATCGAGGCGGTTACCACCACAGTGCGGCCGCCGCCACGACCGGCGGCAGAGCCGATAGCCACGGCTCGCGAGTACAAACGACATCGGCGGGCACCCTCCAGTTGTATCGGCCCACCGAGTCCCGCTCGACGCGATCGGGGCATTGGCCGCACCGGCGGCCCGGGCCGGGCGCGGAAGTGACCATCGACCCGCAATCCTGGATGCAAGGACCTCTACCAGGACACCGATCACGTCCGGAGGCTGGAACCATGACCTCAGCGAACCGATCCGACACCCGGATCACACCGGATGACCAGACGATCCTCGCGGTGATGCGGTCGGCGCAGCGCGCGCCCTCGGTGCACAACACCCAGCCCTGGCGCTGGGCGTTCGACGGTAACCGGCTGCACCTGCACACCGACATCGACCGGCAGCTCCTCGCCACCGATCCGCACGGCCGCCAGCAGGTGATCAGCTGCGGCGCCATGCTGCACCACGTCCGCACCGCCTTCGCCGCAGGGGGCTGGCACACCGATACCGCCCGCATGCCCGACCCGGACCGGCGCGACTATCTCGCGGCGGTCGAGTTCCGGCCTTGGCCCGACCCGCCCGCGGGCATCGCCGCGCGCGCGGCCGCGATGTCCCGGCGGCGCACCGACCGGTTACCGCTGCTCGAACCCGAGGGCTGGGACGAGGTCGTACACGCCCTGCGCAAGCTCGCGTCGCCGCACGAGATCGAACTCGATGTGCTCGACGACAGCGCCCGAGCGCGACTGGCCGCGATATCGGAGCGGGCCGCGACCGCACGCCGCGACGACGACATGTATCAAATGGAGCTGCACTGGTGGGCCGGACATTCCGGCGACCCGGAAGGGATACCGCAGAGCGCCTTGATCTCCGATGCCGAGGCGGCGCGCGTCGACGTGCACCGGCCCTTCCCGTCGGCGCCGCATTCCGCGCGCCGTGCCGACCTCATCGATCACGCCCGGCTGGTCGTGCTCAGCTCCTCCGGCGAGTCGGTACCGCAGTGGCTGCACACCGGCGAGGCGCTGTCCGCGGTGCTGCTCGAATGCACGGCCGCCGGACTCGCGACGTGCGCGGTCACCCATCTCACCGAACTGCCCGCCGGTCGCCGCGCGATCGCCGAACTGCTCCCCCACCAGACTCTGCCGCAGGTGCTGATCCGCATCGGCACGGCACCCGCCGACGAACCGGAACTACCGCCGACGTCGCGCCGCCCGCTGGCCGACATTCTCACGATCCACCATCGGTGACAGCAGAGCACCGCGGGGACTTCGGCGAACAGGCGACGAAAGTCGGTCCCGAGCGCAACGGAAGGCCCTCACGGGCAAGCGAGCCTCGGCGGAGAGTAGGGATATGAGCACCGACAGTTCCGACCGCACCGAACACACGGTGCTGGTCACATACGCAACCGCCCGCGGGTCCACCGCGGAGATCGCGGAGTTCGTCGGTAAACGACTGCGAGACAACGGCTCTCATGTGCGCGTCGCCTCGGTGCGCGAGGATCTCGACCCGACGCTGTTCGAAGCGGTCGTCCTGGGCAGCGCGATCCACAACGGAGCCTTTCTGCCGGAATTCACCGAGTACACCGAACGACACGGGCTCGCCCTGCGCATGCGACCGGCGTGGCTGTTCAGTGTCGGCATGGGACCCGCCCTGCGCGGGCCACTCGGCTTCCCGCTGAGGCACCTCACGCCGCCCGCCGTGGCCGCGGTGCGAAGAGATATGTGCGCCTTGGGGTTCCAACCGTTCGCCGGTGTCCTTCAGCGGCCCGACGACGCATTGACCCGGATCATCGTGCGGCTGCTCGGCTGCCGCTTCGGCGATCTCCGTGACTGGCAGGCCATCGCCGAGTGGGCCGACACCATCACCGTCTGGATCGACACCCGGCTGCCGAGCACCCTGTTCCCGGCGCCGCGCGATGCCGGGCATCGCCCCTGACACCCGTATCTCCTACCACCGCCGCACGGCGTGGCTCCAATTCTCCGGTGCGCCGGTACGACGCCGACATGGGCCTCATATCCCCCATATCGAAACGAACCCGCCCACCTACCAACGCGCGATCGCCGAGGTGCCGGACGAGGCCACACCCCGTGCGGACCGGTGCCGCGACACCGTCTACTCTTGGGTCGGTCCGAGTACGAAATACCTTGCGTCAAAAGGGTATTCGGCGCAATCGACCCGAATCGGACAAAGTGGCCCGGGTCATCCGGTCTCGAGGAGACTTTTGTGCAGGTTCGATCAGAGGCCCCCGGCCCCCGCCACATCCGGCGTAGGCAACTACTGGCCGGGCTGACCTTGCTCGCCATTCCCGGCGGAAGTACGACGGGCGAATGGGACACCTTCGTCCATCCGCCTCAAGCGGCCGCACCGAATCCCGAAGACGGTGCGCCACATTGGGATTACGACGCCGAGGGCCCGGAACACTGGGCCGAACTCGACTACCGCTATCTCGCCTGCGCCCGCGGCAGCAAACAATCTCCCATCGACCTGCCCAGCGCGACGCTACTGGACTCCGCCGACCGGATCGGCATCGACTTCGGCCGGCTCCCCGCAGTCGGCCTCACGAACACCGGACACACGCTGCAGGCCGACCCGCCCGCCGCAAACGCCTGCCGGATCCTGGTCGGCGGGCAGCGGTTCCGGCTCGTGCAGTTCCATTTCCACGCTCCCAGTGAGCACACCGTCGACGGTCGCGGCACCGCGATGGAAGTGCATCTGGTGCACCGGAACACGGTCGGCGCGGTGGCCGTTTTGGCGGTGCTCATGCGGCCGGAGCCGGGACCCTCGGCCTTCGACCCGGTCCTGACCGACATTCCGCACAGCAGCGGCGCCACCGTCATGGCGGGCCGATCGATCTCCGGCGGTTCCTGCCCTCGGATCTCACTCAGTTCCGGTACGAGGGGTCGCTGACCACCCCGCCATGCAGTGAAAACGTCTCCTGGACGGTGCTGCGGAGCCCGGTCCCGGTCCCCGCTGCGCTCGTCGACCGCTACCGGGCGCTGTTCCCTCACTCCAACCGGCCGACCCGGCCGCTCAACGGCCGAACCGTGATCCGCACCGGGAACTGACCGGCGTCGGCGCCGTGCCCGGAGAAGATCCGTGATCGCCGGACGACCGCCGAGAACATTTGTCTACCTGTCCTTTTCGACCAGGCGGACACCCGTGACGATCTCGGGTTCGATGACGATCACGGTGTCCATCACCTTGTCGACCCACGAGTGGAGCAGCCCTTCGTAACGCGTCACGAGGTCGGGATCGGTGACCGGGCGGGCGAGCCCGACCACCACGACCGACCACCCCGTGTGCCGTTCTCCGTCGATATCGTCGGCCTCGTAGGCGACGACGACCGGCGAGTTGCCGCGAATTGCCGAGGTGAATTGGGCGGTGAGGCGCGTGCGGATGACGATCAGACCCCGGTCCACCACGTGATTGACCGGTCGGATATCCGGTAATGCCTTGCGGGTGAACACCACTCGGCCGACAGGCGTGCTCGCCAGCAGGTGTATCGACTCCGCGCGGTCCAGTTTCAGGACGGCACAACCGGATCTGTCGTCGACGGCATCTTCGGTCACGATGTCTCCCGAACACCTTCCGCGGCGGGATGTATTCCCGCCATCCCATTACCGACCCGATTGCGGCGTGTAGGGCACGAGGTCACTGACGATCCGACCGAAACCGGTGGTCAGCGATCCAGGAAAGGTGACTTTCGTCCGTTTTCCGCGGGCGATTCGGTGGAATATCGTGATCAGCAACACCATTACTTCGGATTGGAAACTGTCCAATGATCAAGGTCTTCCTGGTCGACGACCACGAGATCGTCCGGCGCGGCCTCGCCGACCTGCTCGAGAGCGACCCGGAGCTCACCGTGGTCGGCGAGGCCGGTGACGTCTCCCAGGCCATGGCCCGAATCCCGGCGTTGCGCCCCGACGTCGCCGTGCTCGATGTCCGCCTGCCCGACGGCAACGGCATCGAACTGTGCCGCGACCTGCTGTCGAAGCTCGACGATCTGCACTGCCTCATCCTCACGTCCTTCACCGACGAGCACGCCATGCTCGACGCGATCCTGGCCGGAGCCAGCGGTTACGTCGTCAAGGACATCAAGGGCATGGAGCTGGCCCAGGCCGTCAAGGAGGTGGGGGCCGGGCGGTCGCTGCTGGACAACCGGGCCGCCGCCGCCCTGATGGAGCAGTTACGGCGCGGAACCGAGCCCGACGGTCCGCTGGCCACGCTCACCGAGCAGGAACGCAAACTGCTCGATCTGCTCAGCGAAGGGCTCACCAATCGGCAGATCGCCGAGCGCATGTTCCTCGCCGAGAAGACCGTCAAGAACTACGTGTCGCGGCTGCTGGCGAAGCTCGGCATGGAACGTCGCACTCAGGCGGCGGTGTACGCGTCGAAACTGCGTTCCGACCGATCACAGTCGAACTGACCCACGGCCGCGCAGGTGAGCACGTGATAGAGCTGCTCCACGTGGGTGCGCGGGCCCAGGGCTCGGTCGGCCGCACGCCGTCGGTTCGGGTGGCGATGGCGGCGCGACCGCGCCGTTCCTACCGGCTATTCGCCGGATGTGACCTCGACCTTCTTGACCTGTTCCTTCGGTTCCTTCATCGGTACGGAGACGGTCAGGATGCCCTGGGCGTAGCGGGCCTCGATACCCTCGTCCTGGGCACCCGTCGGCAGCGTCACCGTGCGCACGAACGAGCCGTAGCTGAACTCCGAACGCCCCTTCTCCTCATGCTTTTCGCTGCGCTCGGCCCTGATGGTCAGCTGGCCGTTGTGCACCGACACCTCGACATCCTTCGCCGGATCGATGCCGGGAATCTCCGCGCGCACCACGTAGTGGCCCTCGTCGACGGTGTCCTCCATCCGCAGCAGATGGGTGCCGAAGACCGGTACCGTCCCCGGTGGGAAGGCGTTCCACAGGTCGGCGAACTCGGACAGCAGCGAACCCCGGCGGTGGGCGGGAAGCAGACTCATGATCACTCCTCGAGAGGGATAAAAGTGTTCTGACACTGTCGATTTCACGCGTTCACCGATTCTTGGGGTAGGGCATCGGGTAGCTCGGAGGGATGACCGAAGTCCCGCGCCTGCGGTACCAACATCACCGGGACCGTCGCCTCGGCCACGATTTCCGGACCGTCCGCGCGGCCGGACCCAGCTGCTGCGACCAGCCGAGGATGATCGCGTCGGCATATTCGGCCGCCACGCTGTTCGGCCCGGTCCCGCCAGGACCTTCGGCACTGGCCGTTCACCCTCCGTGAGGCGTCGAATGAGGCACGCAAGGAGGTTGATGACAATGAAGCAAGATCCGGTTCTGGTGGCCTACGGCTCCAAGCGCGGCGGAACCGCCGAGATCGCGGGGTGGATCGCAGCGGAGCTGCGGTCCGAACACGTTGCCGCCGAAGCGAAGTCGGCACACGAGGTCCAGTCTCTCGACAGCTACTGTGCCGTCGTTCTGGGCGGCGCCCTCTACGCCGGTCGCTGGCACGGGGACGCTCGCCGCTTCGCCCGGCGGTTCACGCGGCAACTGCGCGAACGACCGGTCTGGTTGTTCGGCAGCGGTCCACTCGACGACTCCGCCGACCGACCCGACCCGGGAAAGATCCCCGGCGCCAACGCCGTTCGTAAGACGGCCGAGCGTCTCGGAGCCCGCGAATTCGTCCTTTTCGGCGGCAGACTTGCACCGGACGCGCGTGGCTTCCCGGCGTCGGCGATGGCGAAGACGCACGCAGGCGATTTCCGGAACAGGGAGCGCATCACGGCCTGGGCAGCCGATATCGCCGTGCAGCTGACCTACCAGATGCGCTGACCGGCGTTCCGAGCCAGGAGGCGGGTACCGGGACGCGGGCGGTCCACCGTCACGCGGCACCGCCGGATGGGCCCGTCGCCCGGCGGTACGCCTCGAGCGCGGTCGGCAGAGTCGGGAACAGCAGCGCCGCACCGATCCGGTCGACGAGCCCGGCGGCATCCAGCGAGTCACGCAGATCCTGTTTGACCCGCGCCATCGCGAAAACGATGCCGCGCGAGACGAGTTCGGCCCTCAACTGTTCCAGTGCGTCCAGCGCGGTGAGGTCGACCTCGACGTTCGCCTCGGCATTGAGCACGAACCAGCGCACCGGCGCCCGCGCCGCCGACATCTCGACCGCCTCCAGGGCACGACGCCGGAAGTCCTCGGCATTGGCGAAGCACAGCGGCGCGTCGTATCGGTAGACGACCAGGCCCGCAACGGTTTCCGCGGCAGGAAAGTCGTCGATGTCGTGCATACCGGCCAGGCCGGGGACAAAACCCTGCACGGCGTCGTGGGCCCCGCGCCACCCGGCGCAACAGGTCCAGAATCGACAGCGCGACCGCGACCAGCACGCCGTACAACACACCCAGGGCGAGCACCGCCACCGTCGTCCCGACCGCCAGCACCAGCTCACTGCGCCGGAAGCGCGCGATGCGCCGGAACTCGGCCGTATCGATCAGCTGCAGCGCCGCGAACACCACGAGCCCGCCCAGTGCCGCCGCGGGGAAACCCGCGAGAACCCCTCGGGCCCCGAGCAATACGGCCAGCACGGTGCCCAGCGTGACGATCGAGTACAGCTGCGTGCGTGCTCCGGCGATATCCGCGAGGGTGGTGCGGCTCCCGCTGCAGCTCACCGGAAATCCGTGCAGCACACCGGCGGCCACATTGGTCGCTCCGAGCGCACCGAGTTCGGCGTTGGCATCGACGGTCCGGCCGTGCCGGGCGGCAAAGGCCCGTGCGGTGAGTGCGTTATCGGAGAATCCGACAACCGCGATGCCCACGGCGGGCAGCACGAGCTGCACGAGATCCGACATCGCCACCCGATCGACACCGGGCACGGGAAGCCCGGCCGGTATCGACCCGACGACTCGGATTCCGTACTGCTGCAACGAGAATACGGCGACGACCAGGGTCGCCCCGAGCACCACCAGCAATGGACCCGGCACTCGCGCGGACCACCTGTTCAGCACGAGCAGGCTCACCAGCACGACGACGCCCATGGTCGCCGTCGGCCAATGCACCTCCGCCAGATTCGCTACGAAAGAGCGCACCTGCGCGGGAATGGTCTCCCCCGAAACCGGCACGCCGGACACCCGCTCGAGCTGCCCTGCGATCATGATTCCCGCCGTACCCGCCAGATACCCGACCAGCACCGGCTTCGACAACAAATCCGCCAGCATCCCCAGCCGGGCCACGGCGGCGACCAGGCAGATCGCGCCCACCAGCACGGCGAGGACCGCCGCCAGCGCCGCGTAACGACCCGGATCCCCCATCGCCAGCGGCGCCAGCGCGACAGCGGTGAGCAGGGCGGTTGTCGACTCCGGCCCCACCGACAACTGACGCGAGGTACCGATCAGCCGAGCGCCGCCCACAGCCCCACCACCGGTGGCCCCGCCACCGTCGCATACGCCATCACCTGGGGAACCAGATAGGCGGCAACGGTCACCCCCGCGATCGCATCCGACCGCAGCCACGCCCGCCGATACCCGCGGAACTGCGCGAGCCCCGGCAGCCACCGCATCGCACGGTTCGGCTTCGTGCGCTCGGCCCGATTCTCCATCTCCGAAGCATCGCGCTTCCCCGGCATCGGCGACACCGCCCAAGGTCACAATCACAGGTAGATCGGCCGGGAAGCAGGTCAGGAAGCGAGCCTGTCCACCGCCGGACCCTGCTCGACCAGCCGGATGCCGGTGACAATCGTCGGCTCGATGGAGATCACGGCATCCATGACCGTATCGGTCCATGGCCGCAACATTTCCTCATAGCGGGCGACGCGCTCCGGATCGGTGACCGTGCGGGCCAGGCCGGTCACCACCACCGACCAGCCGGTGCGCCGGACCATGTCTATGTCGTCCACCTGGTAGGCGACGACGACCGCCGGGTCGGAACGCACCGCGTCCGTCAACCGGGAGGTCAGACGAGTACGGATGACGACCTCGCCGTCCGCTACGCAATGGTTGACCGGGCGGACGGCCGGTAGCGCGTCGCGCGTGAACACCACGCGCCCGAACGGTGCGGCCGCCACCAGCCGCATCGACTCGTCCCGCCCGATCTCCTCGACCACACGGAGTACACCAGCGTCATCGGAACGCACCACGGACTCCGGGGCCGCGCCGGCCGAGCTTGATTCGAACGCACCCACTGGCAACAACCTCTCGGTATCTCGAATTCGGCCACAATTCCCAACCGCCCATTCCAGCAGCCGCGCCGAACCGCCGACAGAGAAGAAGGTCATCCGTCCAACTTGCCGTCGGCCCCGGGCGCCGGGGACTCCGATCCGAAACCGGATTCCGCCCGTTCAACCTACGACTTTCGGCCCTGCGTGCGGACGGAGATCAGCTCCTTCTCGTCCCGCAGCCCTACTCGCCGCGGGCGCGCAGTGAGCGAATTCGCCTGCGCCACAGGCGCGGTATCGCCAGGCCCGCGATCGTCGCGGCCAGTGGCAGGGCGACATCCACCCAGGGATCGCGGATCGGCCGATACACGGCGCCGCCCTCCCGGATCTCGATGAACCCGACCGGCCGCACATCGACCCCGCCGCCACCGCCGCCACCGGCGCCGCCCTTTCCATCGGCCGAGTCGTGTCCGGCACCGCCGCCGAAACCGAATCCGGCCCGCGCCACGGGCACGACCGTGACACCTCCGGCCGTTATCGGGTCACCGAATATGGTGGTCACCGAGGCTGTTCCACCCAGTCGTGCCGCCAGCCGCTCCAGCAGCGTCGTCGCCGCCTCGGCCGCACCCGTGGGCACAGCTACGTCGCGGACGGTGGCAGGTGTTTCCGTATTCGTCATGTGCACATCCAACCTCGGTCGAGTTCCGTCGCGGCGCCGAATGGCGTCCATCATCATCGAGCCTCCTCGGCGGGACCGGCTGCGGCCAGAGCCCAAAGTCGATTCGCCGGAAGGCATTGCGCCCACCCTGCGCGGTGGCGGGTCGGCCTCGAGGTCCGTGGTGAACGGTGCCGCGCCGCACCGATCGTGCGCGAGCACAGCCTGCGCCGAGTGGCGCGCGGGTGCGATGACTTTCGGGCCCGCGACCGAGGAACTTCGCCTCCGGGACGACACCGGGCGCCCCGCCAGACTGAGAAGGCCGGGATAACCGGCGGTTCGCCCCGTGGGAGACAGCGCGGAGGTGAGTATCATCGAGCGAATTCGCCTGCGCACCAGGCAGTACGGCACCGTGCGGTATCTCCGTCCGCCGCGGTACGGAGGGTGGGCGCTCGGCGGAGCCGCGGTGACCGGAGTTGCCGTCTGGGTGACCCGGACCGGCGTTCTGGATACGGCGGATCGACCCTCTTCCACTGGATCAACTCCACCCCGGACGCACTGTATCGCCCGCTATGGGCGGCGCAGCTGATCGGCGTGCTCGGCGCTCCGCTGGTGGTCGCGGTCGGCGCGGCTGTCACCCGCCGATATCGACTGTCGGCGGCAATGCTGCTGCTCCCACCGGTGAAGCTGCTGGTGGAGTACGACATCCTCAAGCAACTGGTGTGGCATCCCCGCCCGGGCGCCACGATTCCCGGAGCAGTTCTGCGCATGTCAGTCCGGTCAGCGGTGGCCATGGTCAGCGCCGCGGCCACCAGCAGCACCACGATCAACGGATCGCGTAGTTGTGCGAGCACGCGCCGCCACAAGCGCACGGGCCGTCGTCGCGGAAGGACGTTCGCGCCGTCATGTGCCATGCGGACGGCAGCTTCCTCGTCCGACAGTCCGATGAATTCGGTTGGCGCGGTTCGGCTCCCGGACACTCCAGTCACCTGCGCAACCGGGCTGCGGGACCGGCGACGCTCCGGATTCGGCCTCCAGCGCCACCCCGCGCGACGACCCTCGGTGTGATCTCCGATCCATCGGCGCCGACCGCGGCGGTCGGTCGCATCGACGTCGTGCGCGCATCGCTCATGGTGCCTCCCTCGTGCCCCGATTTCGCCTCCGAGACTCCCGCGTCCGGCGCCCCGCGCACAGAGACCAAAGTCGATCCGCGGCCGGGTCCTGCGCCCTGGGATCAGGCCCTCGACTGTGGCCGACCGGCCCTGTTCGCGCGGCATGTTCGGGCCCATGCTGAATACCGCACGGGACGGTTGTCGGAGACCGTCGTCGAGGACAGGAGAAGGACATGGATTGGCCTATGGCAGCGGTGCTGATCGCTCTGCTCATCACGTTCATGGTGATCGTGGCGACCTACATCGGTTCCCGCAGCAAATGACGACCGGGCGAGCGAGGCGGCAGACACCTCCTCGCTCGCACCGATAGTCCCTGCGCACCTCAATACCCGATGTCGCGGCGGCGCAGTCCGACGAATCCGATGGCGATTCCGGCGGCACCTGTCACCAGCAGGGCGAGAATCGGTGTGGCCGTGACGGTGTCGAGCGGGGCCTGCGGTGTGTGTTCGAACGGGGAGCCGTCGTCGAACCAGGCGGGCAGGTCGAACGAGTCGGCGAAGAGCACCGCTACGACGCAGTAGGCGAAGGCGATCCAGGCCACGGGGGTGGCCATCGCCGGGAGCCAGCCGAATCCGACGACAGCGACGGCGATCACCAGCCAGACCGCCGGTAGATAGGCCAGCGCCGCTCCGGCGACGCGCAACAGTTGGCCCGGTTCCCCGACCGTCAGACCGTGCGACAGACCCTCGCCCAGCCCGCCCGCCAACAGCACGAGCCCGCTACCGACCAGGGCGACGCTCAGATAACCCGCGAACCAGGCGGATCGGCCGACCGGGGCCGCCAGGATCGGTTCGGCGCGTCCCGTGGTTTCCTCTCCGCGAGCCCGCAATACACAGGTGATTCCGCAGGCGGCCGCGAGCAACCCGGCGATCGTGATCGTCAATGCCAGATACGCATCGACCGCGTCGGCCGCACCGCCCGGCAGGTACCGGGCGATCTCCGGGTTGTCCGCGAGGAAATCCTCGATGCTGTCGGCGAACGATCCGTACGCCGCACCCAGCGCGAAAACGCCTATCCCCCAACCGATCAGCGCGCCGCGCTGCAGCCGCCACGCCAAGGCCAGCGGCGAGCCGAGCGCCCACGAAGCGGTCGCGCGACCGACACCGTACCCCAGTAGGCCCGCGCCGAAATCGCGACGATCCAGCAGTGCGAAGGCGATCGCCACCAGGACGGCGCTCGCACCCGCGAACAGCAGCAGCGGCCACCACTGCTCGTCCACGTAGGGATAGGTACGTTGCCCCCACCCGATCGGGGACGCCCACGACACCACGCCACTGCCGACGTCGCCGACCGCCCGCACCACATAGGCCACCGCCAGCGCGAGCGCGACGGAACCGTAGACGCCGCGCGGGTTTTCGAACACCTGCGCGGCCACCGTGGCGAGCGCCGCGAACGTGAATCCCACGCCGGCGACGGACGCACCGAGCAGTACGGATCCCCCGACGGGCAGTCCGGTCCCCACCGCGGCGCCGAACACCACCAGCGCCGCGACCAGGTCCGCCAGACCGGCGAGGGTGAGCGCGGCCACCGTCGGTGCCCGCCGCCCGACCCGCGCGGAGCGGATCAACTCGGCCCGGCCGGTCTCCTCGTCGGTCCGCGTGTGCCGCCCGATCAGGAACATATTCATCAACGCGACCACGATCGCGACGTAAGCGAAGATCTCGAACAGGATCTCGCCACCGATGGTGTCCAGCAGTCGCGTCGGCCCGCCCATGGCGACAGCCGCCGCGTTGCCCGTCATGGTCTCGCGTAACCGGGCGAGCTTTGCCGGTGTGTCGTAAAGTGCCTGGCTACCGGCGGACTGGTAGCCCAGCAGCAATCCCACTCCCAGCAACCACCAGGGCAGCGTAAACCGTTCCCGCCGGGCCGCGAAACGAAGCAGTGCCCCCGCGCCCGATAGGTTGTCGCCCAGACCTTTTCGCGGCTCGGTCGTCTGGATGCTCACGATGTCTCTCCCGCCGCGACCTGCTCGGCTCCGTAATGGCGCAGGAAGATGTCCTCCAGCGTCGGGGGAGCGCTGGTGATCTCGCGGACGCCGTGCTCGGCCACCGCGTGCAGCACCGCGTCCAGTGCGGTGCTTTCCACATCGAATCGGGCGCGGGTACCGTCCCGTACGAGATCCTGCACACCCGGCAACGTGTCCAGGCCGGTCACGGGCCGGACGGTGTCCACGGTGATCGTGGTGCGAGTGAGGTGCCGCAGGTCGGCGAGGGTGCCGGTCTCCACGGTCCGCCCGTGCCGGATGATGCTGACCCGCTCGCACAGCGCCTCGACCTCACCGAGAATGTGGCTGGACAGCAGCACGGTACGGCCCTCGTTCGCCAATTCCTCGACGCAGCGCTGGAATTCGGCTTCCATCAGGGGGTCCAGGCCGACGGTCGGCTCGTCGAGCAGCAACAGTTCCGCCCGCGAGGCCAGCGCCGCGATCAGCGCGACCTTCTGCCGATTTCCCTTCGAATACGCACGCGCCTTCTGGTGCGGGTCGAGATCGAATCGTTCCAGCAGCTCCGCGCGCCTGCGCCGGTCCAGGTCGCCGCGCAGCCGTCCCATCAGATCGATCACCTCGCCGCCGGTGATACCGGGCCACAGCGTGACCTCACCCGGCACGTAGGCCAGGCGCGCGTGCAGCGCGACGGTATCCGTCCACGGGTCGTCGCCCAGCACTCGCACCGTCCCGGAATCCGCGCGCAGCAAGCCGAGCAGGATCCGGATGGTCGTCGTCTTCCCCGAACCGTTCGGACCGAGAAACCCATGGACTTCCCCCGCTCGCACGGTCAGGTCGAGGCCGTCGAGGGCCTTGGTCCGGCCGAACGTCTTCGTCAGGCCCGCAATCGAAATCGCCGTGTCGGTCATGATGTCCTCCTCTCGGTGTGCGGCTCGGACGGCGTGATGAGCCCGTAGTGGCCGTCGTAGCGGTGATAGAGCACGCCGCCGCGATCGAGCCCGCGGTGCCGGAAGAACACGAAGGGCCAGCCCGTGAGCTCCAACCGGACAATGGCACCCTCGACGCTAAGCTCCGGCGCCGGCCAAGGGCTGAAGCTCACCGCCACCGATCCGGGCGTGACATCGCCGGGATGCGGATCGACCTGTGCGAGACGGTAACCCGTGGCGCCACTGCGGTACAGCACGCTGCCGACCCGGCTGCCGGACTCGGTGAACAGGTGGAAATCGTAGTCCATGATCTCCATGTCGAACGCCGCCTCGTCGACGGTCTCGTGCGCCAGCGCGTACGACTTGTGCCGCACAACCTGACGTTCCTCCTCCGGCCGGGGGAAATACGGCAGCCGGGCCCTTGTGGCGTCGCCGTGCCGCCACTCGTGGGGAGTCACTGGGGATCGGCTGCCCCGTATCGCCTCCCAGTTCCGCGACAATCGCGCCAGCCGCGACCGCAACCGCGCCTGCAGCAGATCCACCGCCTCGCGTGTGCTCGCGCCAGTCACCTGCACCCGCACCGCGCGCCCCGCCATGTTCACATTCGCCTGGGCCACAACGGGATCGGCGGCAGCCGGATCGCCGTGGCCGCTCAGCCGCACCCGGGCCGACAACACCGGTTCCGACGCGTAATCCAGTGCGCGGCTGATCTTCTCACGCGCATACTGCGCTCCTGCTGCCGACACATGGTGCGCGGCGGAGACCCGCAGGATGGACTTCGACGGCGATGTACTGGTCTGCATATGAGGACTCTGCCACCGTTTCCGGCGCCTTCGAGAGAGCAGAAGGTCACCGCGACCAGGCCCGTTCGACCGCCACCGGCGGACGGGCAACGTCCCCCCGCGCCGCGGTGACCTCCGGAACCGAATGGACGCGGGAACGGCAAGCCTTCAGGGCTCCGCATCCCGGACGCCGCGCGGGCCGGTGCCGGGGAGGTATTTGGTCCAGTCGACGCGGGCGAGCAGGACGATGGCGATGACCAGCGCGATCTGGAGGGCGACGCCGTACGGCGAGGTGAGCGAGTCGATGAACGTGGCACTTAGATTGCGCTCGGCGACGGTGGTCGCGGCGAGATAGAAGGAGAAGCTGACAAGTCGTCCCAGGACATGCGCAGCGGTGATGGGCAGCAGCCGCACTCCCAGCAGCCCGGCCGCCTCGAACATCTGCGCCGACGGCAGCGGGGACACGAAAAACAATCCGAGTCCGGCCAGAGACCGGCCGCGGTGGCCGGTGAGGTAGTCGTTGGCGGCCTGCAGCCCGGCCTTGCGCCGTGGGCTGAGGTGGCGACGGAGGCGACTGGTCGACGCCGCCAGGATGTATCGACCGGCGCCCGAGGTGAGCGCGCCGATGATGACGAGGGCAACCGGGTCGAGGTGCCAGTTGAGCCGGAACACCACCAGCACCACCGAGTTGGGCGGAGCGAACGCCGGCATCAGATTCACCGCGAACACCACGCCGACGAGGGCCAGATACGGCAGCAGTACCTCACTCACGGCGAACCGGCACCTGCCCGCGCCGCAAGGTCAGCGTTTCGCCGGGTGGACCACCATTACCGGGCAATGTGCATGCTGCACAAGGTAATTGGAGGTCGATCCGAGCAGCAGGCCGACGAATCCGCCGCGGCCCCGGCTGCCCACCACGACCAGCTGCGCGGCCTCCGACCACTGCTGCAACTGCGCCGCGGGATGGGAAAGGTAGACCTTGCGGGTGACGCGGATGTCGGGATACTTCTCCTGCCACCCCGCGAGCCGTTCGGCCAGGAGCGCGTCCTCGCTCTCCTCCAGGTCCGGGCCGGGAAGCGGCAGATCGTCGATCCTGGCGTACCGCCCGAAATTCCAGTCGCCCCAGCAATGTACGGCGACGAGGTCCGTCTCGCGTTCGGCCGCCGCGGTGAACGCGGCCGCGATCGCGGGCTCGCTGATCTCGCTGCCGTCGACGCCCACGACGACCGGTCCGGTCGAGGGAATCGCGCCGCCGGGGCCGCCGCGGACGACGATGACCGTGCCCTGGGCGTGCGATGTGACGGCGAGCAGGGTGGAGCCCAGATGTGCGGGCGTGCCCGTCCTGCCGGTCGCGCCGAGCACCACCGTGTGCGCCTCCGCACTCCGGCCGACCAGCAGCGCGGACGCCCGATCGTCGGACAGCTCGACGGTCACTCGCAGGTCCGCATCGATCTCGCGGGCCAGCCGTTCGGCCCGCTCGACGACCGCGCTGCCGTGCGCTCGGGCGGCATCGGCGGCCGGTGCCGCCGTGACCGCGTAGGCGCCCAGCCTCGCGCCGACCATCGCCAGGTTCATCCCGTGCACGATCCGGAGCGGAGACCGGCGCCGGCTCGCGTACCGTGCCGCCCACCGCAGCGCGGTAGCGGCCCCGGCGGAGTCGTCGACACCCACCACCACAGGAGCCGAGGCAGGGTGGTGCCGATCATCATCGAATGCCATGACTTCTCCTCGGTAACAAGGGTTTCCAGCCCCGAATCCGGAAATCACCCTCACCATAGGCATCGGCGGCGCCTGCCCGACGCGGCCGACGGTCATCGGTGCCGGGGACCAACGACCCCGGGACCACACGGCGTCACCGTCCGAGGTCGCCCGTCCGGCGGATCATGGTCAGTGGATGCAGATCGAAATACATCGCAGGGGTTCCGGTACCGGGCTCCCGGCCGAACAGGATTCGGCCCGTGCCGATTCCGAAGCGGGTGAGGTCGATACGGAACGCGCGCGGGTCATCCGGATCGTCGGGGTGCAGCGGCAGTCCACGCAGCAGGGACGGCACCGCGGTCAGTACGCGCAGCACCGGCCGCCCGCCGCTGATGCGCACCTCGGCGCCGGCGCCGACCATGGCCCGCGCGCGAACGTCGGCGAGCGAGCCGGGCAGCCGATAGTGCCCGCAGATCTCGGGCCACACGTCCGGGCGGTGCGGAACATCGGTCCGGATCGCGGGTTCCGGGACACCGAGGATGTCGTGCACCAGTGTCGAGGTCTCGGCGGGCAACCACAGCAGGGCACGGTGGCCGCCGGTGACGAAGACGAGCACGCCGGTCCCTGCGTCGGGGGCAACCCATATCTGGGAGTTGAAACCCGGCAGAATGCCCTGATGCTCGATAACCCGGTGGGCACCGACGAGCCCCCGGAAGAAGCTCAGTCCGAGCCCCGGGACTCGCGGGTCCGGCTGGTACTGGGACGCGAACATCATTGCCAGCGTGTCCGATTCGAGCACGCGACCGTGATCGTTGCGACCTCCTCCCAGCAGGGCGTCCAGGTATCGGGCCATGTCGCGGGCGGAGGAGCAGGCCGAAGATGCCGCCGCAGTGGTCATTTCACGATGCACCACCGGTTCCGGGCCGTGCCTGCCGAGGGTGTAGCCGGTGGCGCGGTCGACTCGCGGAACGTCGGCGTAGGCCAGGGTGGTGTCGAACATGCCCAGCGGCCGGAAGACATGCGCGCGCAGGTATTCCGCGAGCGGTACGCCGGTGACATCGGTGACGATCTGACCGAGCGTGGCGAACCCGTGATCGGTGTAGGTCCATCGGGTGCCCGGCTCGGCTCGAATTCGCAGGCCGTGCCGGTAGTACTCACCGAGCGAGGGCAAGGACGTCCCCTGCCGCACGCTCTCCCCGAAATCCGGAAGCAGCGCGTGCCAGGGGTAGGCCGTCTCACCGATTCCGGACGTGTGGGTCAGCAGGTGCCGGACCGTCACCGGGCCGAAGTCCGCGTCGTCGGCGACCAGTCGGAAGCCGCGTAGGTAGTCGGCGGCGGGCGCGTCGAGCTCGACGAGTCCGCGCTCCCACAGTTGCAGCACCGCGATGGCGGTGAAGGTCTTGGTGATCGACGCGATGCGGAACACCGTGTCCTCCGTGACCGGCCGGTTCGCGGCGAGATCCGCCGACCCGTGCCGCACGAACTCCGCTTTCCCGTCGCGCACCACCGCGACCACGGCGCCCACGACCGGCCTGCGGTTGAACAGTTCTGCGACCCTAACCGTCAGAGTCTTCCTGTCCGACGCACGGTCTCGAACCTGTCGAGTGCTCATATCCATCCCGGCACTCGAACTCATCGTTCACGCACCACGATCACCGGGCACTCGGCCGCGTGCAGGACCGCGGTGCTCGTCGACCCCAGCGTCATACCGGCGAACCCACCACGCCCGCGGCTGCCCACCACGACCAGTTGGGCGCCGTCGGCGTAGTCCAGAATCGATCGAACCGGCCTGTCGCACACCACGATCCGCTCGACGGGCACTTCCGGATACCGCTCACCGAAACCGGCCATGCTCTCCGCCAGCATGATCTCCTCGGCTGTCCGAATCTCCTCCCATCCGTGCACGGGCAGGCCGTAGCCGGGGGTATCGCTCCACGCGTGCACGGCGATCAGCGGGACCTTCCGGCGCGATGCCTCCTCGAACGCCAGCTCGATGGCGGACATGCTGTCGGCGCTGCCGTCGACGCCCACGACCACCGGCTGACGCGCCGAGATCGCATCCGTCCGCGAGCTGCCGTGCACCATCGCGACCGGGCAGTGCGCGTGTCGGGTCAGCGACGTGCTCACCGACCCGAGCACGGCGCGCCCGATCGCGCCGCGCCCGCGGTTGCCCACCACGACCATCCGCGCCGCGCGAGAACGATCGATCATGGTCGGGATGATCAGTTCGAAGGTCAACTCGGTCGTGACCGCGATCGTGTCCCCCGGCACGGCGTTGTGCGCGATCCGGCTCGCCTCGGTGAGCACGCGCTCCGCGTCGCTGCGCAGCCACTCCATCTCCCGCTCGCCCAGCGTCGCGCCGAAACCGTAGCCGGTCGGGAACGCCTGGGAGGTGACGATGTGCAGCGGGCAGTGCCGCAGCTCGGCATCCACCGCCGCCCATTCGACCGCCTGATACGAGATGGCCGAGCCGTCCACGGCGGCCACGATCGGCGCGTCGGCCGGGTCGATACGGGGTGTCTGGGGGTCCGCCATGATGCCTCCTCGTCGGTGTCGATTCGAGCATCACGCCCCCGCGGTGCGAGGCCCAGGGAACAAGGTCACGCGGTGAGTGGACCTGCGCCCCGCGAGTATTCGGGGCCGCGAGGTGTCGCGTCGCCGGGGCGGTCGAAGGTCACCGGTCGTCCGGGTACATCGCTTCTACCCGGGCCACGCCGATCCAGCGATCGTGGGTCTCATGATGGCCACCCGGAACAAGCACCGGATCGACATCCGGCAGTCCGCACTGGTACTCGTCGCCGGTGTCGTCGCGATTTGGGCGCTCGCCGGGGCCGTCGGCCTGGCCACCGGGGCAATCGACCTCGGTGCGACCGCGACGGAACGACTCCCCCTCGACAGTCCTCCGTTGGCCGCCGTGGCACTCGCCTTGATGGTGGGGGTACCGATGGTATTCACCGCCGTGCTCGTCGTGCGCGGAGACCGGCGTGCCACGGCCATCGCCATGATCAGCGGTGCCCTGCTCGTCAGCTGGATCATCGTGCAGATCTACACGATCGAGACCTTCAGCTGGCTGCAACCGGTCTGCGTGGTGGCCGGACTCGTCGTAATCGCGCTGGCGATGACCGATTCCGACCCGCGCCGAACCCGCTTCACCCCACAATGACGGCCGCGACGGCGAAGTACACCAGGATCGACAGCAGATCCTGCACGACCGTGGCCAGGGGACCCGATCCGAACGCCGGATCGACCTGCAGCCTCGAGATCGCCCACGGCAACGCCATCGCGACGACCCCCGCCACGGAGCAGGCGGCCAGCAGCGACACCGACACCGCCAGCGACGCCTCCTGGTTACCCCAGAACAACAGCGTCAGGGGATAACTCACGAGCGCGATCAGCAGCCCGATCAGCGCCCCGGTCACCGCTTCGCGATACACGATGCGACGGATACCGACCCCCACCGACAAGCCCCGGATCACCAGCGCCTCGGTCTGGGTGCCGACCGCATCGGCGAGATAGACGATCCCCGGGATGAAGAACGCCACCAGTACCTCGCGCTCGAGCTGGGCGTGGAAGGCGTCTACGACACCGGCCGCGAGCATCGCCCCGGCGAGACCGACCAGCAGCCACGGCAACCGGTGCCACAGCCGCCGTCCCACCGGTTCCTCGGTCGCCGTACGCGCGCCCGCCGTGGACGACAGGTACCCCGCCAACCGGGCCACGTCCTCGTCGTGCTCCCGCAGCAGCACCGACAGCAACCGCTGCGGCGGTATCACGCCCAGCCACCGCCCCTCGCCGTCCACGACCGCGAGCGCGGGCTCGTTGTGCCGCAACGCCTCCCACACCGCGTGCTCCTAGTCCCGGTGACCGGCGACGGTCGGCGGATGCACGTCCATGATGTCGCCGACGACTGCGTCCGCGGCCGCCGCGAACAGGCTCTCGATCGTGATCGCCCCGGCCAGCCGACTGCCGTCACACACCGCGACCACGGCAGCGCAGGTGAACCGTCGGCCGCGGATCCGGGCGAGTACGTCGTCCACGCGTTCCCTTGGGGCCGCGATCGGTACGTCCCGGGTGGCGTGCACCGCCGCCGTCTCGAGGATTTCGGTGGTCGGCAGAGGTGTTAGCACCGTCGCACGGTATCCCCGACCGCCCGGACGCGCCATCGAGTAGCGCTGCCTCTCAACGAAACTCGCGCCCCGCAATGCCGTGCTCCCTATCGCGAGCACCAGCTGCGTGCAGGCGAAAGACCATCCCGCCTGTGACCTCCGTCGCCTGCGGGATTTCCGGCGTTTCCCCGTCGTTGCGGGCCTTTCGCCCCTCGTTCCACCGCGCTCACCGTCGCAGGCTCGTGTGGAGAGTGAGGAGGGCTGCGATGGAGTATCGGGTCGATGTGTGTGAGGCCGTGCCGCAGGCGGTGTTGCGTATGCCACGGGAGATCCGGCCGGACCGGCTGGGTGAGGACATCGCGGCGGGCATGCGCGAGCTGACGGCGACCGTCCAGCGAGCGGGATTGACAGCCTGCGGTGCGCCGACCCTCACCTTCGCCGAGAACCTGTCGCCCGACGAGGTGACGGTCGTGGACTTCGGTGTGCCGGTCGAGCCGGCCCCGACCTTGAGCCTGCGGTCCGGGGCAGAGGTAGTCGTCGCTCCCGGTGCGATGGTCGCGCGAACCGCCCATCGAGGCGGCTACGGCGGACTCCCATCCGCCTACCGCGCCTTACACGAATGGATGGACGAGTACGGATACCGCCCGGTAGGACTGCCGACGGAGGCGTACCTCGTCGGCCCCGACGAGGTAAGTGATCCCCGTCGGCTGATTACCGAGATTCGCATCCCGGTAGTCCCCTCTCCGGCAATCGCCGCGCACATCGACGCGCCGTTCGCCGAAGCCCTGCCGAGGATACGAGAGGCCTTGCGGCAGGGAGGTTTCGGCATCGTCACCGAAATCGACATCCAGGCCGTGCTCCGGGAGAAACTGGGCGAGGAGATCGAGGAGTACACGGTGCTGGGCGCCTGCAATCCCATGCTGGCCCGCCGGGCGCTCGATGCGGATCGCCAGGCCGGATTACTGCTGCCGTGCAACGTCGTGGTCCGCGCGGCGGACGGAGGCACGCTCGTCGAAGCGGCGGATCCGTCGGTACTGGTGCGCGCGACCGGACAGGACGGATTACAGACGGTCGCCGACGACGCCCGGCGCCTGCTGGCCCGTACAGTCGCCACCTTGCGCCTACCCGTCGCCCAAGGTCAGCACCGATAGTCGCCCTGGGCCCACGACACGCTGTCATCCGGCGAGGTGTCCGGCCGCAATCACCGCCGTCTACTTGCCTGCGTTGCCGCGGATCGGCGCAGTGTTCCGGATTCCTCCACCTTCTCGGCCGCTTGTCGACCCGAGATGGCCCCGGGAGATCAATTGTGAAGCGCCGCATGCCGTTCGGCAGATTCCAATCACGCCGCATGCCAGCTCCAGCGCACGGCGCGAGTGTGTTCATGGCGTTCCTCCTCCCGCAGGGGTAGCGACGCATCGCCTCCACATATGGATTCGCCCACCACAGTGCCGAACCCTGATCGGCCACCACCGCGTAACCTCCGCCGATGACGTTGGTCCTGCCGTGGTCAGGCATCTCGCCTCTCATCGGCCGAATGCGGTGAGCGGAGGCTTGGGGTATGGAGACCGAACAGCCTCGTATCGCCGTCATCTTCGCGACCGCACAGGGGTCGACCCGTGAAATCGCCGAGTACATCGGCGAGGATCTGGCCAATCGCGGCGCTGACGTCGAGATCGCCGACGTCGACCACGCCCCCGAACTGTCGCGCTTCGACGCCGTCGTTCTCGGCAGCGCCGTACATAACATGGACTACCTTCCCTCCGCCGTACAGTACGTCCGCAATAATCGCGATGCCCTCGCGGATCTCGATGTCTGGATGTTCAGCGTGAGCGTTTCCGCAGCACTGCGCGGGCCCATCGGCCGCCGGATCGCGCGGCGGGTGCCCGAGCGCATCGCGGCACTGCGGAATTCGGTCGGCGCCAGGGGCTTTCACGCCTTCGCCGGGCACTACGAACGCGCCGGGGTCTCCCTGGGCGCCCGGCTGCGCCACCGGTTGCTGGGCGGCGGCCGGTACGGCGACCTGCGGGACTGGGCGGCGATCACCGCCTGGACCGAGACGATCGCCGACGCCCTGCGGCTGCCGCAGTCCCACAGTTCCGTGATCCACCCGTGAGCAAGACCAAACCCATGGCCGCCCACCTTGGCGCGAGGCTACCAACGCTGCCTGCTGTCCGCGCTGCTGCTCGCGATGCGCAGCGATGGCCGGGCCGTGCCTGGCGGGCACGGCCGGTAGAACTGGTTCGAGAGGTCGCACGAACGATGTTGCACGAAACGATCCCCCTCGGCCGCGTCGCCGGAATCCGCCTCGGCGCACACTGGTCGGTGCTGGTCACCATTGCGCTGTTCACCTGGATACTCGGCACCGACCTGCGCGACACCGGGACCACCGCCGTCGTGTGGTCGGTAGCCATCGGCGGCGCGCTCGCCTTGTTCGCGTCGCTGGCGACGCACGAGCTGGCACATTCGATCGTCGCCACACGCAACGGAGTGCGCGTCGAACGCATCGTGCTGTGGCTGCTGGGCGGAGCCTCCGAACTCGCCGACGAACCACGCGACGCCCGCGCCGACTTCCGAATCGCGATCGCCGGACCGCTGGCCAGTCTCGGCCTCGGCGCCCTCGCCTTCGGCCTGGCGGCAATCGCCGAGGCCACGGCCCCCGGCGGGGCGGTGGTGGGCGCTCTTGTGTGGCTGGCGCTCACGAATATGGTTCTCGCCGTGTTCAACCTGCTGCCCGGCGCACCGCTGGACGGCGACCGGGTGCTGCGCGCCGCGATATGGTGGCGCACCGGCGACCGGCTGCGCGCGGCGACCATCGCCGCGCGCAGCGGACAGATGTTCGGCACCGCGTTGATCGTTCTCGGTGTCGCGGAAATCATCGTCTTCGGGCACCTCGGCGGCGCCTGGCTGATGCTGCTCGGATGGTTCCTGCGGACCGCGGCGCACGCCGAACTCACCCTCGCCGGTTTGCGACACCGACTGGGCGACACCAAGATCCGGGACATCATGACCCCGAGCCCGATGGCCGTACCCAGCTTCTGGCACATCACGCAGTTGCTGGACTCGAGCGCCCCCGATTCCGGTCACCGGGTCTTCCCGGTCATCGATGCGCAAGGCCACCCGGTCGCGATCCTCGCGTGGTCGGATCTCGCGGCGGCGCCGACCGCCACCCGCCCATGCCACCCGGATCGACGCGGTGGCCCGGAGCCTGCCCTCCGGCGCGATTGTCGGTCCCGACGAGTTGCTCGCGGACGCCGCCACGCGCGTCGTCCTGCGGCCCCAACTCGATGCGCTCACCGTCGTCGACGGGTCGGGCCGTCTCATCGGCGTGGTGACCGCCACCGACCTGACCACCGCCTGTGACCGGTCCGCACTCGGCCTGCCGATCCGAAAGATGGAGCCGCCCAACGAACTCCGCCGTTCACCACAACGGGCAGCCCTGCCATGACAGCCACGCCCCTACTCGTGGACGCCCCCGAGCAGATCCTTCCTGACCGCCACGAGGCGGTCGGGCACTCGGGAAACTGCCGCGGCATCACGAGCGCGGAGGGTCTCTAACGCACCCGTCGACTGCGCAAGCCGGGAAACTTGCGCAATGCCGGAAGGATGTCGTCATCCTGAATCACCCAGCTTTTCGCCAATGCCCGGTTCGCCGTCGAACGCCGGGACGCCCGGGGCGGCCCGATCAGGGCGTTACGGTACGTTCGGCCGCCAGGATGCGCACCAGGAAAGCGCCCGTCACCGCCGCCATGGCCGCGGCCATCGCCAAGCCGCCGACCGCACCGATGGCGGCCACCAGCGCAGCCGATTGCCCCGGCTGCCACAGTGGCGTGGTCACCAGCGCGAACGTACCTAGTCCCGCGCCCCAGCCGAGCACATTCGCCCAGATCCACCACCAGGCCCGAGTCGTCCAGTACCGCAACACGAACCACTGGGCGACACCCAGCGAGAACACGATCACCGAGGCACCGGCCACCACGACGGGCACCAGCGCCGCTGGAGGCCACTCCGGCCAATGGTCGCCGTACAGCATCGGGACAAGCCCCACCGCCCAAGCGGCCACGGCCGCGACCATCGTGGCGACGATCCAGTCGCGCGGGGCGAATCCCCGCAGTACCGGCCGCAGCACTCCGGCCTGCGACCGGCCGAGCACGGCCCCCTCCACCGCTCCCGCGGCGAGCATCGCCCCGGCGGTCACCGCCGGCGCCGCATTCACCGTCAGCGCGCCCGCCAGCGCGGGAGCGAGAAGGCCGAGGAACTCGCCCAGGGTGACAGCGCGAAACCAGCGCTGCCACAATCGGTTCCGAATATCAGGTGCCGCAGCGTGATTCACCTGGACCACCACGTACGGGTCGGACTCCGACACTCGTTCGCGCGGGTGTCCCCGCTCGTACCACGCCTGCATTTCTTCGTGTTCCATCGTCCCGGGCAGCACGACACGGCCGGACCCGGACAGCCATGCCCCGTCGACGCGGATCGACAGCGGGTGGGGTGTGCGGAAATCGCGCCACCAGGTCTCGGTCTCGGCGCGCGCCACCCGCACGATGACCATGTCGTCCACTCGCGCGAGCGACACGGGCAGGGCGACACGCCTACCGGTCAATCTCCCCTCGTATCGCAACTCCCCCACCGTGTGCCGCAACCAGGTCGGCAGGCGCAGCGCCAGGAGCATCGCCGATGCCCCGATACCCGGCGTCCGGTACTTCGTCGTCATCGCGGGACCTGCGCTCTCGTTCATCGATCCGCCGGGTGAACCACCATCACCGGGCAATGGGCGTGCTGCACAAGGGAATTGGAGGTCGACCCGAGCACCGCTCCGAGGAATCCGCCCCGGCCACGACTCCCGACCACCAGTAGCTGCGCCGATTCCGACCAGGTCAGCAGGTGCCGTACGGGCGCCGACATGTACACCTTGCGGCACACCCGCACGTCCGGATACTTCTCCTGCCACCCGGCGAGCCGCTCGGCCAGGATGGCGTGCTCGACCTCCTCGAGGTTGGCGTAGGGCAGCAGTGGGTCGTCCTGCCCGGCGAATCGGCCGTAATCCCAATCGCTCCAGACATGCACCGCGACGAGGTCGGTACGCCGTTCGGCCGCCTCCGCGAACGCGGCCGCGATCGCCGCCTCGCCGACACGGCTACCGTCGATACCGACCACGACCGGCCCGCTATCGCGAACTACGTTGTCGGACTCCGGATCCGAACGCACCACGACCACTGCGCCATGCCCGTGGGAGGACACCGCGAGCAATGTCGACCCGAGATGCGCCATGGTTCCCGCGGATCCGGTGGCACCCAGCACAGTGACGAAGGCCCCGTCGCTCTGTTCGATCAGTACGTGGGCGGGCGAATCGTCCGACACCATCGTGGTGACCCGCAGCCCGTGCGCCGCCGCGTGTGCGGTGCGCTCGGCCCGCGCGACCACCGCCTTGCCATGTCGTTCCACGGCCTCGACCACCGGCGGCACGACCACCTCGTAGATACCGATCACCCGGCGCATCCCCCGCAGGTCCGTCCCGTGCACGATCCGCAATTCACGGTCGCGCAGTGCCGCATACCGCGCGGCCCAGCGCAGGGCACTATCGGATCCCTCGGAACCGTCCACCCCGACGACCACCGCCGCCGATGCCAGACGATGGGAATCGCCGCTGCGCCGCACACTCATGTCGACCTCCGAAACCGGCCGTGATCGCCCCAGCGGCAACCGGTTCAACGGTAGAAGCCGGACGCGGCAGCCCACCGCTGCCGATCGTCACCGAGCCGCGAGCCGAAAGACCAATCCGCCCGGGGTCGCACCACCCGCGGGGCCATCGACGCACCGACGCGGGACCTTCGGCCATGGCATCGGATACCGGACCTGCGTGACGCTGACTCCGGGCGATGGACAAAGCCGCTACGAGCGAGCGGCGACGAGGGCACAGCCGATCCGCTCGCGTGCGGCGGAATCGAGCGTCGGTGCTGCCCGGCGCACGACGCAACCGAGCACCCGCGACACGTCGTCAGAGAAGCCTGGATACAGCGAACCCAAATTTCCATGGGTTGATCGGATTCTTGTCTACCGACGGTACAGTCCTGATTCCGGCGTCATTGGTTCGCTCCGCGTAGAATCTTGTGGTTCGGAAATAGCCCCTCCGGAGTACAGGATTGCTGAGATGACCGACGATTCGCGGACCGGCTCCTATTCGGTGCGCGACACTCTGTCGCAGCTGCGGCTGCGGGAGCTGCTCACCGAGGTGAAGGACCGCGTCGAGCAGATCATCGATTCCCGCGACCGCATGGACGGGCTGGTCGAGGCCATGCTCGCCGTGACGTCGGGGCTCGACCTGGACGAGACCCTGCGCACCATCGTGCACACCGCCACCAGCCTGGTCGACGCGCATTACGGCGCCGTGGGCGTCCGAGGCCACGACGAGCAGCTGTCCCAGTTCATCTACGAGGGCATCGACGAACAGACCCGCACCCTGATCGGCGACCTGCCCGAGGGCCACGGCGTCCTCGGACTGCTGTTCAGCCAGCCCAAGCCGATCCGGCTCGAGGACCTGGCAACCCATCCGGCCTCGGTAGGCTTCCCGCCCAACCATCCGCCCATGCGCAGCTTCCTCGGGGTCCCGGTCCGCATCCGCGGCTCGATCTTCGGGAATCTGTACCTGACCGAGAAATCCAACGGCCAGCTGTTCACCGAGGATGACGAGCTGATCGTGCAGGCGCTGGCCGCGGCCGCCGGTATCGCCATCGAGAACGCCCGGCTCTACGAGTCCGCCCGTGCCCGGCAGTCCTGGATCGAGGCCACCGGCGATCTGACCACCGAATTCCTCGCCGGTACCGATCCCGACGACGTCCTGGCACACCTGGTCGACAACGCGCGGCGGCTGACTCGTTCCGATCGCATGCTGCTCGCCACGGTCGCCGAACCGGGAACACCGCCCGATGAGGTCACCGAACTCCTCGTGACCCAGGCGTCCGGAGATCCGGACGCGCACCGTGGCAGGCGATTGGCGCTAGAGGGCACCACGGTCGGAAAGGCGTTCGCCCGGCGCACTTCGCTACGCATCGATGATGCGCGCGCCACCGATCTCGCCGACATCATCGAACAGTCCGGCCCCGTACTGGTCCTCCCCCTGCATACCCCGGACGCACCGCTGGGTGTGCTGATCGCGGCGCGGCCGCGTGAGGAAGCACCTTACGACGACGAGACCCTGGAATTGGCGACCGCGTTCACCGATCAAGCGGCACTGGCCATGCACCTGGCCGAATCGCAGCGCCGGATGCGGGATCTCGACATTCTCACCGACCGCGACCGTATCGCCCGGGACCTGCACGACCATGTCATTCAGCGGCTGTTCGCCATCGGCCTCAGCTTGCAGGGCACAGTGCCCCGTACCAAGGTCCCCGAGGTCCGGGTCCGCCTCACCGACGCCATCAACGATCTGCAGGATGTGGTGCAGGAGATTCGCACAGCCATTTTCGACCTGCACGGCAACGCCACCAACAGCACCCGGCTGCGGCAGCGCGTCGAGGAGGCGATCCGCCAGCAGGCCGCCGATACGGAGATCCGGACCTCGCTGCGCGTGACCGGTCCACTGTCGGTGGTAGAGGCCGACCTGGCCGACCACGCGGAAGCCGTTGTGCGCGAAGGAGTCAGCAATGCCGTCCGCTACGCCGAGGCGTCCTCGATCGACGTGGAGATCGACGTGGCGGACAACCTCGTGATCATCGTGACCGACGACGGCCGCGGCATCCCGGACAACATCACCCCCAGCGGCCTGACCAATCTGGCCCGGCGCGCCGAATCCGCCGACGGCGAGTTCTCCGCGCTCCAAGGCACCTCCGAGGGTGCCGGGACACGCCCCGGCACCCGGCTGCGGTGGTCCGCACCGCTGGGCTGACCGATCACGAATCCTTTTGTCCGGAGGCATCTTTCGCGGGTTGCCGCACGACGATGATCGGGCAGTCCACCGACTGCACCAGGGCGGCGCTGGTGGATCCGAGCAGCATCCCGGCGAATCCACCGCGCCCGTGACTGCCGACCACGACCAGTTGCGCCTTCTCCGACTCCTCGAGCAGCGAGCGAACGGGCCGGTCGCGCACCAGGATTCGCCGCACCGGCACATCCGGATACCGTTCACCGAACCCGGCCAGGCTTTCGGCGAACACGGCGTCCTCGGTATCGCGGATCACGTCCCAGCCCAGGATCGACGGTTCTAGTACTCCAGCATCACTTTGTAATGTTTTTGGGTAGCATGTGGTTTCGTGCTGGTTGATGAG
>NZ_BAAGSM010000049.1:0-62909 GCF_054782435.1 Nocardia thraciensis
CGGAGGTGAGGGTGTGGACGGCGGTGTGGTGTTCGGAGACGACGGCTCTGAGTTCGCGGACGTACGCCGTGGAGACGGCGGTGGTCATGGTGTCGAGCATTTCCACCACGAGCTTCGCCCCGCCGATCAACGCCTCGTAATCGGCCAGGCTCAACGTCATCACGGTGTCGTCGTCATCGGAATCGGTGACGCGGTGCTTCGTCGCGGCGCTCGTGACGACGAGATCGAAACCGATCTTGAAGCCTTCGTGGATGGAGTGGTGGATGGTATCGATCGGCACGCCCTCGCGGGCCCATTGCGCCGCAGCCTCTTTCAGCCGTTCGATCTTGTCGGGGATGTTCTTGCCGTCGAGTACCGACACGGCCAGTTCGAGGCAGGTGCGGGTGATGGTGGTGACATCGCCGTAGATGGCGTCGCCGGGGAGCGTGCCGCAGGGCGCGACGTTCTCGACAAAGTGACCGACCATCTGGCGCGACAGTGCCCAGACGTCCTTGAGCGGGGACGACATCGGCCGCCCGGAAACGGTGAGACTCGGTCTATCCGGAGTGGCAACGGACATCGGGAACTCCCTTCCACCCCCGTGAACTGCACTGCGGTAATACCGTAACCGTTTCGAGATCCGCCAGGGCAATTTTCACAATCGATCGTGATACTTCGGGATACCTCTACCGCTGTGCTTGGTGAGTGATCACAGTGCACGCGCGTTCACGACGGCGACTGATTGGCGGGCGTTCCCGTGAGCAGGCGTTTGAGCACCTTGCCGGTTTCCCCGCGCGGCAGCGCGGACAGGAAGGTGACGTCGCGCGGCACCGAGAAGCGGCTGAGCCGGTGCCGGACATAGGTGCGGATCATGTCCTGATCGAGACCCGACCCCTCCCGCTTGACGATGAAAGCCGCCAGCCGCTGCCCGAATTCGCGGTCCGGCACGCCCACAACGGCGACGTCGGTGATCTGCGGCAGGTGCGCCAGGGCCTCCTCCACGGGGCGCGGGAAGACATTCTCGCCGCCGGAGATGATCATCTCGTCGTCGCGGCCATCGATGAACAATCGCCCGGCGGCATCGAGATAGCCGAGATCGCCGGTGTCGAGCATGCCCTCCGCCTCGGCGGGCGGCGCCGCGTTGACGTAGCCGTCGAACAGCATGTGGTTGCCGACGTAGATGCGGCCGGTGGCGCCCACGGGCACCGGGCGGTGATCCTCGCCCAGCACCGCGATCCGGGTGCCCAGGGGCGGTCGCCCGGCCGTCGTGGGGGAGGTGCGCAGATCCTCGGGAGTGGCGATGGTGGCCCAGGAGACCTCGGTGGATCCGTAGATGTTGTAGAGCACGTCGCCGTAGGTATCCATGAAACGCAGCACGGTGGCCCCGGCCAGCGGGGCGCCGCAGCTGGCCACGATGCGCAGGCTGGAGGTGTTGAAACGGGCCCGCACGTGGGTGGGCAGGTCGAGGATCCGCTGCACCATGGTCGGCACGAGAACCAGTGTGGTGACCTCGTTTTCGGCGATCAACCGCAACGTGTCGCGGGCGTCGAAGTGTTCCGGGAGCACCACCGTGGCCCGCAGCGGCGTGCTCAGCTGCAGGGCCGCCATGCCCCAGGTGTGAAACAGCGGGGCGGGGATGAGCATCGTCTCGTGCATCCGGAACGGGATGCGCGACAACAGCGCCGCGACGGTGCCGAACCCCTTCGGGTGGGGGCGGCGGGCGCCCTTGGGGGTGCCGCTGGTGCCCGAGGTCAGCACGATCAAGCGGCCGCCCCGCGCGGGCTTGCGGAAGCTGGTGTGCCCCAGGGCGATCAGATCCTCGATCGTGGCGCCTCCGGCGGGCCCGCGGTCGAGGAACACCCGCTGGATATCGGAATGCAGGTAGTGCACCAGCGATTCCAGCGCGGTGTCGACGAACAGGTGCTCGAGCCGGTGCCGCTGCACGATCTCCTCGATCCGCCGCGCCGACAGCCCGGCGTTGAGCAGCACCACGTCGACACCGAGTTTCCCGGCGGCGACCATGGTTTCGACCATTCCGGCGTGATTGTGGGCCAGCAGGCCGATGGCGTCCCCGACGCCGAGCCCGAGCCCGCTCATCGCGGCGGCCAGCGCGTGGCTGCGGTCATGGATCTCGGCGAACGTGCGGACGCCGTGATCGTCGACGACCGCGGGGCGATGCGGGGAGTGCGCGGCCGCGGCCGCGTAGCCGCCGGCCAGCGTGAATCCCCACTTGGCGAGCCGCCCGAACTGCCGCACCCCGATATCGGGCCGGTAGGTACGCACCACGCCGGTCGACACCATCTGGCGGGCCACGTCGGCGCGCCGCCGCAGCGGGGTGTCCTCGCCGTTCACCGCCACCGAAGTCGGTGCCCCCGTGAGCAATTCGGCCAGGCGCGCCAGACCGGCCTCCGCCCAGGCGATGATCTCGGAGTTCGGCAGCGTCGCGACCACCGGGTGAATCCGCCCGGGCGCGAAGAAGGTGACGGTGACCCGGGTGCCGTCGCCGGACGCGGTCTCGCGCAGGCGGACCGCGGCGAAGCTGCCGGTCGCCCCACATTCCAGTTCGAAGGTCGCGCCGGCGCGCCCGACCATGAAGGTTGCCGAAAATGTGCTGATGCCGGACTCGCCGGTGCCGACCCGGAACTGCCACAGCGGATGTCCGGCGATTGTCTCGAGACGATCGCACGCGCCGATACCGGTGAAAATTCGTGAATAGCTCTGTGGATCCGTGAGTAGTTTCCACACTGATGTGATGGCGACCGGCAATTCTACGGTCGCATCGATGACGTCGGTAGCCAACTTCGTACACTTCTCGCGGGCCGGTCCGAAGGAGCTGGACCGGCGGGAACTCATTTGTAACCGGTAAAGCCGACGCTGGTCAAGAACGGGTTCTTCCGCTGAATTCCGAGGACGTCCAGGGGCGCTGCCACCCCTAGTGTGCGGTGCACTATACGCGTTTCGCGGCGGGCCCGAATTACGTCGTCGAATTGTTGTGACAATTCCCTGGGCGCGGGCTAGGGCGTTGTGACAATGCGCATGCCCGAATGTTGCGGGGGTCGAGCGGGGGCGTGCGGGCGGGGCCGTTCGCCACCGGGGTGCGGAGCTTTGTCCCCGGTCACGATTTCTGCCGGTCATACTGGTGAAGTTTCCCAGTGGTGCCACGAATCATTCCGCGGCTCAGTAAGTTACGACTACGAGGGGAAGTGCAGGGGATGGGGTGCGAAGGAGCACGCAGTGGCACATCGAGTACTGGTTACGCGCGTAGACGACCTCGATGGCGAATCGACGGCCGATGAGACGGTGAGCTTCGGGCTGGACGGGGCGACCTACGAAATCGATCTGTCGGCGGCCAATGCGGCTCGACTGCGGGAGCAGGTGCAACAGTGGGCCGATCGGGCCCGCAAGGTTCGCCGCACCGCGACCGGCGTCCGGCAACCGACGACGATGACCGCGGTCCAGTCGACGGCGGCGCGGCAGTGGGCGCGGGAGAACGGCGTCACGGTCTCCGCGCGCGGCCGTGTGCCCGGCGAGGTGCTGCGGGCCTACCTCGACGCCGGGCGCGCCGCCGACTGAGCCCGCCGGGACGACCTTCGCATACCACCCAGCAACCGATCAGCGCCCATCCACACCGTGCATCGCGTCGAATACCGAACAGTACCTGCAACTCCTTTGTGAATTGCCAGGACTGGAGTATCGGTAACCGCAACTTGAACGGAAGGACCAGGCTGTGATCCCCATTTTCATCGGCCAGCTCATCGGTACGATCTCCGATTTCCTCGGTAAGCTCCTCATTCCCTGAGGTGGTCGTGCCGGGGCGGCCTTACCGCCGCTCCGGCACGAATGTCCCGGCGGTGCGGCCAGGCAGGCACAGGCCCGCCGTCGGCGCGGGCGAGTTCGGGGGCGGACATTCGGGCCAAGTGGTCGCGAACGCGCCTGTCGGTCAGGCGCATTCGATCGTCGGCCCCCGGATTGGTCTGCGATTCCAGCAAACCCATGATCCGGGGCGGCGCTGCAGTGCGTACACCGTCTCGCTCCGACATGCCGCGGCGGCGATGCGCTCATCGAGCGGTGGCCGCGAATCCACCTGGGCGAGCAGGGTTTCCACACGGCTCGACTGCTGGTCGACCGCTGCCTGCAGCAGGTCCTCGCGGGTGGGGGGAGTGTACGAAGATGCTGCGCTCGGACACGCCCACCCCCGGTGGCGATGGTCTTGGTGGGGCGAAGTCGCCGTCCTCGACCGCCTCCGGCAAGGCGTCGGTGGTCGCGCGGCGGGTCTGCTCGGGCATGACGAAGATCGTGACAGTGGCCCACCGCACGAGCACGGCGTCTCTCGCCGCGGCGTCTTCGGATTCGGCGCGGCCGGAGACGAACTTCTCCTTCCCCGACCGGCGCATTCTCTGCACGGCGGAGAACGCCGCCCACACCCTGCACAATCTGCTCACGCTGCGCGGTGTGCTGGTGCGCGATCCGCACGTGTGGTCCGCCTATCCCACCGAATCCATCGAACTTTATGCGCGGCAATCGGATCTGGTGTTTCCTCGCATCGCTGGCCGGTGTGGGATGCCGACCGGATCCGTGGAATATCCGAAAAGTGGTTCACACACGGCTATTACGGCTCGGCGAGTCACAACGTGAAGGCCATCTACCGGCGTTACATGGGGTGGTTCGACGGCAATCCGGCGCACCTGTGGGTACACCCGCCGGTGGAGTCGGCCGAACGTCACGTAGCCGCCATGGGCGGCGCCGATTCGGCCTTACGGCAGGCCCAGAAGGCTTACGACGCAAGCGATTACCGATGGGCCGCACAGGTGCTGAACTACGCCGTGTTCGCCGACCCCGGGAACCGGAAAACGCGGTTGCTGCGGGCGGCAACCTTCGAACAACTCGGATATGGCAGCGAGAACGCCACGTGGCGCAACTTTTCTCTGTCCGGCGCCTATGAACTACGCAACGGATCGTTCGGAACCCCGACCCAGTCGGATCCCAGTTCGATGCACGCCGGGCTATCGATCGATCAAATCTTCGGCGCGGCCTCGCCGCGCACCAATGGGCCCCGGGCCTGGGGCGTTCGAGTGACCACGGACTGGCGGATTCCGGACGATCACGGCCGGGTGCATCGCGTTGAACTCCGCAATGGCGTGCTCATTCACCACGACCGCCGTCGGGACGATGGACTGCCCGTGCCCGATGCCACCGTCACCACGACCCGTGCGGCATTGCTGGGCACCCTGCGGATCCGAACTTCGCGATCGTCACGCCCTGGCCCCCGCGCGGGGGCGGTCCCGCGCCATGGTGCGCCGGGAACGCGGCCGGGCCGGCCCCCGCGCCTGTGACGCGGTGGGCCGGGCCCGGCTCGGAACCCCTTTTACCAGGACAAAGCCCGATCGGAGTTACTTGTTGGCTTTGTGATAGGCGGCAACGATCTCGGAGGAAATTCGCCCCCGAGCCGACACGTTGTAGCCGTGTTTCTTCGCCCATTCTCGGATGGCCACGGTTTGCTCGCGGTCGGCCGCGGACTTCGGCTTGGCCACCGCGCCCGACTTCACCCGGCCCACCTTCCGGGCCTTATCGGCCCAGGGTTCCAGGGAACCCCGGAGCTTACCGGCATTCAACGTGGAGAGATCGATTTCGTAGGCCACACCATCGATCGAGAACTGCACGGTCTCGTCCGCTTTGGACTTCCCGTCGTAATCGTCGATGAGCGTGACGGTGACCTTCTTGGCCATGAGCCAGCCCTTTCGCACGGACACGGATCTACTCGGATTGTGTATACCGTACCGCAGCGGCGACTCGCATAGCGAATCCGGCACTATTCGGCGTTTCCCGCGGGGAATGTCCGAAAGGGTTAAAACAATCGGCGAGCGACGGAATTACCGGTCCTCGAGGGATTCGGGCGGACGGGCCATCCCCGCGTGTCCGGATCCCGTGACCCGCCGCCCAGCCGACGCTGGGCTCGCCGTATCGGGCGTCGGCGCAGTTGTAGAGCACTTCCGGCCAGCGCGTTCAACATCTCGAACATGGCATCGACGGCTGCGTTTTCCCGGGCTCGGCGGACCGGGCGGAAGGGAGTTCACGGCATGCCTTTCGCGAGAGGATGGACGGTGCGCCGTTGATATGCGCCGCCGGGCGCGCAACACCGCTGCCCCGAAATACCGGCCGCTGATCGACATCGACAGCGAGTGCCCACAGAAGACAGACCAATCGGTACGGCGAGGCTGTGATTTCCGAGCGGATTCCAATTGGGGTGTGCAGTGAGGTGAGTGGCTCTCAGCGGCCGCAGCGGACCGAGGTCGGGCAGCGGCGGCGCCCCACATCCCGGCGGCGTCGGATCCTTCGCCATCAACTCGCCTCCCGGCCGCCGCCCGTCGGGGTGTGCGAAGCGCGCTGGCGGGAGGTTCTCTGACTATCATAAGGTATAGTTAGAATGAGTGGTCGAATGTCTTGGAGGAGTTGTGGATTCGATTCGGCGGGCCTATCGCGCGCTGCAGCGGGCGTGGAGTGGGCAGGACTGGGAGGCGTGGGCGGGGACCTGTGCCGAGGGGTACCGGTTCGATACCGGGACCGGGCTGCGGCTGGATGTCGCGGGCACGCTGGCTTGGAGCCGGGCGTGGTTCGCGGCGTTCCCGGACTACGCCGAGGAGATCGGGGCGTTGCATATCGGCGCGGACTCGGCCGTCGCGGAACTGGTCGGCGAGGCGACGTCGACCGCCGACTTCGTGCTGGGCGGCGCGACGCTGCTGCCCGCTACCGGCAGCTGGGCGTGCGGATGCCGACCGATCCCGGCCGCTGAGGGTGCTTTCCGGGTCACCGCTCCAGTGGTCGGCTCGGTGTTCGGTGGGCACCGGCTTGCTTACATAGCGATGTGTGCATATGATCGCGGACGGCCCGAACGAGCGAGAGGGGAACACGATGGGCGCAGGAGACGCACACGACCATGCGCGGTCGGGGAGCGCGCATTCGCACGCGCACGCCTCGCCCGACAGTGATAAGCGCTGGCTGGCCGGGGCGTTGGCGGCGATCGTGTTGTTCATGCTGGGCGAGGTCGTGGTGGGTGTCATGGCCGGATCGCTGGCGCTGCTGTCCGACGCAGCGCATATGCTCACCGACGCCGCCTCGATCGCCTTGGCGCTGTGGGCCATCCGGCTGGCCGCGCGCCCCGCCGCTGGTCGGATGACGTTCGGCTGGAAGCGGGTGGAGATCCTGTCCGCGCAGGCCAACGGGTTGACGCTGTTGCTGCTGGCGGCCTGGCTCACCTACGAGGCGATTCGACGGATGGCGGAGCCGCCGGAGGTCGCGGGCGGTCTGGTCCTGGGCACCGCTCTGGTCGGCATCGTGGTCAATCTGGCCGCGACCTGGATGATCTCGCGGGCGAACCGCAGCAGCCTGAATGTCGAGGGCGCCTTTCAGCACATCCTCACCGACCTGTTCGCCTTCATCGCCACCGCCGTCGCGGGCGTGGTCATCGTGCTGACGGGTTTCGCCCGCGCCGATGTCATCGCCACGCTGGTGGTGGTCGCGCTGATGGTGCGGGCCGGAATCGGTTTGGTGCGCGCGTCGAGCCGCATCTTCCTAGAGGCCGCGCCCGCCGACCTCGATCCGACCGCGATCGGCCAGGACATGGCCGCCCGCGACGGCGTGGTCGAGGTGCACGACCTGCACATCTGGGAAATCACGTCCGGTTCCCCCGCGCTGTCGGCACACGTCCTGGTCGAGCCCGGCCGCGACTGCCACGCCGTGCGAGAGGAGCTGGCCCACCGGCTGGCCCACGACCATCACATCGAGCACGCCACGCTCCAGGTCGACCACGCCCAGCCGGAACTGATCGAACTCGGCGCACAGCCATCCGCGCACTGCGAAGTCGCCCACGGCCCGGCCCACGTGCGGCCCAGCGCCGTCTCGGCCAGGTAACTCGAGAGCACCCTGGGACGGTTCCCGAAGGGTGCGCCGGGACGGCGGGCGCTCGAACGCTGCCGGCGACACCCGGGCAGGTTGACGGGATTCTCATGGGTATGGGTGGACGATGAGGCAATGCAGCGACCTTGCCCGCTCGCCTTCCGCGCGGTGCTGTGCGCGGTCTCGGCCGCCGGATTGGTGACGGCCGGCGCCGACCCCGCGTCCACGGCGCCGACCGTCGACTATCGTGGCGGCGCAACCATTTCCGCCCGGGTCACGAGGGAGCGGCCCGGCTACGCGTGCCAGATCGCGGCTCGCGATATCGACGGACCGTGGCGCACGGTGAATGCCGCGGGCGGCGTCGACCTCGAATCCGGCCCGGTGCCCGCCGGGCGGCACGTGGTGCGGGTCCTGTGCGAGAACCGCGCCGACGGGGACTTCACCACGCATACCGTCGGCCGCGCCACCGCGGTGGTCACCCGCTGACCCGGTTCAGATCTTGCGGATGACCGTGACCACTTTGCCGAGGATCTGGGCGTCGTTCCCCGGAATCGGTTCGAACAGCGGGTTGTGCGGCATCAGCCAGACCTGCTTGCCGGCGCGCTTGAACGTCTTCACCGTCGCCTCGCCCTCGATCATCGCCGCCACGATGTCGCCGTTGTCGGCGACGTTCTGCTGACGCACGACCACCCAGTCGCCGTCGCAGATGGCGGCGTCCACCATCGACTCGCCGACGACCTTCAGCAGGAACAGCGAGCCCTCGCCGACCAGTTCGCGCGGCAGCGGGAACACGTCCTCCACCGCCTGTTCGGCCAGGATCGGCCCACCGGCGGCGATGCGGCCCAGCACCGGAACATAGGTGGGGGCGGGCTGGTCGCCCGGCTCGGTCTCCATCGGGCGCAGGTTGGTCACCGTGCCGACCGCGCGCACCGCGGTCTCGTCCAGGCCGCGGACGTCCACCGCGCGCGGGCGATTCGGATCCCGGCGCAGGAAGCCCTTGCGCTCCAGGGCACGCAGCTGATGGGCGACCGAGGAGGTCGAGGTGAGGCCGACCGCGTCGCCGATCTCGCGGATGCTCGGCGGATAGCCGCGCTCGCTGACCGAGGTGCGGATGACCTCGAGCACCTTGCGCTGGCGGACGGTGAGATCCGCCGCGGTGCCGGATGATTCGGCGCTGTCGGCCTCGGTGGCAGGGTCGTCCACGTCGTGGTGACCCTCCGTGCGTTCGCTCACGACTGCACCTCGCTGACGCTCGGCCCCGTCGTGCGCGAGGCGCGCTGGGTCGTCGGTTCGCTCGCAAGCTCGCTCACGGTCGCCGTCCTCCGTTCATGGATGTACTTGGTCCTCCGCGCCCCGTGAACCGGCCTGTGGGCGCTCGTCTTGGGTCTCACCGGATTTCGTGAGTTCGAATGTAGTCCGCTCGCCACCAGGTTTCAAACATCTGTTCGACGCATGTCGCGAAAAGTGGTGACTTTGTCGGTGCCCCGTGGTAAGAATCGAACATCAGTTCTTCGAACACATGATCGAAAACAGGGTCTCCCCGACCGACCGAACCGAATACCGAGTCTCCTCACGCACAGGGTTCCCGTCCCGCACCCACCTGGAGGTCTGTCCGATGCGCACCGCCGTCAGCGAATTCGATACCGCCGAAACCGATCTGGGCTTCGACACAGTGCCGCGCCCGCAGCGGCTGCCCGCGCGTTCGGGTACCGGGCTCGTACGCGATACCCGTCGTCCGCGCGGTACTCGGCCCGGGTCGGCGCTGGTGCGCTACGAGCGGCCGCGGGTGGAGCTGTCGCACGGCCCGCACGCGGCCGACCGGGTGGAGCGGGCGCAGATGGGCTTCGCGACACTGGCGGTCGCCGCGCTGGTGAGTGCCGCGGTGGTATGCGGCCTACTGGGCCTGGCCCACCTGCGTGCGGGCGCTCCGGCCGCGGCGTCGACAGCGGTGGTGCGGGTTCAGGAGGGGGAGTCGCTGTCGGAGCTGGCCGCGCGCGTGGCGCCCGCGGATCCGGTGCGCGATACCGTGCGAAAGATCGTGGAACTCAACGGGTTGCCCAGTGCCGAGGTGGCGTCGGGGCGGACGTTGATCGTCCCGGCCGACCGGGAGTGAGCGCGGAGACGTGTGGCCGAATTTGTTGATCGACTACTGAAACTGGTTGCTACTGTGCTCGAAATGTGACCTGGGCGACACTCGCTGACGATCGATTTCGAGGGCATGCACGATGACGCGACCCACCTCCCTCACCCGCGGGCTGCGCCCGCTCGCCCGGACGGCCGCACTGCTCGTGTGCCTGCTGTTCGGATTGGTGACTGCTCCCGCCGTGACGGCCGAGCCCGGTTATGCGGCGTATCTGGACCTACCGTCGATCAACGGTGACGGTGCGGGTGGCGGCGGGCTCAATCCCGCACTGCCGCTGGACGTTCCCACGCTCCGCGCGGCCGTGGAGCAGGCGCGGGAGGCGGGTGTGGCCCCGCGCCGCTACGCCACGCTCCTGCATCAGTACTGGTTGGTGACCGCGGCCACGAACGCCGATATCGACCTGGCGGGCTGGGAACCCGCCCGGGGCGTAGCGGCCAACTCCCGCACCTTCACCCAGGTGTACGTGAACTATCTGCGGCTGACGAATCAGCATCCGGAGTTCTACTGGGCGGGGCTGGCCGGGTTGGCGGGCGGATCGTTCGCCTCCGGATTCTTCGATATGAGCGATGTCGGCGGCGTCGTCAGTGTGCCGGGCATCCACGAGTTGGGCAGGGTGGTCGCCGATCTGCTGCGGCACACCCCGCCCGAGTTGGTGCGCCTGGCCCCCGCGGATCTGCGCCTGCTGGCCACCGAGGGTTCGCGGCTGACCGCCGCCGACCTGGTCTGGTACCAGGGCCGCCTGATGGTGATGCAGAAGCACATCTTCATCGACCAGGTGCCCATGCACGAGGCCTATGTGGCCGAGGGCCTGCCCGCCGTCGAGGAGTTGTACCAGGCCGGGGTGCTCGACGAGAACGCCGTCGCCGCATGGCGTTCCATCGACTCGGGCACCGCGGCCGGATACGACGACGCGCTGCTGCGCATGACCGACCGGGAGCAGAACCAGATCATCGCCGACCAGTGGGACGCCACCTCGCAGGGCCGCGGCGAGATGGGCCGCGTCCTGACCTACGTCAGCACGGTGGCCGGAAAGGCGGCGGTTCCGGGCGTGCGGGCCCCGGGCGTCTACGCGCCGACCACGCTGAGCGCCGATGTCGGCGGCCGCCGGATGTCGCTGCGCACGCCGATGCCCGATTTCAACTGGGCCGATCGCGATACCCGGTGGGCCTATATCGTCGCCGATCTGGTGCCGCGCTATGCGGAGATGCAGGCCGCTCCCGCCCTTGCCCGGCCCGTGCTGGCCGAGCCGTTCCCGGAGAAACTGGCTGCCGGTCGGCTGCTGCGGCGCCTGCCCGACCTGATCGCCGACCTCACCAGTCAGTGGCAGGTTACGGTCTGAGCGGGGGTTATCCGGGGGTGCACCCCGCCTTGTTCCAGGTCCTGGGAGTATCCTCGGTGTTGCTGTATATGAAACAGCATTGCGCTGGACCCATTCGGCGACGAGCGACCGCGTCGCTGTAGACCGATGCAGGCATCGACGAAGGATCTCGGATGCATTGCCCGTACTGCCGACACCCGGATTCCCGGGTCGTCGACTCGCGCGAAGCCGAGGAAGGCTCCGCCATCAGGCGCCGTCGTGCCTGCCCGCAATGCGGGCGGCGGTTCACCACCGTCGAGACCGCGCTCCTATCGGTGGTGAAGCGCAGCGGGGTCACCGAGCCGTTCAGCCGCGAGAAGGTGATTCGCGGGGTGCGCCGCGCCTGCCAAGGCCGCGAAGTCGACGACGATGCCCTGAACCTGCTGGCACAGCAGGTGGAGGACGCGGTCCGGGCCACGGGATCTCCGGAGGTGCCCAGCCACCAGGTCGGCCTGGCCATCCTGGGCCCGCTGCGCGATCTGGACGAGGTGGCCTATCTGCGTTTCGCGTCGGTCTACCGATCCTTCAGCTCCGCCGAGGATTTCGAGCGCGAGATCGCCGATCTGCGCCGCCACCGCACCGAGCACGCGGTCGCCGCCGGCGCGGAGTGAGCGCCGGTCCGGTCAGCGCCGCGGCGGCTGCCGGACGGGAGTCGCGCGCACCGCGGCGATCGCCTTCTCGATCCGCTTGGCCGACACCGGATACGGCGTACCGAGTTGCTGGGCGAACAGGCTGACCCGCAATTCCTCTGTCATCCACCAGATTTCGGTGACATCGGGCGCGGTGCGGCGGGCCTCCGGCAGCGCGTCGAGCAATCGCTGATAGGCGGCGTGCACGCGGTCCAGTTCGGCCATGCCGCGGCGGTCGCGATCGGCGGAGGCGGGCAGCGCCTCCAGACGCAGCGTCGCCGCCTGCAGATAGCGGGGTAGTTCGCGCAGCCGGGTGCTGCCGAACTCGCGGACGAACCCGGGAAAGACGAGTTCGTCGAGCTGGTGGGCGACATCGTCGCCGATCTCGCGGTCCGCGATGCCCGACAGCGCGGCTCGCACCCGGTGCGCCTCGGCGAGCACGGGCACCACCAGTCGCACGATCCGCGCGACGGCATTCGAGAACTGCGGACGCACGGCGTCCACCAGCGCCCGGAACCGGTCGGGACTGCGGACCGGCCCGCCGTGCGCGGCGATCAGTTCGTCGGCGGCACACGCGCGGCAGTCCTCGACCAGCGCGTCCAGCGAGCCGTACGGATTCTGGCTGAGCGCGAGCCGGTCGGTGGGGGACAGTCCGGCGGTGACCGCCCGCGTGGAGGACGGCAGCTCGCGCAGCACGAGGGCGCGGGTTCCGGCACGCATGGCCGCGGCCTGCTGGGCGGGCGAGGACAGCACTCGCACCGCGACCCCCTCGCCCTCGGGCACCAGCGCCGGATAGCCGATGACGGTCTGCCCGCCCGCCTCGCGGCGCACCGTGGGCTCGAGGGTGCCCAGCGATTCCGAGGTCCAGACCGTGGCCGGTGCGCGCTCGGCGGCCGCCGTGGCACGCGCCACAGATTTCGAAACCTGTTCGGCGAGTGTGTTTTTCAGCGAGGCCAGGCTCTTGCTGCGGTCGACGACCGTGCCGTCGGCGGCGGTGGCGGCGAAGGTCATGCGCAGGTGGTCGGGCAGGGCCGCGGGGTCCAGGTCGGCGGGGCCGATCGTCACCGAGCCCAGTTGCGACAGCTCCCGGGCCAGGCCGCTCCGCAGCGGTTCCGCGCGCGGAGTGAGTCGCGCGAGCGCCGCCCTGGCGAAGTCCGGGGCCGGAACAACGCTGCGCCGCAGGTGTTTCGGCAGCGTCTTGATCAACGCGGCCACCAGCTCCTCGCGCATGCCGGGCACCAGCCAGTCGAATCCGACCGCGCGCACGTGCGCCAACTGCGCGACCGGAATGTGCACGGTGACACCGTCATCGGCCTGGCCGGGCTCGAATTGATAAGTGAGCCCGAGGGTCAGCTCGCCCTGGCGCCAGCTGTCGGGGAACGCGGCCGGATCCAGCCGCGCCGCGTCCTCGTTCACCACCGTCGACTTCGAGAAATCGAGGAGATCCGGATTCTCGTGCCGGGCCTTGCGCCACCAGCTGTCGAAATGCCGCACCGACACCACGTCGGCCGGGATACGCCGGTCGTAGAAGTCGAACAGCACCTGGTCGTCGACGAGAATGTCGCGCCGCCGCGCCCGGTTCTCCAGATCGGCGACGTCGTCCAGCAATTCGCGGTTGCGGTGGAAGAACTCGTGCCGGGTCTGCCACTCGCCCTGCACCAGGGCGTGGCGGATGAACAGCTCCCGCGACAGCTGCGGATCGATGCGGCCGAAGTCGACGCGGCGCTGGGCAGCCAGCGGGATGCCGTACAGGGTGACCCGTTCGTATGCCATCGCCGCACCGCGCCTGGAGGACCAATGCGGTTCGGAATAGCTGCGTTTCGCCAGATCCCCGGCCAGCCGCTCGGCCCACTCCGGCTCGATGCGACCGGCCATCCGGCCCCACAGCCGCGACGTCTCGACCAGTTCGGCGGCCATCACCCAGCGCGGCGGCTTCTTGGCCAGCGCGGATCCGGGAAAGATCATGAACTTGGCGTTGCGCGCGCCCAGGAATTCGCGGGTCTCCGCCTCGCGGACGCCGATGTGGGAGAGCATGCCCGCCAGCAGCGACTGGTGGATCGCGGTGGAATCCCAGGGCAGGCCGTCGGCCTCGGGGTCCATCGGGGCGATCGCGCCGTCGCTGTTCCAGCCCAGGCCCTTGGTGATGGTGCGGAGCTGGCCGTGCAGGTCCTGCCACTCCCGCATCCGCAGGTAGTGCAGGAACTCCTCGCGGCACATCCGCCGGAACTGGTTGGACGACAACGACTTCCGCCGCTCGCGCAGATAGTCCCACAGGCGCAGGTAGGCCAGGAAGTCCGAACCCGCCACGGTGAACCGCGCGTGCTTGGCGTCGGCGGCCTGCTGGAACTCCGCGGGCCGCTCGCGCACATCCTGAATCGACAGGGCCGCCACGATCACCAGCACCTCGGCCAGGCACCCGTTCCGGTTGGCCTGCACCAGCATTCGGCCCATGCGCGGGTCGACCGGAATTTGCGCCATCTCCCGGCCGACCGGCGTGAGCATCAGGTCACCGACCATGACCTCCTGGCGACGGCGACTGCGCCTGCCCGATCGTGGGGAGACATCTTCGTCGTGCCCGGCCTCGGGCTTGCGCGCCAGCGCGCCCAGTTCCTCCAGCAGTGCGATGCCGTCGCGGATCGCGCGGCGGTCGGGCGGCTCGACGAACGGGAAGCTCTCGATATCGCCGAGGCCGAGCGCGGCCATCTGCAGAATGACCGCCGCCAGGTTGGTGCGAAGGATCTCCGGCTCGGTGAACTGCGGTCGGGAGTCGAAGTCCTCCTCGGAGTACAGCCGGATGCAGATGCCGTCGGCGACCCGGCCGCAGCGGCCGGAGCGCTGGCGCGCCGAGGCCTGCGAGATCGGTTCGATCGGCAGCCGCTGCACCTTGGTGCGCATCGAATATCGGGAGATGCGCGCGGTTCCCGGGTCGACGACGTAGCGGATGCCGGGGACGGTCAGCGAGGTCTCGGCCACGTTGGTGGCGAGCACCACGCGACGTCCGGTGTGCGACTGGAACACTCGGTGCTGCTCGGCCGCCGACAGTCGCGCGTACAGCGGCAGGATCTCGGTGCGGGGAAGCTTCAGGTCGCGCAGCGCGTCTGCGGTATCGCGGATTTCGCGCTCACCGGACAGGAAGACCAGAACGTCCCCGTCGCCCTCGGCGAGCAATTCGGTGACCGCATCGCCGATGGCGTCCACCGGATCTCGATCGACGATGCGCGGATCGTCGTCCTCGTCGTCCTCCGAGGGCGCCGAAACCTCCAGTGCCAGTGGGCGATAGCGGAGCTCCACCGGATACGACCGACCCGACACCTCGACGATCGGCGCGGGCTCGCCCGGCTCCCCGAAGTGCCGCGCGAACAATTCCGGATCGATGGTCGCCGAGGTGATGATCACCTTGAGGTCCGGCCGCTTGGGCAGCAACTGCTTCAGGTACCCGAGCAGGAAGTCGATATTGAGACTGCGCTCGTGCGCCTCGTCGATGATGATCGTGTCGTAGCGGCGCAGCATCCGGTCGCGCTGGATCTCCGCGAGCAGGATGCCGTCGGTCATCAACTTGACCAAGGTGCGCTCGGAGGCCTGGTCGGTGAAGCGCACGGTGTAGCCGACCACGTCGCCCAGTTCGGTGCCGAGCTCCTCGGCGATGCGCTCGGCGACCGTGCGCGCGGCCAGCCGGCGCGGCTGGGTGTGTCCGATGGTGCCGCGGATGCCGCGCCCCAGCTCCAGGCAGATCTTCGGGATCTGCGTGGTCTTGCCCGAGCCGGTCTCCCCGGCGACCACCACGACCTGATTCTCGGCGATCGCCTTCGCGATGTCCTCGCGCCGGGCGGAGACCGGCAGTTGCTCGGGATAGGCGATGTGGGGGACGGCGGCACGCCGGGCCGCGACGCGCTGTTCGGCGGCCGTGATTTCGGCCTCGACGCGGCCGAGGTCGTCGCCGCGGGCCTTGTCGAGGCGGCGACGCAGCCGGTGTTCGTCGCGGATCGAGAGATCGGACAGGCGGGTGCGGAGCTCGCGGGGAAGGGCGGCGGTCCTGGTCATTGCGGTAACCAGCGTAGCGAAGTCGGGGCCGTGACCTGCAGTCCCGGTCGCCGCGGGAAGGTTACCGATTGATTGCTATCGCCCGTCGCCGCTGGTTGAAGACCGATCGGTATGCGACCATCGGGTCATGGTCGCCGGTTCGGGAACGCCGATGTGGGTCCGTGCCCTGCGCCTCGTCTCGCTGCTGCTGGGGACCGCGGCGTTCCTCCGGGCGCGGGTGCGCGCCTTCAGCGCCGCTACCGTCGCTGCGCTGCGCCGACCGGCCGATCGAGGGCGGAGTGGCGGGCGACGGGAGCCGCTCGCGGGCCCGTCCTGATCCCGAACGGTAGGGCTGATCTGCGCGCTGCCCGCGTGCTCCGGAAGCTGTCGCGATTCGCGCTGGTGTCGGGTGTTGCCGCGAGTCTGCCGAGATTCCGCGATGGCGCGAATCGCCGTGCGAAGATCGGATCATGATCACCGGGGCAAGGACGCCGCCGTGGGTGCGGGGGCTGCGCATCGCGTTCGGCGTGCTGGGAGTTGTCGCGCTGGTCTGGATCCCCGTGCGCAATATCGGCGTAGCGGACTTCTCGCTGGGCAACTACCTCAGCTATTTCACCGTCGAGTCCAACATTCTGGGCGCGGTGGTGCTGCTGATCGGCGGCCTGCGGGATCCGGGCGGTCGGCGCTGGCAACGGGTGCGCGGCGCGAGCGCGTTGTATCTGCTGATCACCGGCGTCGTGTACGCGGTGCTGTTGGCGAATATCGACGTGATGCTGTCGGACCAGTGGATCAACGACGTCATGCATCGGGTGCTGCCGATCGTGCTGGTAACCGATTGGCTGCTGGTGCCCGCGCGGCTGGGCGTCACCGGGCGGCTGATCGGCGGCTGGCTGATCTATCCGGCGGTGTACGGGGTGTACAGCCTCATCCGCGGCGCGATCGTCGACTGGTATCCGTACCCGTTCCTCGATCCGCGGGGTCAGGGATATATCTCGCTGCTGATCGGGCTGGTGGTGCTCGCGGTGGTCTTCGCCCTGCTGGCGACCGCGGTCGCCGGTTTGGGGGTGTTGTTCGCGCGCAAGGAGCCGCCTGCCGCGGCCGCGCCGGGAGCGGCGGCCTCCGAGCGCGATGGGGGTCGTCGGCGCAGGTAGGCTGGCGGGCGCGGTGCCGGCGGAGCCTCGGTCGTCTGGCCACGGATCGGCTCGCGATTTCGTCGGCGGCTTGGGGATACGCCTCCACCCAGACGGGTATCGCGATCGGGCACGGACAACCACACCGTGGCCGGACTGTGTGAGAGAGGAGCCCGAGATGGGTGCGCTGTGGCATGGGTTCGCCGATATGGGGGCCGTCGAGCGCGACGGTGCGTTCGTGGTCGCCCGCGGTGAGGGCGCCTACGTCTGGGACCGGGCCGGGGCCCGCTATCTCGACGCGACCGCCGGGCTCTGGTTCACCAATGTCGGCCACGGACGCCGCGAGATCGCCGAGGCGGTGGCCGCCCAGCTGTCCGATCTCGCCCACTACTCGAACTTCGGCGACCTCACCGCGCCGGTGACCCAAGAGCTCGCGGAGCGACTGGCGGAGCTGGCACCGGTGCCGGGCAGCAAGATCATGTTCACGTCGGGCGGGTCCGACTCCGTCGATACCGCCGCCAAGCTGGCCCGCCGCTATTGGCACGAACGGGGCCGACCGGAGAAGACGCTGATCGTCGGCAGGCGCCTGGCCTATCACGGCATGATCCTGGTTCGCCTCCTCGCGATTCGGCCTGGAGCCGGACATGATGACCACCGCGAAGGGACTCACCTCCGGCTATCTGCCGATGGGCGCGGTATTCGTGGCGCCGCGGGTGGCCGGGCCGTTCTATTCCGGCGGCGTATGGTTCCGGCACGGCTACACCTACGGCGGGCACGCGGGGGCGGCCGCCGCGGCGATGGCGAACCTCGACATCATCGAGCGCGAGAATCTGCTGGACGCCAGCAAGAACCTGGAATCGCTGCTGCACGAGCACTTGTCGCCGCTGGCCGCCCATCCGCGCGTCGCCGAGGTGCGCAGCGGTCTCGGCGCGGTGGCCGCGGTGCAGCTGGCCGACCCGTCCGAGGGTCCGGCCATGGTGAAGGCCCTGCGCGCGCAAGGCGTTTCGGGCCGCGCGGCCGGGCAGGGCGCGCTGCAGATCTCGCCGTCGTTCGTGATCACCGAGTCCCAGGTCGCCGAGCTGGCGGCGGCGTTCGCCCGCGCTCTGGGCTGACGCCGACCGCGAAACCCGCATCGCCCGACCGTGATCCGCGCACCGTTCCGGAGCCCGACCTCCCGACGGAGGCTTTTGGTTGCTCGTGGCACGCCCGGACCACCGGCAACCCGTCCGGACAAGGCGCTGGCGGGCCAGGAAATGCCAACCGAGCCATGCCCAGAGCGCGACTACGGCGAGTCGGGTCAGGCGGGTCCGGAGGAAGGGCGGATCGTCGTAGCCATGGTCGCGGGATACGACTATCGGGGCGGATGAGGTCGGCTCGCGCGATTCCGGGTCCATCGGATGCGGAACATCCCCCGGGTCAGAGTTCCCGGGTCATGAAGATGCTGTTGGGGTCTTCGAGGTATTCGGCGAACGGGCCGCAGCGGCGGAATCCGTGCCGCTCGTAGAGCCGGCGGGCGGGTGAGAAGAATTGCTGCGCACCGGTTTCCAGGCTCAGGCGTCGATAGTTCCGCGCGCGGGCGGTATCGACGAGGTGCCGCAGCAACAGCGAACCGACGCCTCGGCCCCGGTGGTCGGCGGCGGTGCGCATCGACTTGATCTCGCCGTGCGTCGGATCGAGTTCCTTCAGCGCCCCGCATCCGGCCAGCCGGTCACCGTCCCACACCGACCAGAAGGTGACCTCCGGTTTGCGCAGCTCGTCCAGATCCAGCGCATGCATGCTCTCCTCGGGCGAGTGCGCCAGCATCTCGCCGAGGTGCTCGGAGAGCAGCGCGATCACCGCCGCCGAGGTCAGGTCGTCCGGCACGATTCGCATACCGGCACGGTAGCGGGCGGCCCGTGTCGGTGGTGCGCGTTCTGCTGCGGTGCGCAATGCGCCGAAATAGGCCGCAGCATCCCGAAGACGTGCGGGCGGTGTGCGCGAGGTCGGTCCGCACCGATGGATGCGTTGCCGACACCGGCTGCCGAGTTCGGTAGTTCGATCGATCGGTTGGCGGCGCGGCCATCGTCCGAACGCCGTGGTCGCCGACCAAGGTGTGGGCTGATCCGATGTTCGGCTTGCAATACCGCGATCCGGTCGCACATCGGAGTCGTCCGGTGCGGTTCGCGCCGATCGCCGCCGGGGGATTGTCGCCGATGTCGGGTGATGAGTTTCGCGGGTTGGGGCGGTCTCTATTGGCAACGGCGCGAACAGGCAGCGCTGAGGCAGGTTCGGGGCGGTGGTGGCCGCGGTGAAACGGTGGCTACCCCGCGACGGCGGGTGCGAGCATGGACAGACCGGCTCGTCGGTGAGAGGTGGTGGGGTGTGGGCGGTTTCGTGATGGAGTACGACGCACTGCGCTGGGGCGTGGTGGCGGCGTTCGTGGTGGCCGCCGTGATCGTGGCGGCGAGGTTGCTGGCCGCGGGTGCGGAGTGCGTGGATGACGCTGGGGGAGTGAACGTTTCGGACGGCGTCCTGGACCGCGAGTCGGACGCGGCGCACCTGCTGATGTGCCTGGTCATGCTGGCCATGCTGGTATTCCCCGCGGGGGCGACGCCCGCGGCGGTCCAGGGCGTGCTGACCGCGTTGGTGGTCGTCTACGCGGGCCTGCTGGCGGGCCGGATCCTGCGGCGCCGGACCGACACTCGAACAGCGGCGACCGAACACGTCTTACCGCTCGTCTACCACGTGATCGCCGCCGCGGCCATGCTGTGGGCGATGTCGGGTCACCAGCACGGCAGCCACCACGCCGCACCACCGGTCCCGATGCTCCTCCTAGCCGCCCTGTTCACCCTCGACGCCGTCCTGATGCTGACCCCCGGCCCGAAAAACCCACTGCGCCACGCCCTCCCGCACGCCCCGGGCCGCACCGCCCTCATCCCCCACATCGTCATGGACCTCGGCACCACCTACATGCTCATCGCCGCAGCGGCAGGCTGAACCCCAACGCCGCTGAGCCGCCCGACACGCTGATCTAGCGGATGACCGGGTGGTCGGCGATGGTGCGGCCGCCGAGGCGGACCCAGCCGTCGGAATCCCATTCGGTGAAGAGTTGGGAGCCTTCGCCCTGGGTGATGATCAGGCTGCGGCGCAGTTGGGCGGTGAGGGCGATGGCGGCGGCGCCGGTTGCCTCGTCCTCGGCGATGCCCATGGCCGGGGCGAACATTCGCGTTCTGACGGCGCCGCGGTCCTTGGCGGTCCAGGCCCATACGTAGTGTTTGCCTTCGGGGAAGTCGGCCGGGTCCAGGGTCGCGAGCACCTCGGCGTCGTCGAATTCGTGAAAGGTGAACGCGGGCGCCCATTCGGCGCGGGCCTGTACCCAGGTCATGCCTTCGACCGGGGTGACGGACACCGGCCCGGCCGGGACCTCCAGCACCTTCACCGGCGTGCCCTGCTCGGACAGCCACCACGCGGTGCCGACCGTCGGATGCCCGGCGAACGGCAGTTCGACCGTCGGGGTGTAGATGCGCATCCGCGCGGAGTCCTCGATGGGTTGTTCGACGACCACTGTCTCGCTGTACCCGGCGCGGGCGGCCAGCGCCTGGTGGTCGATGTCGACGACATCGGCGGCGCGGACGATGCCCAGCGGGTTCCCGAATCGCCCCGCGGCATCGGTGAAGACCCTAACCACCTCGACCTGCGTGCTGTCGCTTTCGAGTGTGCCCATGGTTCGTCAGCCTACCCGCGGCGAACCCGCGGTCCGGGCGCAAGGCGCCCGGACTGCGGTAGTGAGCGGAAGAGTGCGTGCCCTGCCCCAGTTGTGGTGGGGCAGGGCACTTTTCGTGTGCGTTGTCAGATTGTGGCGGTGGCCAGGATTTCCGTGGTCTGGACGGCCTGGCCTACGCCCGCGACTATCGAGGCGGCGCGGAGGGCCTCGAAGATCACCTCGCGCGAGACGCCTGCCTCGCGCAGGGTGTGCTCGTGCGCCTCCAGGCAGTGCTGGCAGCCGTTGATCGACGACACCGCGAACGACCACAGCTCGAAATCCGCCTTGTCGACGCCGGGGGTGCCGATGATCTGCATGCGCAGCCCGGCTCGCAGGTCGTCGTAGCGGCCCTCCAGGAAGGCCTTGCCTCGGTAGAACACGTTGTTCATGCCCATGATCGAGGCGGCGCCGAGGGCGGCGTTGTAGGCCTCCGCCGACAGCGTGTCGGCGGCCTCTTCGGCGATCTCCCGCAGCGTGCTCGCCGAACGGGTGGCGGCGGCGGTGGCCAGCAGGGTGCCCCACAGCTGCTGCTCGCTCAGTACGGTCGAGCGCGCGATGGACGACAGATTGAGCTTGAGGTCCTTGGCGTACTCGGGTAGTGAATTCTTCAGATTCTCAACGGACACTGCGAAACTCCTCAGACCCCGGCCGACATGAGCTCGCCGGCGTTGATGGTCGGGTCGCCCTTCTTCCAGTTGCACGCGCACAGCTCGTCGGACTGCAGCGCATCCAGCACGCGCAGCACCTCGTCGACGTTGCGGCCCACGGAACCGGCGGTGACCGACACGAACTGGACCTCGTTGTTCGGGTCGATGATGAAGGTGGCACGGTCGGCGACGCCGTCGGCGTTCAGCACGCCGGTGGCCTCGGCCAGCTCGCGCTTGAGATCCGAGAGCATCGGGAACGGCAGGGTCTTCAGATCCTCGTGCTGGGCGCGCCACTGGAAGTGCACGAACTCGTTGTCGACCGACGCGCCGAGCACCTGTGCGTCACGGTCGGCGAACTCCTCGTTCAGCTTGCCGAACGCGGCGATCTCGGTCGGGCACACGAAGGTGAAATCCTTCGGCCAGAAGAACACGATCCGCCACTTGCCCGCGTGGTCGTCGCTCGAGATCCGCGTGAAGTAGTCGTCGGGCTGCTGAGCATTCACCTTGGACAGATCGCCACCGATCACCGCGGTGAGGTTGTAGGCGGGGAACTGGTCGCCGATGGTCAGCAGGGCCATGCTTTCTCCTTCTTCGTTTGTCTTCGATTGCCGTGCGAGGGGTGGTAGGGCGGCGAAGCCGCCGGGGTGGGTCGTACTGGTGTTCGCGGTCGATCTTGCCCGGAGGGTGATAAAAGGTAAAGGTGATCAGTCGCACTAGACTGATAGGCGTGACTGATCAGACTTATCAGCCCACCCTGTCACAGCTGCGTGCGTTCGTGGCGATCGCGGAGTATCGCCATTTCGGCACGGCGGCCGCCCGGCTATCTGTGAGCCAACCCACGTTATCGCAGGCGCTGGCATCATTGGAAAACGGGCTGGGACTACAACTCATCGAGCGCAGCACGCGCCGGGTGCTCGTCACCGCGGCGGGCAAAAGGCTACTGCCGCAAGCGATGGCGACACTGGAGGCCGCGGACCGATTCGTCGCCTCCGCGAACGGCGACGGCCTGGGCGGCACGCTGCGGCTCGGCCTCATCCCCACGGTCGCTCCGTACGTGCTGCCCACTTTGCTGCCGGAGCTGCGGCGGCAACTGCCCGCGCTGGTGCCGCACGTGATCGAGGATCAGACCGCGCGGCTGCTGGACGGCCTCCGCACCGGCGTGCTGGACGTGGCGCTGGTCGCGGTGCCGAGCGAGGCGGCCGGACTGGTCGAGATACCGCTCTACACAGAGGAATTCGTGCTGGTCACGCCGCGCGGGCACGAACTGGCCGGGCGCGCCGACGTCTCCCCGGCGGCCCTGGAGAGCCTGCCGCTGCTGCTGCTCGACGAGGGGCACTGCCTGCGCGATCAGACGCTGGACCTGTGCCGGTCCGAGGAGGTGCGGCCGGGTTCGGTCGGCGATACCCGGGCGGCCTCGCTGGCTACCGTGGTGCAGTGTGTCGCGGGCGGACTGGGCGTCACGCTCATTCCCGAGATGGCGGTGGCGGCCGAGACCGCCCGGGGCACACTGGATATCGCGCGTTTCGCTCAACCCGCACCCGGACGCACGTTGGGGTTGGTGTTTCGCGGGTCGACCGCGCGCACCGAGGACTATGAACAGCTCGCGGAGATCGTCCGGGGGCAGCGACCGGTGTAGACGGCTCGTCACTGCGGTGGGTGGCGCGTGGGCCGTGGCGTGCGTTCGAACGTGGCGTGCCGTGGCACCGCTACGGTCTCGGCGTACGGAGGCCCGGTGTGAGGATGCACAGTCGCGGCGGGGGCCGCGCGGACGTGCTGCCAGTGCGATTGACCAGCGGCTGAGCGTCTGGGACGCTCTCGACGTGCGGATACATCATCTCAATTGCGGCAGTATGGGAATGGGCATGGTCGATCACTGCCTGCTCATCGAGACCAGGGCCGGTCTGGTGCTGGTGGACACCGGATTCGGGCTCGACTGTGTGCGCACGCCCGGGCGCCTGGTGGGACCGAGCCGCTTCCTGCTGGGGATGCAGTTCGCCGAACACGAGACCGCGATCCGGCAGATTCAGGGGCTCGGCTACAACCCGGCCGATGTGCGCCACATCGTGCTCACCCACCTCGACCTGGACCACGCGGGCGGGCTGGCCGACTTTCCCGAGGCCACGGTGCACGTGCACGGACCGGAGTTCCGCGCGGCCACGGCCGGTCGCACCCTGTCGGAGCGCATGCGATACCGCGCCCTGCAGTGGTCGCACGGACCGCGGTGGATGGTCAACGAATTGGACGGCGGCGACGAGTGGTTCGGCTTCCGCGCGGTGCGCGACCTGCCCGGCCTGCCGCCGGAGATCCTGGTGATCCCGCTGCCCGGGCACACTCGCGGGCACGTGGGAGTCGCGGTCGATACCGGCCGGGGTTGGCTGCTGCACGCGGGGGACGCCTTCTTCCTGGACAGCGAGATCGATCCGGCGGGGCCGCGCACGCCTCTGATGTGGCAGCTGTACGAACTGGGTTCGATCGTCCAGGGGGCCTATCGCGAAAACCGGCGCAGGCTGGTCGAACTCAACCGCGCGCACGGGCACGAGATCACCATCTTCTGCGCGCACGACCCCGCCGCGTACGCGCGGCTGGCCGGTTCCACCGTCCGCCCGGCGGGGTAGCCGGATGCGTATCCACCATTTCAACTGCGGCACAGCCGATATCGAACTGGTCGCGCACTGCCTGCTGGTGGAGACCGGGGACGGCTTGGTGCTGGTCGACACCGGGTGTTGGAGGTGGCTGGTGATGCGCGCAGGGAGACTGGTGGTGCGGGGATGGCGGAGGGGCAGCAATCTGTCAGCGCTTGTGTCGATTTCTGGGCTCTGGAGTGCGATTCGGTGGGTATCGGCGCTTTGCCCGCTCTGTCGCGGTTGCGGATTCGGGCTCGTTGGGATGCGGTTATTGGGGGATAAACATAAAAGTGAGGGAGGTCACGTCGTCCTGCGGCCCGATGGCGGGCACGGATTCGGCAGAGTGAGTACATGGGATGTACGGGTGTGGCGAGGAGAGTGGCAACTAGGCAGCGAATATTCTGTCCCGCGTGGAGCATGCGGTGAGTGGCGGGCGGACCGGCGTGGCGGCCGAGCGGTACCCCCGGCTGGAGAGGGTCGGCAAACGGTTGTTCGTCTACGGCACTCTGCAATTCGGCCCCGTGCTGGAGGAATTGATCGGTCGCACGCCGGACCAAGACTTCGCCGTGGCCCGCGACTGGCGGGTGGCGGCGCTGCCCGGCCGGATGTATCCGGGACTGGTGGCGCAGCCGGGCCGGATGGCCGGTGGGCTGATCCTCGACGGGCTGACCCGCGCCGAATGGGAGGTGGTCGACGATTTCGAGGACGACGAGTATCAGCTGCAACCGATCTCGCTGATCGGGCACGATAAGCCCGTGCCGACGTATGTCTGGACCGCCGACGTCATCCGAAACGACTGGCAGCCCGAGATCTTCGCCGCCGACCACCTCGATCGCTACCTGGGCTGGTGCGCGCGGTGGCGCGAGGGACGGGAGGCGAGCCGATGAGCCGTACCGCGCAGGGCTCCGTGTCCGTCACCTTCGGCGGACCGACCAGGCTGGCGCGCTTGCGGTACGAAATCCTCTACGGCCCAAGCCGTATCCCGACGCGGTGCACCAGCAGCTGACCAACCCCGACGACCGGAAGGTGTCGCGCCAGACCGGAACGTTCACGCTGCGCGAGAACACGGTGGCCGATCCGACGCGGGCTCACCTGGGAGGGCGCGCGGTCGCTGGGCTAGATTGCCCCGGCGCCGCTCATCCGGGGACCAGTTCGCCGTGCTGCTCGGCGGTGGCAATGAGGCGAAATGCGCTGGGGCTCATGCCCCGATGGCGCTTGAAGGCGGCGCTGAAGCCGAACGCGTCGGCATATCCGACCGTCTCGGCTATCCGGGCGACGGAGAGTTCGGTGTCGGTCAGGAGCGTCTCCGCCTCGTCCATGCGGCATTCGGTGAGGTAGGTGAGCGGCGGACGCCCCATCACCTCGGTGAACCGTTTCGCGAAAAGCGCTCGGGAGACTCCTGATTCGGCAGCAAGTGAGGCCACGGTCCAGCTTCCGGACTGTCGGCCGTGAAACGCCCGCAGGGCGGGCGCCAGAACCGGATCGGCCAGGCCGCGATACCAGCCGGGGGCGTCGGCGCCCGCCTGTTCGAACCAGGTGCGCAGCGTGCACACCAGGGCCCAGTCCAGTAGCCGGTCCATCAGCGCCTGCGAGCCCGCGGACCGCAGCGCGGCGTCGGCGGCGGCCGACTCCAGCCAGTCGCACACCGCGGTGTCCTCGTTGATCACCAGCACCGGCGGCAGCGCGCGCAGCAGGCGCTCGTGGCGGTGCCCCGAGGCGCGGTAGGCGCCGACGATCAGAGCGGTCGCTCCCTCCGGGTCGTTCCCCCATCGAATGCCGCCCAGATCCTGGGCGGTGCACTCGATATCCGCTGTGAAGCAGGCGATTTCGTACTCGGTGTGCGGGGCGCCGATCGTGGCCGCGTGGTCGGCCAGCAGGAAGGGCTCCGGTCCGCGCACCACGGCGGTGTCCCCGGCGCCGACCGGTCGCTCGGTGCCGTCGGGCAGCAGGAGGGTGCCGCCGCCGCGCAGCACGGTGACCATGGTCAGCGGAGCATCGTCGGCGAAGCGGATGGTCCACGGCGCCTCCAGCACCGCGTAACTGACGACCGAGCCCTCGGCCCGGATGCCGCTGAGGAGAGAACTCAAGGGATCCACGCCCACCATCTTAGACGATCTCCTATATATCGAAGCGTTTCTCCCATGGATCATCTATCCGATCATGGATTTACTGGTGTCATCACATCGACCGACAGCAGTCAGGAGAACGCCATGCCGCACAGTGAGACCCGCCGGACCGCCCTCGTGGTCGTCGCCCACCACCGGTCCGACTCGCTCACCGCGCACACCGCCCGCCGGACCGCCGCGCAGCTCGAGACCGAGGGATACCGCGTCGACGTGCTCGATCTGCACGCCGAGGGCTTCGACCCGCGCATGTCGGTGGCGGACCAGCCGGACTGGGGCAATCGGGAGAAGGCGTATTCCGCCGAGGCACAGGCTCATATGGACCGCATCCTCGCCGCCGACGTGATCGTCGCGGTCTTCCCGGTGTACTGGCAGACCGTGCCCGCCATTCTCAAGGGCTGGATCGATCGGGTGTGGAACTACGGATTCGCCTACGGCCGCAGCACGCCCCGGCTGGCGGGCAAGCGCATCCTGTGGCTGGGTCTGGCCGGTGCGGCGGGCGACGACGAGATCATCGACGGAATGCGAGCGATCCTGGACATCAACCTGAACCAGGGCATCGCCTACTACTGCGGCTTCGCCCACTCCACCGTCGGCCTGCTGCCCGACGCCGAGGAGCGCAGGCAGCGCGTCGACGCCGCGGGCAACCTGCTTCTCGACGACGCCGTCACCGGCGCGGAGCGCGAGGCGCGATACGCCGACTTCGACCGCCGCGCAACGGAATTGGTCGCGCAGTTCCTCGCGGCGGAACTGGTCGAGGCCTGAATTCCGACGGGTGCGCGGGTCAGCGGTAGATGGCCTCGGCGTCCATGTAGACCGTGGCCAGCGAGATCCGGACATTCTCGGTCGCGTTGGCCCCGGACATGTGCACCGGCGCGGAGTGATGGAACGTGCGGTTCCCGGCGCGCAGCGGCACCGTGACCGGGGGCCGCCACCGTGGCTCCGGGCGGGCCTCGAACGGTTCGGTGAAGTCGCGCGGGATGCCGCCCGGCAAGCGCTGCGAGCCGGGGATGAAACTCATGCACCCCCGCTCCACCGACACGTCCACCAAAGTTCGGCGGATCTCCACTGGACGGAGATCGATCATCCGCACCGTAGCAGCGGATTCCGGTATGCGATCGGGGTTTTCCGCTGCGACGGGAAACGGCGGCGGGCGACACAGCCCACGGCGCTGTGGTCAGCGGCGCCACAGGAAGTGGTGGACGATTCCGCTGTTGGGGCTCGGGATCTGCTCGAGGTGGAAGCGGTCGAGAAGTTCGTCGGGGGACTTCCACAGGCGTTCGCCGCGGCCGAGTTCGACGGGAGCGACGGCGATGTGCAGGGTGTCGATGAGGTCGGCCTCGAGGAATTCGAGGACCGTTGCGACGCCGCCGCCGATTCGCACATCCCGCCCGTCGGCGGCCTCCTTCGCGCGAGTGAGGGCTTCCTGCGGTGACGCGTTCAGGAAGTGGAATGTGGTGTCGCTCAGCGTGAACGAGGGACGCTCGTGGTGGGTGAGGACGAACACCGGGGTGTGGAAGGGCGGCTCGTCACCCCACCAGCCCTGCCATTCGTGGTTCTCCCACGGACCGCGCCGGGGGCCGAACTTGTTGCGGCCCATGATCTCCGCGCCGATATTGCGGCTGAATTCGCGGGTGCAGTAGTCATCGAGGCCGCGGGTGCCGCCGGGCTCGGTGCGGTTGGGCCAGCTGGCGGTCGCGCCCGCCCAGGACATGAGCTGTGCCGGATCGGCATGCCCGAAGGGCCGGTCGGCGCTCTGCCCTTCTCCTGCGCCGTATCCGTCGCGCGAGACGGTGAAATTGTGAACGCGAGCGAGCTGAGCCATCGAAGCACCTTTCTGATTGCAATCTGCAAGCAGATGGGAACCTACCCAGGCTGCTGCCAAATCGCAACCAGTCGACCGGTGAGTGTCCCGGGTCACATTCCACCCCGCACCCTGCATAGCTGTTGCTCATTTCGAACGAGAGAAATTACGCACATTGCTCAACGTTTCATCCTCCTATTGTTCATTCAGCGCTCTGGAGACAGGATGACGGCGACGAATGCTCAACAAGGGAGGCGCCCGACCGGCGCCGAAACGGAACGGGTGGAATCGATGACCGAGCTCGCCGACCGCGAACTGTTCGCAGCACCGTACGACCTCGCCGACCGCTACCGCGTCGGCGCCGGGACCGTCGTGCTGACCGGCGTGCAGGCGATCGCGCGGCAGCTGGTCGAGCAGCATGTGCGCGACCTGCGTTCCGGCCGCCGTGTGGGCACCTTCGTCTCCGGGTATCAGGGTTCGCCGCTGGGCGGCGTGGACCGGATGCTGGACGCGATGCCGGATGTGCTGGCGGAGCACGACATCCGGTTCGTGCCGGGGCTGAACGAGGAACTGGCCGCGACCTCGGTGTGGGGGAGCCAAGCCGAACTCCCGCAGGCCGCGGCCACCCACGACGGCGTGGTAGGGGTCTGGTACGGCAAGGGGCCGGGCCTGGACCGCTCCACCGATGTGCTGCGCCACGCGAATATGTACGGCGGCAACCCGAACGGCGGCGTGCTGCTGCTCGTCGGCGACGATCCGGCCTCGAAATCGTCGACCGTGCCCGCGGTGTCGGAGCGGTCGCTGGCGGCGCTGAACATACCGGTGTTGTTCCCGCGCAACGCCTCCGAGATCATCACCATGGGCCTGCACGGGGTGGCGCTGTCGCGGGCATCGGGATGCCTGGTGGCACTGAAGATCGTCGCCGACGTGGCCGACGGCGCCTGGACCGTGGACGGCCGCGTCGGCGACATCGAGACCCTGATTCCGGAGATCGACTGGGAGGGCGGGCCGTTCACCTACCGGCAGCGGCCGATGGCGGCGCCTACGGACAGCGTGCTCGCCGAGGCCGACCTGTACGGACCGCGCTGGGAGATCGTCAAGGCATACAGCGCGCTGAACCGGCTCGATGTCGTGGAGGTGAATCCGGCCCGCGCGACCGTCGGGATCGCCGCCACCGGAACCACATTCGACGCGGTCCGGCAGGCGCTGCTCGACCTCGGGGTGGACGACGACGAACTGCACCGTGCCGGAATCCGGCTGCTGCGTATCGGAATGCCGTATCCCATTGCCCCCGAACCGGTCCGGGCCTTCGCCGAGGGGCTGTCCCGGCTGATCGTGGTGGAGGACAAGACCGCGTTCATCGAGACCCAGCTGCGCGACATCCTGTACGGCGCCGCGGACGCGCCGCGGATCATCGGCAAGCGCGACGACGCGAACCGGCCGCTGTTCGACCAGGACGGCGAGCTCACCGCCGGGCGGATAGCCAAGCCGCTGCGCCGCGCGCTGAACGGGCATATCGAGATGAGACGTCCGCTGCCGCAACCGCTGTCGCTGTCGGTGCTACCCGCGAAACGGGCCGCGTACTTCTGCAGCGGCTGCCCGCACAACCGGTCCACCGGGGTCCCGGAGGGCTCCCTGGCGGGCGGCGGCATCGGCTGCCACACATTGGTGACGATGTCGGGACGCGAGGACAGCAAGGTCACCGGCCTGACCCAGATGGGCGGCGAGGGCGCGCAGTGGATCGGCCAGGCGCCGTTCACCGAGGTGCCGCATCTGTTCCAGAACATCGGCGACGGAACGTATTTCCACTCCGGGCAGCTGGCGGTGCAGGCGTGCATCGCGGCGGGGGTGAACATCACCTTCAAGCTGCTCTACAACGACGTGGTCGCGATGACCGGCGCCCAGGACGCCGAGGGCGCGCTGGCGGTGCCCCGGCTCACGCACAAGCTGACGACCGAGGGCGTCCGGCAGATCATCATCTGCGCCGACGAACCGAAGAAGTACCGCAAGCGGGACCTGGCGCCGGGAACCCGGCTGTGGCACCGGGATCGACTCGACGAGGCGCAGCGCACGCTACGCGAGATTCCGGGCGTCACCGTGCTGATCTACGACCAGCACTGCGCCGCCGACGCCCGGCGGCAGCGCAAGCGCGGCACCCTGCCGGTGCGGCGCACCCGGGTCGTGATCAACGAGGCGGTGTGCGAGGGCTGCGGTGACTGTGGGACCAAGAGCAATTGCCTGTCGGTGCAGCCGGTCGACACCGAATTCGGCCGCAAGACACGCATCGACCAGACCTCCTGCAACACCGACTACAGCTGCCTGGACGGCGATTGCCCGTCGTTCGTGACCGTGGAGCTGCCGGAGCCGGGTAAGGCGAAGCGGCGCAAGAAGAGTCGACCCCGGCCGCCGGAGCTGGAGGACATCGGGTTCGCCGCGCCGACCGGCACCCAGAACGTCTTCCTGGCCGGAATCGGCGGCACCGGGATCGTCACCGTGAACCAGGTGCTGGCGACGGCGGCGATGCGGGCCGGATACGAGGTCGCGAGCCTGGATCAGATCGGGCTGAGCCAGAAGGCCGGGCCGGTGGTGTCGCATCTGCGGTTCGCGCCGGGTGCGCTGGAGCCGTCCAACCGGCTCACGCCGGGCTCGGCCGACTGCATCGTCGCCTTCGACCTGCTGGCGGCGGCCGACACCAAGAACCTGGCCTACGGGTCCGCCGAGACCACGCTGTCGGTCGCGTCGACCAGCAAGACGCCGACCGGAGACATGGTGTACGACAAGGCGATCGAGTATCCGGAGACCGCCTCGCTGCTGGCGCGGCTGCGGCGGGTCTCGCGCACGGTGCGGTCTTTCGACGCGCTGGCCGCGGCCGAAACGTTGTTCGGCACCACGGCCGCCGCCAATTTCCTGCTGGTCGGCGCCGCCTACCAACTCGGTGGGCTGCGGTTGCCCGCGGCGTCGATCGAGGAGGCCATCGAGATCAACGGCGTGGCGGTGGAGGCCAATATCGCGGCGTTCCGCTGGGGGCGGGCAGCCGTCGCGCGGCCGGAGGACTTCGCCGCGGCCACCGCGCCGCGCGGGCGTGCGCACACCGAAATTCGGGTTCCGGCAGACCTTTTCGACGGATTGTCGGCGGCGGGGGAGACGCGGCGGTTGATCGAGGTGCGCGCCACGGAGTTGATCGGATTTCAGGGTGTTCGGGTGGCCCGGGACTACGTGCGGACGATGGAACTCCTCTGGCAGGCGCAGCGGCGGGTCACCGAGCGCACCGAGTTCACCGAGCAGGCGGCGCGCGGGCTCTACAAGTTCACCGCCTACAAGGACGAGTACGAGGTGGCGCGCCGCCTGGTCGACCCGGCCTTCCTCGACGAGGTGGCGGCGCAGGTGCCCGACGGCGCCAACCTCACCTATCGCCTGCACCCGCCGGTGCTGCGCGCTCTGGGACGGGACAAGAAGATCGGTCTGGGCCCCCGCAGCCACCTCGCCCTGAAGGTCCTCGCCAAGGGAAAGCGACTGCGCGGCACCAAGTTCGACCCCTTCGGCTACATGCACGTGCGCAAGGTCGAGCGGACCCTGCTCGCCCACTACTCCGAGATGGTCTTGGCCTTGGCGGACACGCTCGATGCCGAGTACGACCGCGCTGTCGAGGCAGCGGGACTGCACGACGTGGTGCGCGGCTACGAAGACATCAAACTCGCCAACGTAGAAGTGTACCGAAACCGTCTGCAGGAGTTGGGAATAGAGCCACCATCCCTCCCATGACCGACCACCTCCGTCATTTCCGGCACGCTGTTGGCCGGAATCCACACGGCCTCGGTGGATCCCGGCCAAAGCGGGCCGGAAATGAGGTGACGCTGTCGCTGGGAACGAGTGGCGCTGTTCGCCGAGCAGGTGGTGGCGCCGCCTCCGGGAGGTCGTGGTGCTGTCGCTGGGAGGTGGTGGCGCTGTCGCTGGGAGGTGGTGGTGCTGTCGTCGGGGGGTGGTGGCGCTGTCGCTGGGAGGTGGTGGTGCTGTCGTCGGGGGGTGGTGGTGCTGTCGCCGGAGAGGAGGTGGTCCTGTTGCCGGGAGACCGGGTTGTTCTGGGGTGGTGCGGCGTGATGAGGGGCCGCACCACCCGCTCTGGTGAGGGTGGCTGAATTCCCGCACTCCGGACATGTTCTCGCACCTCTGACTGACGCCACAGCGGATGCGGGAACTTGTACGGAGTGCAGGAACGGGAGGCGAAGTTTCAGCCTGCGAACGTGGGAAACGGCCGCGCCACCAGGGGTTCTCGGTGCATACTTGGCGATGACGGCGAGGCGCCGCCCGGTCGGCGCACCGCGTCCGAGGGCCCGCCGACGTGCCCGCGATATCTCTCCACTCGCTCGAGCCGAACGGCCGCGCGTCCGCTCAGGAGGTCGATATGGCACAAGCCGCGCTGGGCTACCACACCGGCTACCGCGCGGGGTACCGCGACGGTGTCGTCGCCGCCCGCCACCTCGCGGGCGAGGCCGCCACGCCGCCGGTGGTGCGGCCGGGCGATTACGGACAGGGTTACCTCGCCGGATACGTCGACGGCTACCGATGGTCCTGGACCGAACCGGCCCGCTCCGAATAGCACGGACGGCAAACGTCGACCAGCACGAACAGCGCAACCTCGACCAGCACGAACAACGCAACCTCGAGCGGCACGAACAGCGCGAAGTCGAATAGCACGAACAGCGAAACGCCCGCACGGACAAGGTGTCCGGGCGGGCGTACGCAATTGCCGGGCAATAGTGGCGCAATTGCCAGGCGGCCGTGGCGCGGTAACCGGGCGCCGGTCAAGTAGTCGCCATGGCGGCCGTAGCGCAATAACCGGGCGGCGGTGAAGCAATCGCTACGGCGGCCGTGGCGCACTTGCCGGGCGGCGGTGGCGCAGTCGCCGGAGGCGTGGCGCGGGTGTCCGGCGGCGGTGACGTCGGTGCCCGTGCCGGTCGGCTCAGGCGACGGCGGCGCCGACGCGCAAGGCGTGCGGTTCGATGGCACCGCGGACCAGGGCCCGCTCATCGATCGTCTCGGCGTGGTAAGGCAGCTTCGCCAGCTTGCCGGTCATCACCTCGACCGGATCGGTGACCGGCTGCGCTACGCCGAACAGGAACGTCCACTCGTGCTCGTCGGAGCCGTAGGGGACGACCGTGTCGAACAGGTCGCGGAACCGCTGCCACGACCGCTTCAGGGTTTCGTTGCGCCACATGGTCGCGCAGCCCGCCTGCGCCGCCAGCACGCCGCCGTCGGACAGCAGCGCCTTACATCGGGTGAGGAACTCCTCCTCGTACAGGCGGTTGTGCTGGGCGTCCTCGACCCGCTCGTCGGGCAGGTCGATGACGATGACGTCGTAGCGCACGCCCTCGGCCTCGGCCTCGCCCAGGAAGTCCCAGCCGTCGGCGTAGTGCATCCGGATGGGCCCGGCGCCCGCGACCGCCTCGGCCAGATCGGCCTCGGTGTAGCCGTAGGGGAGGTGCTTCGCGCACAGCTCCACCTCGAGCTGGTCGATGTCGACGTGATCGACCCGAGATGCCCCGGCCGCCACCGACATCTGGCTGGCGACGCCCTCGCCGGAGCCGACGATCAGCACGTTGTCGAGCTTCGCGGCCAGCGCGTACGCCGGGACCAGCATCGCCTCGTGATAGGTCAGCTGGGAGTACTCGGTGGACTGGCGATCGTCGTCGGAGAACAGCGAGATCCCCTGTTCGGTCCGCGCGATCACCATGTGCTGGAACGGAGTTCGGGTGTCGATCAGCACCTCGGAAAGATCCCAGACGCGGGTCAGCCCGGCGCCCACCGGCTCGTGGATGCGCCGCGCCGCGTGCCCGCGCTGGATGACCTCGGTGTGCACGGTCCCGGGGGACAGCTCGGCGGCGAGCAGATCGACCGCCTTGGTGGCACCGGCGCCGATGCTGCCGCAGGTGAACACGTCGACGAAGATGTCACCGGATTCCGGGTAGGTGTGGATGGAGGCATGCGATTCCGACAGCAGCGCCAGCACCGTGACGCCCATCGGCTCGAATTTCTTGTGCACCACATCGCAGATCGTCACGCCCGCGGCGAGCAACGATTTTCGAAGTGCTGCTTCGAGTCGTTCGAGGTCGTCGCAGAGAGCCGCGTCGACACCACCGAACTCGGCCAGCACGTGCCAGCCGGTGAATTCTGCCGTCATGGGCAAACTCACTCTCGCTCAGCGCCGATGACATGCACAGTCAAAGGCGGAAAACCGTTGAAGGACACCGACGAATAGCTCGCCGTATAAGCGCCGGTATCGAGGATCCGAACGGGATCACCGGCTCGCAGCGTGGTCGGCAACAGGACCCGCGTGCGTTGATACAGTACATCGTCTCCGTCGCAGGTCGGTCCGGCAATCACCGCCTCGTCGCGGGGGTCACCGTCTCGTAAGGTTTCGATGCGATAAGCGATGTACTCGTTCTCGGTTTCGGCCATGCCGTTGTAGCGACCGATGTCGAGGTATACCCAGCGCCGCCCGTCCGGCGCGATGCGCACGTTCACGACCTCCGCGTGAATCACACCGGCGTTGCCCACCAGGGCCCGGCCGGGCTCCACCACGAGTTCACTGTGCTCCGGGAGGTACCGCGCCGCCGCCGCGGCGATCACCGCGCCCAGGTCGGACAGCTCCGGCGCCGGATCGACGTACGAAATCGGCAGTCCGCCACCGATATTCACCGCTCGCACCGGAATGTCCTTGACCGCCAACGCTTCCGCGATGGCGCCCGCCTGTTCGAGGCCGATTTGCCACGCGACCGGATCCAGTTGCTGGGAGCCCACGTGGAAGTAGGGCCCCACCGGCCGCAGGCCGAGGTCGCGGGCGCGCACCAGCAGCCGCACCGCCTCGCCCGGAGCACAGCCGAATTTGGCGCCGAACGGGGTCTGCGACTGCGGCGCCGAGGCCAGGAAACGGCATTCCACCTCCGACCCCGGGGCGTGCTCGGCGATGCGGTCCAGGTCGTCCTCGGTGTCGAAGGCGTAGCGGCGCACGCCGGCGGCGTAGGCGGCCGCGATGTGGCTCGATTTCTTCAGGGGATTGCCGTAGCAGAGCACGGCCGGATCGACACCCAGACGCACACACTGCTCGATCTCGCCGATACTTGCGACGTCGAATTCCGCGCCCGCAGCGGCGAGCAGCCGGATGACCTCCGGCATCGGAGAAGCCTTGACCGCGAACCGAATTCGCGCCCCAGGCAGGGTGGACCGCAGTGCGCGGTAGTTGTCGCGCACCCGGGCGAGATCGATGACGAGACAGGGCGACTCGGGCGCGTGTGTATCCAACAATCTAAGGGGACTCTCTTTCTTCCGGGCAGCCTCCCCGCTGCGGGCAGCGAGCGCGAGAGTATCAGCGGGGTGGCCGGAAAAACGAACCGGATCAACGTCGTCTTGATCACTGACGGACGGCGGAAACCGTCCTCCCGGCGAAGGCCGGGATCGAGACGGGTCTTCGGTGCGCATGGGTCCCGGCGTTCGCCGGGAGGACAGGGGAGAAGGTGTTCATCCCGCCGTCACCGCCACGTCGTCGAACACCACCTCACCGGCGGCGTCGGATTCGGCCAGATCGACGACCGCGTCGACCGACCAGCCGTGGTCACCGGCCGGATCGTCGAGCACCTGGCGCACATGCCAGAAACCGGGGCGCTGCTCGAGCTGGAACAATCGCGGGCCGCGCGCGTTCGGCCCCGTGCCGATCTCGCCGTATTCCGCGAAGTACGGCGCGAGGTCGTGCTCCCAGTCGGGGCCGTCGCCGAGATCCTCGAGGGCCTGCCAGCGGCGCAGCGCGGCCATCTCGACGCGGCGGAACACGGCGTTGCGCACCATCACCTTGAACGCGCGCTCGTTGGCCGAGATCGGGCGCACCGTCTCCGCTCCGAAGGCCAGCTGCTCGGAGTCGTTCTCCGCGCCCGGGTTGGTCAGCTGCTCCCACTCGTCGAGCAGGCTCGAGTCCACCTGCCGGACCAGCTCGCCCAGCCACTCGGTGACGTCGTCCAGTTCCTCGGTGCGCGCGGCCTCGGGGACGGTGCGCCGCAGTGCGCGATAGGCGTCGGCGAGGTAGCGCAGCACCATGCCCTCGGACCGAGCCAGTTCGTACTCGTTGATCAGCTCCGTGAAAGTCATTGCGCGCTCGATCATTTCGCGCACAACGGCCTTGGGGGCCGGACTGAACTCCGACACCCACGGGTGGCCTGCGCGATAGGTCTCGAAGGCCGGTTCGATCAGCTCGGAGAGCGGCTTGGGCCAGGTGATGTCCTCGATGAGCTCCATGCGCTCGTCGTAGTCGATGCCGTCGGCCTTCATCTCCCCGATGGCGGCGCCGCGCGCCTTGTGCTGCTGGGCGAGCAGCAGCTGACGCGGGTTCTCCAGCGTGGATTCGATGATCGACACCACATCCAGTGTGTAAGTGGGGGCATCGCTGTCAAGTAGTTCCAGGGCGGCGAGGGCGAACGGCGACAGCGGCTGGTCGAGGGCGAAGTCGCGCTGCAGGTCGACGGTCAGCCGGGCGCGGCGGCCGGTCTCGTCGGGCTCGTCGAGTTGTTGCACCACCCCGGCGTCTCGCAGTGCGCGATACAGCCGGATCGCCTTGAGGATATGTTTACGCTGCGCCGGGCGCGGCTCGTGATTGTCCTCGAGCAGATGACGCATCGCGTCGAAGCAGTTGCCCGGGCGGGCGATGACATTGAGCAGCAGCGAATTGGTGACCCGGAAGCGCGACACCATCGGCTCCGGATCGGCGGCGACGAGGCGGTCGAAGGTGTCCTCGGACCAGGACACGAAGCCCTCCGGCGGCTTGCGGCGCTGCACCTTGCGCTGCTTCTTCGGGTCGTCACCGGCCTTGGCGAGCAGCCGGGCGTTCTCGATCTCGTGCTCGGGCGCCTGCACTACGACGGTGCCCGTGGTGTCGTACCCGGCGCGGCCCGCCCGCCCGGAGATCTGATGGAATTCGCGCGCCTTGAGGCGGCGGGTGCGGACCCCGTCGAATTTGGTGAGGCCGGTGAGCAGCACGGTGCGGATCGGCACGTTGATCCCGACGCCCAGGGTGTCGGTGCCGCACACCACCTTGAGCAGGCCCTCCTGGGCCAGCCGCTCCACCAGGCGGCGGTACTTGGGCAGCATCCCGGCGTGATGCACGCCGATGCCGTGCCGGATCAGCCGCGACAGCGTCTTGCCGAACCCGCTGGAGAAGCGGAAGCCGCCGATCGCCTCGGCGATGGCCTCCTTCTCCGCCTTGGACGCGAAGTTGACGCTGGTGAGCGCCTGCGCCCGCTCCAGCGCCGCAGCCTGGGTGAAATGCACGACGTAGACGGGGGACTGGTGGGTGGTGACCAGTTCCTCCAGCGTCTCGGTGATGGGGGTGCGGCGATACGAGAACGTCAGGGGCACAGGGCGTTCCGACCCGCTCACCAGCGCAGTGGGGCGACCGGTGCGGCGTTCGAGATCGCGTGCGAAGAAATCGACCTCGCCGAGCGTGGCCGACATCAGCAGGAACTGCGCCCTCGGCAGTTCCAGCAGCGGCACCTGCCAGGCCCAGCCGCGGTCCGGGTCGGCGTAGAAGTGGAACTCGTCCATCACCACCTGGCCCACCTCAGCGGCCGCGCCCTCGCGCAGCGCCAGATTGGCCAGGATCTCCGCGGTCGCGCAGATGATCGGCGCGGTCGGATTCACCGCCGCGTCCCCGGTCACCATGCCGACCCGGTCGGCGCCGAACACCTCGCACAGCGCGAAGAACTTCTCGCTGACCAGAGCCTTGATCGGGGCGGTGTAGCAGCTGCGCTCACCACGATTGAGGGCCGCGAAATGCGCGCCCACCGCGACCATCGATTTTCCCGAGCCGGTGGGCGTCGACAGGATGACGTTGGCCCCGGTCATGAGCTCGAGCAGGGCATCCTCCTGCGCCGGGTACAGCGTCAGGCCCTGATCGATCGTCCATTCGGCGAAGGTCTCGTACAGCCAGTCCGCGTCGACGTCGGGCACGACACGGTCGGGGATCAACTCGGAAAGCTGCACGTGCTTCTACGTTACCGGGAGGGGGCGGCCACTCCGCAAACCGATCGGCTACTCCGGCAGACCGGCCTACATTTCCGGCCACAAGCATGCCGGAAATATGGCGTGGTGGATTACCTCAGCTCGCCGCCGTCGGCCCCGCCGTCGCCGAACTCGCCCTGCTCGGCGAGGAAGCGCTCGAACTCCGCGCCCAGCTCGTCGCCGGTCGGCAGGTCCGCCTCGCGGGCCAGCAGACTGGACTGGCGCTCCTGCGCGGTCACGAAGCTGTCGTACTGCCGCTCCAGGGCGTTGACCACCGTCTCCACCTCGGTGTTTCCGGCGATGTGCTCGTTGACCTGCTCGCGGACCTTCGCCGCCGACTCGCTGAGCGCCGCCAGCGGGAACTCCAGTCCGGCGTTCTCGGAGACGTTCTCGAGCAGCGTCTGCGCGGCCTCGGGGTAGGCGGTCTGGGCCAGGTAGTGCGGCACGTGCACGGAGAAGCCGATCGACTCCTGGCCGTGCTGGGCCATCCGGTACTCCAGCAGCGACGAGGCGCTGCCGGGCACCTGCAGCTCACCCGGCCAGCGCTGATGCTCGCCGATCAGGTCGCGGTCGCTGGCGTGCGCGGTGACGCCGAGCGGGCGGGTGTGCGGGATCGCCATCGGGATGGCGGACAGGCCTATGGTCCGGCGCACGCCGAGCTGCTCGGCCAGCAGGCGGGTGGCGGTGACGAACTTCTCCCAGCGCAGGTCCGGTTCCAGACCGGCCAGCAGCAGGAAGGGGGTGCCCGCGGTGTCGCGCAGCGCCCACAGGTTGAGCTCCGGATCGGCGTAGTCGGAGAAGTGGTCGGTCTTGAACGTCATCAGGGGGCGCCGCGACCGGTAGTCGAGCAGCTCGTCCACGTCGAACGAGGCGACCAGCTCCGATTCCAGGCTCTCGCGCAGATGCGTGGTGGCCAGGCGGACGGCGTGGCCGGCATCGGTGAAGCCCTCCAGCCCGTGTACCAGCACGGGACCAGCGCCGTCGGCGGAGGACAGCTGCGGAGCGGGGAACTCCAGCTCGTACATTCGCGACTCGTAGTCCATCGCGTACTCCTTCCTGCGTGGTGCGCCCGCATCCGTCACGTCGGGTAGCCGGTCCCGAAGCCGTGCCCGGCGGAAATGCGTCCAAACCGGTCATCGTCCGGGGCCCGCCGTCACAACCGACGGCGGATGTGATGTGGCGAACCACCTTCATTGTCTCTCATACGCTTCGGAGACCGCGCCGGGTGGGTGCACCGCACGTTCGAACAACGGACGAGGTGCGATTCGCATTCCCGGCGCCCCCGGCGTGGCAGTTCCGGCGAACAGCGGGCGTTCGGCATAGTGAAATGTGTGATCGTGCCGGATTCGCCGGGTCCGCGGCCGCGCAGGAAGGGCAGCGCGGCGGCGCGCGTGCTGGGCGGTATGGCCCTGATCGGCCTGCTCGCGGCGTGCGGCCAGACGGTGCCGGGCAGTCCGCAGGCCCGGCAGCAAACCGCGGTCACCCACCACATCGGCACGCCCCTGGCGCGGCTGTTGCCCGCCCAGGACCGGTTCCCCGCCCGCTACGCGACCGCGGTGCTGCCGGTCGAGCAGGCCCGCCGCGCGGTCGCCGACCTGGCGGGCGTTCCGGCCGGGGCGTCCGCCGATCCCGAGGACTGCGCGCCGCCGCAGCCGCGGTTCGACACCGACCGGCTCGCCGTTGTCGTAGGCACCGACGACGCCACCCGCGCCACCATCACCGTCGAGCTGAGCCGCACCGATCAACCGATGGCCCGGCTGCGAGATCAGTTGGGGCACTGCGAAGCCGTGCGCGTGCAGCGCGGACCGCTCGCCAATGCCGTTGTGACGCAAGCCGAGCCGCCGCCGCCCGTCTCCGCCGACGACGCACTCGCGCTGCGGCGCACGGTTTCCGGGCCGGTGGACGGCCCGGGGCTCACCCAATCCATGCGCCTGCTGGTGGCGCAGATCGGTGACGTGCGGATCAGCGCCACCTATATGAGCTTCGACGGGGGCGCGCCGGATATGCGGGCGCTGGGTGACGTGTTCGATGCCACAGTCGCGAATGTCCGAAGGGGCTGAAAATCTCGCGGGACCGGCGCCGAATCGCGGAGTACGTTCGAACTCATGGCGAAACTTGGTACAACCGATGTGGACGTGTTTCCCCTGTGTCTGGGTGGGAACGTCTTCGGATGGACCGCCGACCAGGCCGTATCCTTCGCGGTACTGGATGCCTACGCGGCTGCCGGTGGGAATTTCGTCGACACCGCCGACGTGTATTCGGCCTGGGTTCCCGGTAACAGCGGCGGCGAGTCCGAGACGGTGCTCGGACAGTGGCTGGCCGCGCGCGGCAACCGCGACAGCGTGGTGATCGCCACCAAGGGCAGTCGGCTCGCGCCGTTCGAGGGCTTGTCCGCCAAGGCGATTCGCGGTGCGGCCGACGCGTCGCTGCGGCGGCTCGGCACCGACTACATCGACCTGTACTACGCGCACTACGACGATCCGGACACCCCGGTGGAGGAGACGCTCGCCGCGTACGACGAGCTGGTGCGCGCCGGGAAGGTGCGGTACGTTGCCGCCTCCAATATGTCCACCGACCGCGTCCGCGAATCGCTGGCCGTCGCCGATCGAGAGGGGCTGGCCAGGTACGTCGCGATCCAGCCGCAGTACAACCTCGTGGAGCGGGCCGAGTTCGAGCGCGATGTGCTTCCGCTGGCGAGTGTGGAGGGCCTGGCGACGGTGCCGTACTACGCGCTGGCCAAAGGCTTTCTGACCGGCAAGTACCGGCCGGGGGTCGAGGTGGACAGCCCGCGGGCCCAGGGCGCGGCGGCCTATCTCGATGCGCGGGGCGAGCGCGTGCTGGCCGCGCTGGATCGCGTCGCCGCCGCCCACGGCGTCCCGGTCGCCGCGGTCTCGCTGGCCTGGCTCGCCGCGCAACCCACGGTGGCCGCGCCGATCGCGAGCGCTCGCACTCCGCAACAGCTGGCCGACCTGCTGCCGGTGGGCGAGCTGCGGCTGTCCGACGCGGAGCTGGCGGCGCTCATCGCCGCCTCCGACTGAGGTTCACCGCACCACCTCGATGCGCGGCATGTCGTGCGTGCCGCGCTGGAATCGGTACGGCACGCCGCACGGGGCCACTCGGTGTCCGGCCGCTTGCCGACCAGTTGCGGGAGGAAGGGCGGTCCCGCAACCGCGTGCAGGCGCTCGCCGCAGCGACCGTATCAGATAGCGGCGACACGGAACCGCGGTCCGCGCCGCTCTGTACACACCCCTTGCCCGCCGTCCCCAGACTTCTCCTTTCCCCAGGTCGGCGTCCCGGCCTCGGCGATCGAGCGGAGCAAGCTGTGCCGCATGACGACTCCCGCCGAACCCGCCTCCGCAGACAACGATTCCGCCGCCACCCCCGGTGGCGACCAGCGCCGGGGCGCGGCCCCACCGAGCGCGCCGCCATGCGCGCACCATCGACACGCGCAGCCGAACCACCGCAGTCCTTCCTGCGGCGGCGTGCCGGACGACAGTGCGCTCGACAGCTGTGCGCTAGACGGCGCCCAGGACAGCGCCGCGCGGTCTCACGGGGTCGGGGCTCACGATGAGCCGGATTGTGGTGTGCGGGACGGTCGGCCGTCGGATGGCGGGGTGGCTAGGGATGCTACTGGCGGTGGCACAGGGGAGCGGTCCGGTGGTCCGGGTGCCGGGGGATCTGTGTGGGCGGATCCCGGGCTGCGGGTGGAGGAGCCCGGGGAGTTCATCGCGGGGGTGCCCGCGCTGCTGGGTTTCGTGCCGGAGCGGTCGCTGGTGGTGTGCATGTTGCGGGAGGCGCCGGAGCGGCCGGGGTCCGTCTTTCTCGGGACGGTGGCCCGGCACGATCTGGACGTGCCCGGGTGCGGCGCCTGGCTACGGGTGGCCGGGCAGTTGGCCACGATCTGCGGGCAGGAGGACGCGGTCGGCGTGCTGGTGCTCATCGTGGACGATCGAGCCGGGGCCCCGCGTGCCGATCGCCCGGGTGCGCGCGCCGGACGCCATCGCGACCTGCTCCGCATCCTCGACGGCGCGCTCCGCGACGCCGGGGTGGAGATGGTCGAGGCCTGCGCCGTGCGCGAGGTCGCGGGCGGCGCGCCGTGGTGGAGCCTGCTCGAACCCGGTTCCACCGGTCTGCAATCCGATCCGGCGGCATCACCGATCACGCTGGCGCAGGTGCTCGACGGCCGCCCGATCCGATCGTGCCGCGCGGAGCTGACCGAGATCGTCGGCGTCGATCCGGAGTCCCGCGCGGCGGTCGGCGACGAGCTCGAGCGGGCCACCGCGGCGGCGCGGCGTCGGCATCGGCAGGCCGCATGCCGCGGCGAGCCCAGTTTCTACAGCCGCTTCGGGCTGGAACTGGTACTGCGGCGGGTGTCCGCCATCGGTAACCCCGACGCGATCGTGCTGGCTCCCGATATCGCCGAAGTGGCTGTGGCGCTTCGGGATTCGAGGGTGCGCGACGCGTCGTTCGCGCTGGCGGTGGGGGAGCAGGCCGCGGCGGCGGAGGTGCTGTGGTCGCTGCTGTGCCGCGCGCTCACCGGATCCGACCGCGCCGAGGCGGCCACCCTGCTCGCCTACAGCGCCTATGCCAACGGTGACGGTCCACTGGCCGGAGTGGCTCTGGACGCCGCGCTGGAGGCGGACCCGCAGCACACCATCGCCCGCCTGCTCGACGCCGCGCTGCGCACCGGGATGCCACCGCGCGAGGTGCGCAAGCTCGCGCTGAGCGGGCACGCCACCGCCGCGGGGCTGGGCGTGCGGATCGTCATCGACCCGGCCCGGTGCGAATCGTGAAAACCGGTGTGGCGCAGGACCTACCGTGCGCTGTGGGCGCGCTCGCCCAGCGCCTGCAGGAACTGCCACGCAGCGGACACGATCTCGTCCAGGTCGTTGTGGCGCGGACTCCAGCCCAGTTCGGCGACGGCGCGCTCACTGGATGCGATCAGCACCGCGGGATCTCCGGCGCGGCGGGGCGAGTCCACGGCCGGGATGGGGCGGCCCGTCACCCGCTCGCACGACGAAATCACCTGGCGCACAGAAAAACCCGTGCCGCTGCCCAGATTGAAGATGCGGTGCGTGCCCGCCTGCGACCCGGCCAGCGCCAACAGGTGCGCCTGGGCCAGGTCGAGGATGTGGATGTAGTCGCGGATGGCGGTGCCGTCGGGGGTCGGGTAGTCGGTGCCGAACACCGAGATCGATTCCCGGTGCCCCAGCGCGGTCTGCAGCACCAAGGGGATCAGATGCGTTTCCACCACGCGGTTCTCGCCGAGCCCGCCGTAGGCGCCGGCCACGTTGAAATAGCGCAGGCTGGTCGCCGCCAGTCCGTGCGCCGCGGCGTAGGAGGTGATGGCGTGGTCGATGGCCAGCTTCGAGGCGCCGTACGGATTGGTCGGCCGGGTGGGCGCGTCCTCGGTGATCGGCACTTGCTCCGGTTCGCCGTACACCGCCGCGGTGGACGAGAACACCAGCCGCGGCGTTCCGGCGCGGCGCATCGCCTCCAGCAGCGCCAGCGTCTTCACCACGTTGTCGTGCCAGTACTTCTCCGGTTGCTGCACCGACTCGCCGACCAGCGACTGCGCCGCGAAGTGCAGCACGCCGTCGAAGGATTCGGACTCGATCAGCTCCACGCCCACCGTCGCGATGTCGCCGTCCACGAACTTCGCGCCGCTGGGGACCCCTTCGGCATTCCCGGTGGACAGGTCGTCGACCACGATCACCTCGTGGCCGTCCTCGATCAGCACCTGGGCGCACACCCCGCCGACGTACCCGGCGCCGCCCGTCACCAGAAGTTTCATCGATCAGACCAGCTTCACCTGGACGGCGTGCGCCATCTCGTCGGACAGTTCGAAACCGTCGTGCCCGGGCACCGAGATGATCACCGCACCCGGCTTGGTCTCCACCGTGACGCGCGCGTCGGGGACGACGCCCGCCTCGCGCAGCTGGCCGATGATGTCGGGGTCGGTCTGGATGTGCTCGGACAGCCGCCGCACCACCACGGCCGACACCTGGCCGGACGGCAGGTCCGACAGCCGGATCAGCTTCTCCTCCTCGGAGGACGTCGAGACCACACCCAACTCGTCGAGGCCGGGGATCGGATTGCCGTAGGGCGAGGTGGTGGGGTTGTTGAGCACCTCGACCAGGCGGCGTTCGACATCCTCGCTCATCACGTGCTCCCAGCGGCAGGCCTCGGCGTGCACGTTCTGCCAGTCCAGCCCGATCACGTCGACCAGCAGCCGCTCGGCCAGGCGGTGCTTGCGCATGACGGCGATCGCCATGGCGCGGCCCTTGTCAGTGAGTTCGAGATGACGGTCGCCGGCGACACTCAGCAAACCGTCGCGCTCCATCCGAGCGACCGTCTGGCTCACCGTCGGCCCGCTCTGCTCGAGGCGTTCGGCGATGCGCGCGCGCAGCGGCGTGACCCCCTCCTCCTCGAGGTCGTAGATGGTACGGAGATACATCTCCGTTGTGTCGACCAGATCCTTCACCTGTTACCCCTTCGTCGGCACGAATTCTACCCACGCACGGCTGCGATGCCGCGCGTCAGCATATTTCGCTCGTCCTGCGGAGACCCGGAGGACACCGGGCGCGCCCTCGATGTACGCTCGCGGCTCGGCGCGCCCGCACTGTCTTGCATTTCTACTGCATCCCAACGACAAATAGGGCGCGCTGCTTCCCCGTGTTCACTTCTCGTTCGCAGCCGGACCTGGCCGGGGCGGCTGTGCATTAGCGTGGCGGATATGGCAAGCGATGCCACTGTGGTGTGGACCGATCGGTTCCTGGACTACACCTGGACGCCGGAACACCCGATGAAGCCCGCGCGCCTGCGCTTCACCATGGCCCTCGCGCGCGGCCTGGGTCTGCTGGAAGAGGTCGAGACGCTGTCCCCCGGCCCGGCCGCGGACGCCGACCTGCTGCGCATCCATACCCCGGCGTATCTCGACGCCGTCCGGCGCGCCGAACCGCCCCCGCCCGGCTCGGGTCCGCCCGCGGCGCCGCCGTTCGGGCTGGGATCCGCGGACAACCCGATATTCCCGCATATGCACGAGGCGGCCTCGGTGATCGTGGGCGGCACCCTGGCCGCCGCGGGCGAGATCGCCGCCGGGCGCACCCGGCGAGCGGTGAGCATCGGCGGCGGCATGCATCACGCGATGCCCGGCGCGGCGGCCGGATTCTGTGTCTACAACGATGTGGCCGTTGCCATCTCTTGGCTGCTGGACCACGGGTTCGACCGCATCGCCTACATCGACGTCGATGTCCATCACGGCGACGGCGTGCAGCGCGCCTTCTACGGCGACCCGCGGGTGCTGACCGTCTCGATCCACCAGCACCCCGCCACGCTGTGGCCGAACACCGGCTGGCCGGAGGAGGTCGGTGCCGGGGCGGCCGAGGGCACCGCGCTCAACCTCGCGATGCTGCCCGGTACCCGGGACGCCCAGTGGCTGCGGGGATTTCACGCGGTGGTGCCGGGCGCGCTGGCCGCGTTCCGCCCGCAGATCCTGATCAGCCAGTGCGGCGTGGATACCCACCACGAGGATCCGCTGGCCGATCTGAGCCTGACCGTGGACGGCCAGCGGGCGGCGTTCGCCGCGATGCGCGAGCTGGCCGACCGGTACGCCGAGGGCCGCTGGCTGGCCGTCGGCGGCGGCGGGTACGGCCTGGTCCGGGTGGTGCCGCGGGCGTGGACGCACCTGCTGGCCGCCACGCTGGACCGCAGTGTCGATCCGGCGACGGAGACCCCGGCCGAATGGCGTGAGCAGGTGCGCGCCTATGCCCCGGCGGTGCGGCCGCCGGGCACGATGAGCGATGGGGGCGACATCACCTTCGAGCGCTGGGACGGGCCGGGCGGCACCCGCGAGACTGGTGACGAGCGGGTCGACCGCGCGCAGCGCGCGGTCGACACGGCCGTATTGGCCACGCGCCGAGCAACTTTCGGACTGCTCGGCCTGGACCCGGAGGATCCTCGTGACTGACACCCCGGAGGATCCGCCGCCGCCACCGCAGCACTGGTTCGCCGATGTGCTCGCCTCCGACGGCGGCGTGGTCCGCCTGCGCCCGATCACCCCCGACGACGCCGAGACCCTGCAGCAGTTCCACGCCGGGCTCTCCGATCGCACCCGCTACCTGCGGTATTTCGGTCCGTATCCGCGGATGACGCCGAAGGACCTGTACCGCACCACCCATGTCGACTACCGCGACCGCGTCGGGCTGGTCATCGAACTGGGCGAGGCGATTATCGCGGTCGGCCGCTACGAACTGCTGCCCGACCGGGCGGGCCCGCGCGCCGCGGAGGTGGCGTTCGTGGTCGCCGACGGACACCAGGGCCGCGGGCTGGGGTCGATCCTGCTGGAACATCTGGCCGGTGCGGCCGCTGAGAACGCGATCGAGACCTTCGTCGCGGAGGTGCTGGCCGAGAACAACGCGATGGTGACGGTGTTCCGCGACGCCGGGTACCAGGTGCAGCGCAGCCGCGACGGGTCGGTGCTGCACCTGGAGTTCGCCATCGACCCCACCGAGGCGCTGCTGTCGGTGCGGGATTCGCGCGAGCGCGCTTCCGAGGCCCGCAGCGTCGGGAATCTGCTCAGCCCGGGATCGGTGGCGGTCATCGGCGCCACCCCGTCGGCGGGGCGGGTCGGCGGCGCGGTGCTGGCCAACCTGTTGTCGGGGGTCTTCCAGGGGCCGGTGTATCCGGTCAATCCGAACCGCAGCTCGGTGCGCGGGGTGCGCGCGTACCCGACCGTGCGCGATATTCCCGACGAGGTGGACCTGGCGGTGGTGGCAGTGCCCGCCACCGAGATCGGCTCGGTGCTCGACGACTGCATGGCCAAGGGCGTCAAGGGACTGGTGGTGCTCACGGCCGGATTCTCCGAGACCGGCCCGGCGGGCTACGCCGCCGAGCGCGATCTGGTCGACGCGGTGCGCGGGCACGGCATGCGGGTAGTGGGCCCGAGCGCGCTCGGCATCGCCAATACCGATCCGGCGGTGTCGCTGAACGCCACGCTGGCCACGGTGCTGCCCGGGCGCGGCCGGGTCGGGTTCTTCTGCCAGTCGGGGCCGCTGGGCGCCGCGATTCTCGGCGAGGCGGCCGCGCGCAAGCTGGGCCTGTCGACATTCGTCTCCGCGGGTAATCGTGCCGATGTTTCCGGCAACGACCTACTGCAGTACTGGGACACCGATCCGGCGACCGATGTGGTGCTGCTGTATCTGGAGACCTTCGGCAATCCGCGCAAGTTCTCCCGGATCGCGCGCCGGGTGGCGCGCACCAAGCCGATCGTGGTGGTCAGCAGCGGCCGCAACGCCACCCGCACCATTCCGGTGAGCGCGCTGGAACGCTCGGTGGAGCGGGATCTGTTCGCCCAGGCGGGCATCGTGCAGGTCGACACCATCTCCGAACTGTTCGACTGCGCGATGCTGCTGGCCTACCAGCCGCTGCCCGCCGGGCGGCGGCTGGCGGTGATCGGCAACAGTCCCGCGCTGGGCTGGCTGGCGGTCGACGCGGCCCGCGGCGAGGGACTGGAGATCGGCGCACCGGCCGATCTGGGCCCGCAGGCCGATCCGGCCGACTTCCTGGCGGCGGTCGCGGCGGCCATGACCTCCCCCGAGGTCGACGCCGTGATCGTGATCTTCGCGCCGCCGGTGCCGACGACGGTGGCGGCGTTCGCCGAGGCGATCCGGTCCGGCGCGCAGGGCGGGGCGAAACCTGTGCTCACCACCTTCGTCGCCGACCACGGCATGCCCAACCTGCTGACGGTGCGGGGCTCCGGCGGCACGGTCGAGCGCGGCTCGATCCCGTCCTACCCGGATCCGGAGCGGGCGGCGCGGGCGCTGGCGCGGGTGCGCCGCTACGCCGACTGGCGTACGCGGCCTGCCTCGGCCATCGTGCGGCCAGCCGATGTCGACCGCGAGCGTGCCCGAGATCTGGTGGGGGAGTGGATGTCTCGCGACCCTGAAGGGCATTGGCTCGGCGATCTCGAGGCGGCCGACCTGCTGTCCTGCTACGGGATCCGCGTCGTGGAGTTCCGCGAGGTGCGTGACGAGGACGCCGCCGAGCGGGCAGCCGAGGAACTGGGGTACCCGGTCGCGGCGAAGGCGACGGGCGAACTCTGGCGCAATCGCCCGGATCTGACCGGGGTGCGGCTCGACCTGTGGCGGCCCTCGGCGGTGCGGCGGGCGTACACCGACCTGGCCGAGGTGTCCGGCAACGAGGTGGTGCACATCCAGAAGATGGCGACCAAGGGCGTGGGCTGCGTACTGCGCGTGCAGGATGACCCGTCGTTCGGATCGGTGATCAGCTGCGGCCTGTCCGGCACCATCATCGACCTGCTCGGCGACCGGGTCTACCGCGCGCTGCCGCTGACCGAGGCCGAATCGACCGCGCTGATCGACGCGCCCCGGGCTGCGCCGCTGCTGGACGGCGAGACGGGAGTCCCCGGCAAGACGATCGGCGAACCAGTGGACAAACGCGCGCTGTCCGAACTGGCGCAACGCGTTTCGGCGCTCTGCGACGACCTGCCCGAGGTGCGCGAACTGTCGGTCGAGCCGGTCCTCGCCGCACCCCGCGGCGCCGCGATCCTCTACGCCCGCGTCCGCGTCGGCCCGGAACCGAGCCGCTTCGACATCGGCCCCCGCCGCCTCGCATGAGCGCCGATGACCCGATGACGAGTCGCGCCGGGACGCGGGCTAGGTGCGCCCGTGCGCGATCTGCTGCACCGCCGCCAGGGCCTGCGGCAGCTCGGTGAATCCCTCGTCGGCGAGGAAATGACCGCCGCCGGGGATTTCGATGTGCTCGGCGGCGAGGAGGGTGGCCAGCGCTCGGGAGGCGGCCGGGGGGACGACCTCGTCGTTATCGGAATAGATCATCGTGCGGATATCGATGTGCGGGACCACCGACGCCACATCCGGGCTGTCGGCGAGATAGTTGTCGATCTCCGGAACGACCGACAGCCTACCGAGGAATCCGGCGACACCCACGAAACCGCCGAGCCGCCAACCGGATTCGAGCCCGGACAGATACCGCAGCGCGGTGATGACGCCCAGGCTGTGGGTGACGAGCACGGTATCGGCGTCCACGGCGCCGACCGCGGCGGCCAGCCGGGCGTCCCACTCCTGCCGCACCGGTGCCTCGGGGGTGGGCAGTTCCACGATCGATACCTGATGCCCCCGCGCATCCAGCTGCTCGGCCAGCCACGGGAACCAGTGGGCACCGACGTCGGCGGAGAACCCGTGAACGATGAAGATTCGCACGCGCTACGGAACCGCCGGTCCGGGGACCGGTATTCCGGGTGGGATCGATCTCACCCCGGCCGCAGGTGGGGCGGGACGCCGCCACGCTGCCGCGATGGTCGATACTGGCCGTATGCGCGAAGATCAGATCGAGGCTGCCACCGCGCCACTGCGGGACGACATCCGATTTCTGGGTGCGATCCTGGGCGAGACGATCCGCGACCACGAGGGCCCGGAGGTCTTCGACCTCATCGAGCGGGTGCGCGTCGAGGCGTTCCGGGTGCGTCGCTCCGAGGTGGAGCGCAGCGCGGTCGCGGATATGTTGCGCGACATCGACATTCATGTGGCGATCCCGCTGATCCGGGCGTTCAGCCACTTCCTGCTGCTGGCCAACCTGGCCGAGGACCTGCAGCGCGACCGGCGGCGCGCGGTGCACGTCGCGGCCGGGGAGCCGCCACAGGATTCCAGCCTCGCCGCCACCTACCGCAAGCTCGACGCCGTCCGGTTCGGCGGCCCGGACGGCGCCGCGATCGCGGATCTGCTGAGCGACGCGCTGGTCTCCCCGGTGATCACCGCGCACCCGACCGAGACCCGCCGCCGCACCGTCTTCGACGTGCAGTCCCGCATCACCGAGCTGATGCGCAGGCGGCAACGCTACACCGAGTCCGAACCGGAGTACGCCGATATCGACACGCAGCTGCGCAGGCAGGTGCTCACGCTGTGGCGTACGGCGCTGATCCGCTTGGCGCGCTTGCGAATTCAGGACGAGATCGAGGTCGGCCTGCGCTATTACGATATGACCCTGCTCGAGGTCATCCCGCGCATCAACGCCGAGGTCCGCGCAGCGCTGCGGGAGCGTTGGCCCGGTCACGAGCTGCTGCGGCGGCCGATCTTGCGACCCGGCTCGTGGATCGGCGGCGACCGCGACGGCAATCCGAACGTCACCGGCGCGGTGGTGCACCGGGCCACCCATCGCGCGGGCGCCGTCGCCCTCGGCCACTACCTGAAAGAGCTTGTCGGACTGGAGAAGTCGCTGTCGCAGTCGGCCCGCCTGGTGCCGGTGACGCCGGAGCTGGCGGAGCTGGCCGACGCCGGTTTCGACGATTCGCCACAGCGCGCCGACGAGCCGTATCGCCGCGCTATCCGCGGCATCCGGGCTCGGCTGACGGCCACGGCGCGCCGCTCACTGGGCGAGGTCCCGGGCGAAGGCGTCGGCGCCGCCGCCGACCGCCCGATGTCGGCGTTCTCGTCCGGCCGACCCGCGGGCGACCTCGGCGCCGCCGCCGAACACCGGACGACGGCCCCGCCGTCCGGCCGAGAAGCGGGCGAACCCGGCGACCGCACGCGCACGGACGGCCCGGTCGCCGAACCCTATCGCTCCCCGCGGGAGCTGCTGCACGATCTGAACATCGTCGACGCCTCGATGCGCGCCTCCGGCGACGGCTTGCTCGCCGACGACCGGCTGGCCGCCCTGCGCGGCGCAGTCGAGACCTTCGGCTTCCACCTGCAGGGCCTGGACATGCGCCAGAACTCCGAGGTGCACGAACAGTTGGTCGCCGAGCTGTTCGCCTGGGCCGGAGTGCATTCCGACTACGCGAGCCTGCCCGAGCCGCGGCGCGTCGAGCTGCTGTCCACCGAGCTGAACACCCGCCGCCCCCTGCTCGGGCCGACCGCGCGGCTGAGCGAGCTGGCGGTCAAGGAACTCGGGGTGCTGCGCGCCGCCAAGGCCGCCCTCGACGACTTGGGCCCCGACACCGTGCCCAACTACATCATCAGCATGTGCACCTCCGTCAGCGATGTGCTGGAGGCCGCGCTGTTGCTGAAGGAGGCGGGCATTCTCGACCCAGGTGACGCCGACACCGCGCCGAGCAGCCCGGCGGGCGTGGTGCCGCTGTTCGAGACCATCGACGACCTGCGGCAGGGCGCCGAGACCCTGGTCGCCGCGCTGGAGGTGCCCGCCTATCACCGGCTGGTCGCCGCGCGCGGCATGCGGCAGGAGGTCATGCTCGGCTATTCCGACTCCAACAAGGACGGCGGCTACCTGGCCGCCAACTGGGCGCTGTACCGGACGGAACTGGATCTGGTGGAGGCGGCCCGCAAGACCGGAATCCGGTTGCGGCTCTTCCACGGTCGCGGCGGAACAGTGGGCCGCGGCGGCGGGCGCAGCTACGACGCCATCCTGGCCCAGCCCGCGGGCGCGGTGCGCGGCTCACTGCGCCTGACCGAGCAGGGCGAGGTGATCTCCACCAAGTACGCCGACCGCGGCACCGCCCACCGCAATATGGAGGCGCTGGTGGCCGGAACCTTGGAATCGACGCTGCTGGACGTGGAGGGCCTGGGCGCCGACGCCGAACCCGCCTACGACCTCTTCGACGACCTGGCCGAAGCGGCGCGCCAGGCATACGCGCGGCTGGTGCACGAAACACCCGGCTTCGTCGAGTATTTCCGGGCCTCCACGCCGATCGCGGAGGTCGCCGACCTCAATCTGGGCAGCCGCCCGGCATCGCGCAAACCCACCAACTCGGTCGGCGACCTGCGCGCGATTCCCTGGGTGATGGCCTGGAGCCAGGCGCGGGTGATGCTGCCCGGGTGGTACGGCACCGGCACCGCGCTCGAGCAGTGGGTGGGCGAGGATCGCCGGCGCCTGGCGACCCTGACGGACCTGTATCGGCGCTGGCCGTTCTTCCGCACCGTGATGTCGAACCTGGCGCAGGTGATGGCGAAGGCCGATATGGATATCGCGGCGCGCTACGCCGAGCTGGTCGAGAATGCGACGTTGCGCGACACCATCTTCGGCATGATCCGCGAGGAATTCGACCGCACCGCCCGCATGCACGCCGCCGTCACCGGCAGTGACCAGCTCCTCGCCGACAACCCGGCCCTGGCCGAATCCATCCGCAACCGCTTCCCCTACCTGGAACCCCTCAACCAGATGCAGGTCGACCTGCTGCGCCGCCGCCGCGCCGGGGACGACTCCGAACTGGTGGAACGCGGCATCCTGCTCACCATGAACGGCCTGGCGACGGCCCTGCGCAACTCGGGATAGACCGTGATCTTCACCAACCGCGTCGCCGCCCTGATCGCGGACGGATCCGTGCGCGCGGTATACCGGCGCTGGGCCACCGCGCGGGTGCGGCCCGGCACCCTGATCCACACCTCGGCGGGAATCGTCCGGATCGACGCTGTGGACCGGCTGGACACCGCCGATCTCACCGACACCGATGCGCGCGCTGCCGGAGAGACCTCGCTGGCCTCGCTGCTCGCGACATTCCGTGGCACCGACTCCGACCCGGTCTTCCGCATCGGCGTCGCCTACCACGGCGCCGACCCGCGCGGCCCGCTCGGCGAGCGAACGGACCTGTCCGACACCGAGATCGACGACCTCCGCTCCCGCCTGCACGGATTCGACCGTCGCGCGGACCACCCCTGGACCCTCGCGACCCTGCGCGGCATCGGAGTCAACCCGGGGATGCGCGCCGTGGATCTCGCCGATCTGCTCGGCGAGCCGGACAAGGACCGATTGAAATTGCGCATTCGCCGGCTGAAGAACTTGGGTCTGACCCGCAGCCACCCCACCGGATACGCGCTCTCGCCGCGCGGCCGCACCTACCTCGAGCACGAGCAACCAACCGGCTAGGTCCTTGTCGGCTCGACATCGGTCACCGCTGTGCTGTGGCTCTGGTCCAACTCGGGCGGCCCGGCGGATTGGGGTGCGGGGTAGAACCACGGGTTCGGCGGCGATGGATCACCCAGAGCAGGGTGGCGGTGGTCAGGAAGGGGACCACGACGAATGCGAGCCCCAGCAGTGCGTAGTCGGGATCATCGACGTGATGCCACCGGAACGGCTCAGGATCAGCGGGAACGACGCCGAACAGGCACTCGCCTGAGGGAACTTCAGCAACCAGTACAGCGCCGACCGGTTCGCGCTGTGCCCGGAGGGGACGGGCCGCGCGGGCGCCGGTCGGCGCTCGTGGTGATCACCAACCCACATGATCACCGCGGGGGTGCTGGGCCGGATTCCGGACGGCCCAGCGTCTGTGGAGGCCCGATCGGCCTCGGTCTTTCGGCTGACCCTCGTCAGCCCGCGTAGGCGCGCAGCCGGTCGGCCCGCTCGCCCTTGCGCAGCTTGGACATGACCTCGCGCTCTATCTGGCGCACCCGCTCGCGAGACAGGCCGAACAGCTTGCCGATCTGGTCCAGCGTACGCGGCTGGCCGTCGTCGAGGCCGAAGCGCAGCCGGATGACCTGCTGCTCGCGCTCGTCCAGCGTGGCGAGCACCTGGCGCACGTCGCGGTGCATCAGCCCGGCGATGACCGCGCTCTCGGCCGACGTGGCCTCGGAATCCTCGATGAAATCGCCGAGCGGAGCTTCTTCGTCGTTGCCGACCGGCATGTCCAGGCTCACTGGATCGCGGCTGTGGTCGAGCAGATCGGAGATCTTCTCCTCCGGAATGCCGGATTCGGCGGCCAGTTCCGCGTCGGTGGCCTCGCGCCCGAGCTGCTGGTGCAGTTCCCGCTTGATCCGGGCGAGCTTGTTAACCTGCTCGACCAGGTGCACGGGGAGCCGGATGGTGCGGCTCTGATCGGCCATGCCGCGGGTGATCGCCTGGCGGATCCACCAGGTCGCGTAGGTGGAGAACTTGAAACCCTTGGAGTAGTCGAACTTCTCCATCGCCCGGATCAGGCCCAGGTTGCCCTCCTGGATCAGGTCGAGCAGCGGCATCCCGCGGCCGGTGTAGCGCTTGGCCAGCGAGACGACCAAGCGCAGGTTGGCCTCGAGCAGATGCTGCCGCGCGGACTGGCCGTCGCGCACCAGAATGGCCAGATCCCGTTTTCGGGTGGCGGACAATCGCTTGCCGGTCTCCAACAGGTGTTGGGCATAGAGGCCCGCCTCGATGCGCTTGGCCAGCTCGACCTCATCGGCCGCCGTCAGCAGCGCCGTCTTGCCGATTCCGTTCAGGTACACGCGTACCAGGTCGGCGGCGGGGCTCTGGGCGTCGAGGTCCCCCTGATCGCTGGCGCGCACTCCAGTGGTGGCGGGGCTTGTCATGACTTGCCTCCTGTCGGTGGTGTCTCACTCCGATCAACGGACCCGACACTGGGAAAGTTCCCCGACACTGTCCCGATAAACCATAGCTGAGCTGCGGGTTTCACCCCTTCCATCTGAGAAGTTCCTAAGAAGCGGGCGAGTTGGGAACGCCGTGCGACCGCCGTTGCCGGACGGCAACCAGGAATGCATCCCACCGTGATGCCCGCGGATCTACGCGGGGTGGATCAATCCGTGGCGCACCAGTCCGGTGGTGACGGCCAGCGCCGAGGCGCGGAATTCCGGTGTGGCGGTCGTGCCGGTGTGGCCGATTGCCAGCAATTCGACCAACTCCTGCAACGGCAGCCCGTCCGCGCGCATTCCCGCCAGCAGCGCGGCGGCGGTGTCGTCGACCTCGTGCTGCCAGCGCGGGCCGTCGCCGCGATGCAGCCGGGCCACCCGCTGTTCCCAGCCGTCGTCTCCGGGCAGGGCGACCCGTTCCAGAGCGGTGGCCGGATCGACCTCGAACCGTGATGTCCAGGCGAGGTGCTCGTCCGCGCCGACCGCGCGCAGCCAGGCCGACCGCCGAAAGTACGCGGTGGCCTCGGGCCCGAGCGGATCGTCGAAGCCGTGGGTCAGATCCTCGGCGAGGACCTCGGTCGGCCCGTCGATGGAACGCAGATACACGAACCCGAACCCGACACCCTCGACATCCGCGGACGTGAACGCGTCCAGCCAGCGTTCTGCCTGCTCCTGAGCCTGCGGATCGCGCGGGTCCAGTCCGGCGTCGCGCAGCCAGGTACCGACGTACAGGGCCGGATCGGCGACGTCGCGCTGCACGATCCAGGCGTCGACGCCGTGGTCGGGCAGCCACGACGACACTCGGGTGCGCCAATCCTCGCCGTCGACGTGCACCCACGCCGCCAGCATGGCCGCCGTGCCGCCGGGATTCAGCAGCGCGGGCGCCTGGGAGACCACCAGTTCGCTGGCGCCGTCGAGGGCCAGCCCGGAGTCGCGATAGGTGTGCTCGACGCGGGCCGGGCCGACGACGAACGGGGGATTGGCGACCACCTGGTCGAAGCGGCGCCCGGCGACCGGCTCGAACCAGGAGCCCTCCAGCAGTTCGATGTCGAGCTCGTTGAGCGCGGCGGTGGCCGCGGCCAGCCACAGTGCCCGGCGGTTCACATCGGTGCCGGTGACGGTCCCCGCGTAACCGGCCGCGTGCACGGCCTGCACGCCGCAGCCGGTGCCCAGGTCCAGCACGGTGCCGACCGGGGCGATCGGCGTGGCGCGCAGCAGCGACAGCGACGCCTGGCCGACGCCGAGCACGTGATCGGCGGTCAGGGTGCGCCGCCGCATGGCGTCGTCGAGATCCGACAGCACCCAGCGGGCGCCGTGACCCAGGTCCAGCGGCCGCAGATCCAGGGTGGCGCGCACCCGATCGGCGTCGCGATCCAGCAGACCGGCGGCAACCGCATGATCCAGGTCGACCGGGGCCAGCGCCGCTGCCACCTCCCGCTCGGGCAGCTCGTCGCCGAGCAGCAGCAGCCGGATCAGCGCGCCCAGCTCTCCGGCGTCGCGAGCCGCGCGGCGTGCGGGCACCGGCTCGGAGCGGCCGAGGGCGGTGTGCGCGGGCTCGCCGAGCACTCGCAGCAGGGTGTCGGTGTCGTACTGGACGCGGATCAGCGCGGCGCGCAGTTGCGGCGCCAGCGCGGCGAGCAAGGAGACCGTGGTCTGATTCGTCGGCACAGCTGGATAACTCTGCCAGGGCAACCGCCGGGCACCCGGTAGCGACCCCGCGGCGGCGGTCGCGGGGACCTCGAATCCGCGTGAATTTTCCGCTCCGCGGGCTGCCCACCTGCTGACATACGGCCGGTCAAACGTCCGATTTCTATTATTGTGACCTGGCTCACGAGGAGGTGTGGCAGGTGACGACCGAAGAGCAGAGCGGGGAGCCCTCCGGCGACTGGGCCCGGGTCCACGACAGTCCGGAATTCCAGCGCTTGCGCCGCAGATTCCGCGTCTTCGTCTTCCCGATGACCGCCCTGTTTCTCGCCTGGTACGCCCTGTACGTGCTGCTGGCGGACTACGCCCACGACTTCATGTCCACGAAGGTTGTCGGCAATATCAACGTCGGGCTGATCCTGGGTCTGCTGCAGTTCGTCTCGACCTTCGTCATCACCGGCCTGTATGTGCGCTACGCCGATCGCCGACTGGATCCCATCGCCGACGAGCTGCGCGCCGACATGGAGGAACCGACCCGATGAGTGCCACTCTCGCCGCCGCTGTCGAGGGCAGCAGGCCGGGCCTCAACATCACCATCTTCGCGGTCTTCGTGGCGATCACGCTCGTGATCGTGTTCCGCGCCAGCCGCGACACCCGAACGGCCGCAGACTATTACGCGGCGGGCCGGGCGTTCTCCGGTCCCCAGAACGGGATCGCCATCTCCGGCGACTACCTCTCCGCCGCAAGCTTTCTCGGCATCGCCGGGGCCATCGCGCTCTACGGGTACGACGGGTTCCTGTACTCGATCGGGTTCCTGGTGGCGTGGCTGGTGGCGCTGCTGCTGGTGGCCGAATTGCTACGCAACACAGGCAAATTCACCCTCGGCGACGTGCTGGCGTTCCGAATGAAGCAGCGTCCGGTGCGTGCCGCCGCGGCGACTTCCACGCTCGCGGTGAGCCTGTTCTACCTGCTGGCGCAGATGGCCGGCGCCGGAGTGCTGGTGTCGTTGCTGCTGGGGGTCTCCGGCAGCGTGGGGCAGAATCTGGTGATCGCCGTGGTCGGCGCGCTGATGATCGTCTACGTGCTCGTCGGCGGGATGAAGGGCACCACCTGGGTGCAGATCGTGAAGGCGGTACTGCTGATCGGGGCGGCCGCGGCGATGACGGTGTGGGTGCTTGCCGAGTACGGGCTGAACCTGTCGACGCTGCTGCAACAGGCCGTCGACAACAGCGGCAAGTCCGGCGCGAAACTGCTCGATCCCGGCTTCCGCTACGGCAAGAACGAGACCACCAAGCTCGATTTCCTCTCTCTCGCATTGGCTTTGGTGCTGGGCACGGCCGGGCTACCGCATGTGCTGATGCGCTTCTACACGGTCCCGACGGCCAAGGACGCACGCCGGTCGGTGGTGTGGGCGATCGCGTTGATCGGCTTGTTCTACCTGTTCACGCTGGTCCTCGGGTACGGTGCCGCGGCGCTGGTGGGACCGGAGAAGATCAACGCCGCACCCGGTAAGGAGAATTCCGCCGCGCCGCTGCTGGCGCTGGAGCTCGGCGGGCCGCTGCTGCTGGGATTCGTTGCGGCCGTGGCCTTCGCGACCATTCTGGCCGTGGTGGCGGGGCTGACGATTACCGCGTCGGCGTCGTTCGCGCACGACGTGTACGCCAATGTCATCAAGCACGGCAAGGCCGACAGCAAGGAGGGGGAGGTGCGGGTCGCCCGCATCACCGCCGTGGTGATCGGCGCGGTCGCGATCGTCGGCGGCATCCTCGCGAAGAACCAGAACGTGGCGTTCCTGGTGGCGCTGGCCTTCGCGGTGGCGGCGTCGGCGAACCTGCCGACCATCCTGTATTCGCTGTTCTGGAAGCGGTTCAACACCACCGGGGCGCTGTTCAGCATCTACGGCGGCCTGCTGGTGACCGTCGTGCTGATCGTGTTCTCCCCGGCGGTGTCGGGCGCGCCGACCGCGATGATCAAGTCCGCCGACTTCAGTTGGTTCCCGCTGTCGAACCCGGGCCTGGTATCGATCCCGGTGTCGTTCGCCCTCGGCTGGCTCGGCACCATGCTGTCCAAAGACCACAACGAGGCGAAGTACGTCGAGATGCAGGTCCGCTCGCTGACCGGCGCGGGCGCGGAAAAGGCGGCCCACCACTGAGCTTCGCGGCTGCGTGAACCCACTTTATACTCCCGGCCGAGCGGACCACTTCGTGCTCCCGGCTGGGCGGACGACTTCGTGCTCCTGGCTGGGCGGACGACGTCGTGCTCCCGGCTGAGCGGACCACTTCGTGCTCCGGGCTGGGCGGACGACTTCGTGCTACCGGCTGGGCGGACCACCTTCTATTCCCGGCACGCTTTTGGCCGGGATCACGCTCCCACCGCACGCACCCCCGATCGAAATGTCTTGCGGTAGGCCAAGGGCGGGACACCCAACTCGCTGCGCATGTGGTGGCGCAGCGAGGCGGCCGTCCCGAGTCCGGCGGCGCGGGCGACCTCCTCGATGGGCAGATCCGTGCTCTCCAGCAGGTGCCGGGCGTAGCGTAGACGCTGCTGCAGCAGCCAGGCGCCCGGGGCGAGGCCGGTCTCGGCCTTGAACCGGCGGGTGAAGGTGCGCACGCTCATGCTGGCGTGGGCGGACAGGGCGGCCAGACCCAGATCACGCTCGAGATGCCGTAGCGCCCAGGCGCGGGTGGGGGCGGTGCCGTCGGAGCCGTCCTCGGGAATGTGGCGGTCGATGTACTGTGACTGGCCGCCCTCGCGCCAGGGCGGCACCACGCAGTAGCGCGCGGCCTGATTGGCGACCTCGCTGTTGTGGTCGCTGCGCAGCAGGTGCAGGCACAGGTCCAGGCCCGCCGCCAAACCCGCTGCGGTGCAGATGTTTCCGTCCTCCACGAACAGCAGGTTCTCGTCCAGCCGCACGCGGGGATACAGGCGGCGGAAGTCGTCGGCGAACGACCAGTGCGTGGTCGCCCGCCGCCCGTCGAGCAGCCCCGCGGCGCCGAGCACGAACGCCCCGGTGCAGATGGACACGAGGCGCGCGTCGGACCGGATCCCGGCCAGCACCTCGGCGAGTTCCGGCGCGATCGTCCCGTGCCGCCGCGGTCCCGGCATCTGCGTACCGGGAATGATGACCGTCTCCGCAGTCGCGACCCAGTCCGGCCCGGCCTGCGGGACGATCGCGTATCCCATCGTCGCCGGTATCGCGCCGGTGTCCAGCCCGCAGATGCGCACGTCGTACAGCTTGGTGCCGTCGGCGTCGGCGGCATTGCCGAGCACCGTCGGCGGGATGGTCATGTCGAACCCCACCACCGGCGCGAGGGCCAGCACCGCCACCCGATGCGTCACCGCGGTCTCCTTCCGATCGACGGCCGCGTGGTCAAGTCGGTATCCGCCCTGTGCGCGGGTCGCGGCCGGTGAGGCAGTAGAGGCCGCCGGTCGGGTCGCTCATCACCACCCAGTGCGCGCCTCTCGAGACGCGGCGGGCGCCGAGGGATTCGTGCCAGGCCGAGGTGGCCTCGAAATCCGAGCAGGCGATATCCGGATGTGCCGCGGCCGGGCCGTCGGAATCCTTGCGCTGCAGCAAGATTCGGATCGGCAGCGCATCGGGCACGCCGAGCCGGGTGAATTCGGGCCGGGTCGTGGATCGCAGCTCCCAGCCGGTCAGCGCCGCCCAGAACGCGATCTCCCGGTCGTACGCGGAAGCGCCGATGTCCAGGCACACCTGGTCGAGGCGGCTGAGGGAGCCGTCCGCGCCGGCGACCGGTGACGGTACCCGCTCGCCGTCATCGATGTTGAAGCAGAATGCGATGCCACCGGGGGACCGCAGGTGGGAAAAGTTGTGTCGATCGACGACGGCCGTGGCGCCCAGGACGAGCGCGTGGTCGCGGGCGGCGCCGAGATCGTCGACGCCGAGGTCGACGTGCGCACCGCCCGGGCCGCTGTCCACCGCCTGGCAGTGCGCGCAGGGATCGCCGTCCTCGGGTAGCAGCGCGGCGAATTCTCCATTGTCACCTTGGCGTTCGGCTCTGCGGGTGCCGGTGACCGCGCTCCAGAAGGCGAACGCCTCGTCGAAACGGTCGGCCGGGCGGTCGATGAAGGCCGAGTTCCACCGGATCATGTCGTCCTCCCAACGTGTGGCCAAATATTGACGCATTGTGGCATTCAGGCCACTCGTCCGGCAATGCCGTTTCTTGCAGGATCTCGGTGTGACCGAACTGCGAGACCCCGCCGAGACGACGAGATCCGGCAGCACGGAGACGACGGCGTCGGACAGCCGCCGCATCCATCCCGCCTGGCTGGTCGCCGCCGCCGGATTCGTGGCGCTGATCGGCGCGGCCGGATTCCGGTCGGTGCCGAGCGTGCTGATGGATCCGCTGCACGCGGAGTTCGGCTGGTCGCACGGCACCATCGGCGCGGCGGTATCGCTGAATGTCTTGCTGTACGGCCTGATTTCGCCGTTCGCCGCGGCGCTGATGGATCGCTTCGGCATCCGCCGGGTGGTGGCCTGCGCGCTGCTGCTGGTGGCGGCGGGCAGCGGGCTGACGGTGTTCATGACCGCGTCGTGGCAGCTGCTGGCGACCTGGGGACTGCTGGTGGGCGTCGGGGTGGGCTCGATGTCGATGCCGTTCGTCGCCACCATCACCGGGCGTTGGTTCGTCCGGCAGCGCGGGCTGGTTACCGGCGTGCTGACCGCGGCCGGGGCGACCGGTCAGCTGGTGTTCCTGCCGCTGATCTCGGCGCTGGCGCAGGCGCACGGCTGGCGGGTGCCCGCGCTGGTGGTGGCGGGCACGGCGCTCGCGGTGGTGCCGCTGGTACTGCTGTTCATCCGCGACTTTCCCAGTGATATCGGGGCGCGGGCCTACGGCGCCGAACCGGGGAGCGCCGTGGGCGTGCGGATCGTGGTGACCGGCGGGGCGACGCGCGCGCTGACCGTGCTGGCCAAGGTCGCCCGCACGCCCGCCTTCTGGCTCCTGGCAGGCGGTTTCGCGGTGTGCGGCGCCTCCACGAACGGCTTGGTGGGCACCCATTTCGTCAGTGCGGCACACGACCACGGCATGCCCCCGACCACGGCGGCCGGGCTGCTGGCGATCGTCGGCGTATTCGACGTCGCGGGCACCATCGCCTCCGGCTGGCTCACCGACCGGCTCGACTCGCGATACCTGCTGGTCGGCTACTACTCGCTGCGCGGGCTGTCGCTGCTGATTCTGCCCGCGCTGTTCGCCCCCGACACCCGCCCGAGCATGTGGGTCTTCATCATCTTCTACGGCCTGGACTGGATCGCCACGGTGCCGCCCACGGTTGCCCTGTGCCGCAAGCACTTCGGTGACGACGGGCCGATCGCCTTCGGCTGGGTCTTCGCCTCGCACCAGGTCGGCGCCGCTGTGGCCGCCACCGGCGCGGGCGTCATCCGCGACCTGCAGGGCAGCTACGACCTGGCCTGGTATATCGCCGGGGCGCTGTGCGGCGCGGCCGCGCTGATGTCGGTTCTGATCAGCCGCGACGGCAGGCTCGAGCGGGGCTCACCCGTCGATCGAGCGGTGGTGGCCTGATCCCAGGGCCTTGGCCGCGCGCCGGCCGTCCCAGCGGCTGGGTTCGTCCTTGCGTCGCGGCGGGCGGTCGTTGGCGATCAGCACCGCGATCCACGGCAGCGGGATCGAGACGCCGATGATTGCCAGCGAAATCAGGGGATTGGCCCACAGCCCGTAGGCCACCGCGGCCAAGATCAGGCACGGGATGCGGAACGCCATGATCATCGTGTACCGGCGCACCCGCGCGCGGTGCTGCTGCTCCAGCGACGGGGCGGCCTCGGTGATCAGGGCCGGTCGGCGCTCCTGCTCACCGGGGAAATAGCCCTCGCTGTGGCGGGCCGGGCGGGGGATCGAACCGGGAGGACGCATCTCGAACTCGGGGCGAACCGTGCCGTCGCGGTCTTCGGCATCGGGGGATTCGCCGTCACGCTGCATACCTCGAGTCTTCCACTCGAGTCTTCCGATTGCACACAGGGGCCGGGGGACAGGATGGGATCGAATCCGGCGATGCTGGCATCATGGATGAGGTGAGCACCGACACCCTAGTGCGCCCGGACACGACCATTGACGAGTCGACCACCGACGACGACACCCCAAAGTTCTTCCACTACGTGAAGAAGGACAAGATCGCCGAGAGTGCCGTCATGGGCACCCACGTGGTGGCCCTGTGCGGCGAGGTCTTCCCGGTGACGAAGTCGGCCAAGCCCGGCTCCCCGGTCTGCCCGGAGTGCAAGCGCATCTACGACATGATGAAGAAGTAGCAGCTGTTTCTGCTGGTCAGAAGCTTTTGGTCGATTGCGGGGGCTGGGCAGTCTGGCCGAGATCAAGTCACTGGTTGCCGCTTCTGTAGCGATGTGGGTGGGAGAACAGGCGATGCGGGCGCGGTCTGCCGGTCATGCTGCGTAGGCTGCAACGCTGAGCGTTGGACGCGTTGGACTTCGGGCCTTTCCGACGTGCCCGGGGCTGGTGTGGGACCGATCCCGAGGCATTGCTCGACCAGTATGACGACGCCGTCGCTCGCCTCGTCACGAAGCGGCTGACCCCGTACATGCTGCGCCACACCGGCATCTCGTGGCGGCTGCAGGGCACCTGTTCCGCGAAAGCCCTTCTCGCACATTCGCTGTTGTCACACAACAACCGGCGTACCCGCAGCCGGATCAACATCTTCAACTATCAAGCGCCCGAGCGCATTTCGAACGGGTCAATCACGCAAACCGTGCCAGATGTCGGCTGCCAGGAGGAAGGGACCACTTCGGAGCCGTTTTTGCCATGAGCATGGGACCACC
>NZ_BAAGSM010000050.1:0-225396 GCF_054782435.1 Nocardia thraciensis
CGGAGGTGAGGGTGTGGACGGCGGTGTGGTGTTCGGAGACGACGGCTCTGAGTTCGCGGACGTATGCCGTGGAGACGGCGGTGGTCATGGTGTCGAGCATTTCCACCACGAGCTTCGCCCCGCCGATCAACGCCTCGTAATCGGCGATCGTGATGGTCATGGTGCCGTCGCCGGTCTTGCGCTGCCGCGCGGCCGTGCCGGACACCACCAGCTCGAGGCCGATCTTGAAACCCTCGTGGATGGCGTGGTGGATCGTATCGATCGGCACGCCCTCGCGGGCCCATTGCGCCGCGGCCTCTTTCAGCCGTTCGATCTTGTCGGGGATGTCCGTGCCGTCGAGCATGCTGACCGCGAACTCGAGGTTCATCCGGGTGATGGTGGTGATGTCGCCGTGGATGGCGTCGCCGGGCAGGGTCCCGCACGGCGCGACATTCTCGACGAAGTGCCCGACCATCTGCCGTGACAGCGCCCAGACATCCTTCAGCGGCGATGAGATCGGGGCACCGGCGATGGTGAGACCCGGTTGGGCCGAGCTGTCCGCGACCATGCTGACTCCTTCCGCATCGAGTTGTCTGATGCGGCGGTTAACACTAACGGCGGGTGAATGCCGTACCTCCCGTTCGCCGTCGATCTGTGCGAATACGGAAGCGGTGTCCCGGTCGCTTGTGAGGCGTCACAAGGCCGGTGTGGTCAATGCCACAGGCTCCGGCAGGGTAGGGGTCGCATTCCCGGGCGCACTTTGGTGTCGATGGTGACCGCCAATCCCGAATGCACTGCGGCCGCCGCGAATTCCCACGCCTCGGCGCGGGTGGCGGCATATTCGAGCACCAGTTCGTCGCCGGGGTCCGGGCCGTCGAAATAGACGGTGACGCGCCTGGTCGGCGCCTCGGTGAGGGTGTCGGGGGTGTACATGGCCGTGCTCCTTCGATTCTGCGCCGTTGCCGATATGGAGCGGGCGGCGGCGCCGAGTTCGAAGGTACGTTCGTGTAACCCGCGGTCAACAGGTTTTCGCGTGATTTCGTCTCGCAACACAGCCTCATATCCGGAGCGCTTGTGAGTTGTCAGGACATGACCCCCCGAGAGGAAGTCGGATACGAGTCCTATTAATCTTTCCGGCCATGGGGAACAACGCATTCCGGCGCGCGCTGGGCGCCTGCGCCGGCAGCTTGCTGTTGCTGGCGGGCGCGGTCGGGGCCGCGTCCGGTCAGCCGTTTCTTCCGGCGGCGGATCCGGATCCGTTCTACAGCGCACCGGCCGATGTCGCGGATCACGAGCCCGGGGACGTGCTCGGCATCCGGGCGCTGCCGCCGCTGATGATCTTCCCCGAAACCGACGTGTGGCTGGTCAAGTTCCGGTCCACGAATTCGGAGGGGAAGCCGATCGCGGCGACCACCACCGTGCTTTCGCCGCGCACTCGGGCGACGGACGGCCCGCTGCTGTCGTACCAGACCATCATCAACGGGCTCGGCACCGAATGCTCGATCTCGCACACCCTTTACACCAGCGACCCCAATCTGATGGTGCGTGAGGCGCCCGCCTACAACCTGGTGCTGCAGCGGGGCTGGAGCATCGCGCTGCCCGATCATCTCGGACCCCAATTCGCCTACGGCGCGGCCAAATTGGGCGGCCAGATCACCCTGGACGGGATCCGCGCCGCGCAGCAGGTGAAGCAACTGCGGCTGGAGCACAGCCCAGTCACGATGGCCGGGTACTCCGGCGGCGGGATGGCGACGGCCTGGGCGGCCGCGCTCGCGCCCACCTACGCGCCGGAACTGCGCATCGCGGGCGCCGCGGCGGGCGGCGTGCCGATGAACCTGGTGAAGATGCTGGAGGGGCTCGGTTACGGCGCGCATCCGGTGTTCGGGCTGGCCTTCGCCGCCGGTCTCGGCCTGGAGCGCGAGTACCCGGAGCGGTTCCCGATCTCGGAGCAGCTCAACGACCAGGGCGTGACGGTGGGCCGCCGGATCGCCAACGGCTGCACCAACGACCTGCTCGCGGCGGGCGCCGGGCGCGGCGCGCTAGATTTCGCGAAGACCACCAAGATGACCGAGGACCCCGACGCCCGCAAGGTGATCGAGGAGAACAGCCTCGAACTCTACGACGGTGCGCCGAATATGCCGGTATTCGAATGGCATTCGCCGATCGACGGCCTGGTGCCGATCGACGCGATCGTGAACACGAACCGCCGCTGGTGTGCGGCCGGCGTTCGGCTGCAGTCCGAAGCGATCCCGGTACCCGACCACCTGACCGCCGCGGTCCTGGGGCTGCCGCAGGCGATGGGCTGGTTGGACGCCCGGATGCGCGGTGAGCCCGCCCCGAGCAACTGCTGAGGAGGGCATGGATCCCGGCCAAGAGCACGCCGGGAGGACGAGGTGAGAAGCTCGCACGCTCGGGGCGGGGGTGAGGTGCTCGCATGCTCGGGACGATGGTGAGACGCTCTCGCGCCTTCGGCGGCTGGTGCCTCAGAGCGCGGCGATGGCCTTCGGGATCGCTGTGTCTCCCGAGACCAGCTCCAGCGTTTTGGCGAAAGTGCGCGGTGCGCCGAGTATTTCGGCGAGCACCGCGGCGACGTCGGCGCGCGGGATCGAGCCGTAGTCGCCCGGGGCCTCGACGAGGGTGACCCGGCCGGTGCCGGACGCGTCGGTGAGGCGGCCGGGGCGGACGATGGTCCAGTCGAGGTCGCGGCCGCGCAGATCGTCCTCGGCCTGGGTCTTGGCGTCGATGTAGGCGGCCCACACCTCGTCCCGGTCGGGCGCCGGGGGCTTTCCCGCGCCCATGGTGGAGATCTGGACGAACCGCGCGGCCCCCGCCCGCTGCGCCGCCTCCGCGAGCAGCACCGATCCGTCCCGGTCGACGGAGTACTTGCGGTCCGCGCCGCTGCCCGGCCCGGCCCCGGCGGCGAAGAGTACGGCCTCGGCGCCGTCGAGCACGGCCGCCACGTCGGCGGCGGTGGAGTTCTCCAGGTCCAGCAGGACGGGGCGCGCGCGGCTCGCGGCGACCTCGTCGGCGTGGGCGGGGTTGCGGATGAGGCTGGTCACCTCGTCGCCGCGTCCGGCGAGCAGTGCCGCCAGCAGTATCGCGATCTTGCCGTGTCCGCCCGCGATGACGATGCGCATGGCCCTCCGTTCGGTTGGTCCGGGTGATCCGCGGCGGGGTGAGCCGCGGTGATCGTGACGCACGGCAATCCTACGGATCCATCCCTTCCCGGACGGGTAGGCGGCGGATCGCGGTTCGTATCGCACCGGGTGCGGCACCCGGCCGGTCGCGGGTTCGCGACGCGACGGGCGCGTCACCCGGCGAGCCCGAACGGAACCCGGAGCAGGGAAGATTCGGGACGGGTGCCGCCCGTCGGCGATTCCCTCGGGGGCACAAGGGAATCCGGTCCGAGCGGCCTCCAGGACGGGCGTCCGGTATCGAACCGGACTCGTGATGCGCACGAAACGGACAAAACACGGTGTCGGGCGATGCGGCGCCGGTAACCTCGAATGACTCGACCCGGCGGGCTCGGGAGTCTTGGGGCCGGACCCGCATGGCGGCGGTCGGGTGCGAGCTCACAGTGGGGGTGAGTCATGCGTGGCTGGCGCGTCCTCGTGACCGGGATGCTGATCGTGTGCGGGCCGACGACGGTCGTCGCGCAGGGGCAGCCGCCGGCTCCCGGTCCGATAATTCCCGGCCTCCCGGCGCCACCGGCGATGCCGCAGCCGAGTGTGCCCGCGGCGCCGGCGGTTTCGCTTCCGGACAGCCTCGACCTGCCCGATCTGCAAGAGTGGATCAACGCGGTGGTACCGCCGCCCCCGATCGTCGCGCCCTCGATGCCCGCGGTGTCCGGGGCTCAGGAGCTGCCGCCGGATCTGGCGCGGCTGCAGCAGGCGGTGATGCCGTCGGCCGTCGGCGATCCGGTGTTCGACGTCTGGCCCGCGAATCTCGCGGAGTACGCGCCGGGCGACGTGATCGAGTACCGCGACGTCACCGCCACCGCGCAACCGCTGATGGTGGTTCCGGTGCGGCAGGTGCTGCAGCTGAAGTACCGCACCACCGACGCCCACGGCGCCCCCTCGTACGCGACGGCATCGCTGGCGATCCCGGCCGCGGGGTGGGCGGGCCCCGGGGCACGTCCGGTGCTGGTGAACAATCTGCCGATCGATGCGCTCGGCCGCGAATGCACGGCGGGCTACACGCTGGCGCACGGATATTCGTTCGACGCCAGCACCACCGACTTCATCCCGCCGACAACCCAACTGGGGCTGCTGCGCGGCTATTCCGTCCTGATCCCCGATCACGAGGGCCCGCGGATGGCCTACGCCGAACCGTTCGTGGCCGGGCACGCGGTGCTGGATTCGATTCGCGCCGTGCGCAATCAGCTGCCCGGCGAGTACGGCGACAGCCACTACGCCATGCACGGGTATTCCGGCGGCGCGATCGCCACCCGCGGCGCCGTCGCGCTGATCGACTCCTACGCACCGGAACTCGGGTCGGTGATCACCGGTGCGGCGCTCGGCGGCGTCCCGGCCGACTACGAGCTGCTCGGGCGCAGCATGAACGGCAATCTCGCCTCGGGGATCTTCCTCGCCGCCACCTTCGGCGTCGCCCGCGAACGCCCGGAGATGCTGGCCCGGATGAACAATCTCGCCCGCTGGGCCGCCACCTCACCGCTCAAGGACACCTGTGCGGGAGTGTTCGCGCTGCCGGGCGTGCTGATGCTGCCGATCGACCTGGCCTCGGACATCCCCGACCCGCTGCGCAGCGACATTGCCGCCGAGATCTACGAGGTGACGCGCATGCGCGGCATGAAATCGGCGGTGCCGCTGTATATCTACAACGGTGAGCAGGAATGGTGGATCCCCGCCGAGGGTGCCCGCAACCTGTACCGGGAGCAGTGCGAGCTGGGCGTGCCCGCGGTGTATCGCAGCGTTCTCGGCGAACACATTCTCGCGGCGGGGCTGGGTTATCCCGAGGTGCTGCACTGGGTCGACCATCGATTGCAGGGGATTCCGGCGCCCGACGAGTGCTGAATTCCCGGTCGATTCCCGAGCGTGAATTTGTGTGCCGCCCCTAGGGTTCCGGCCCGCCCTTGATGAATCGTCATCGGATTTACACTGATTCGCGATCGTGGTGTTCCGTAGCCGTATCGTGATGTGACGCGGCGCCGGTGTTTGCGCGGTCGGCGCCGCGTCTGGCATCGGCGCGCCGCACCTCGAGCAGGAAAGGAGGCGCCGGTTCGGTCGCCGGGTCAGCCACCGCTGGGCGGTGCCCCGGGAAACATCGAACCGCCCGCCGGCGCACCGCCGTACCGCGGCATGTGGACTTCCAACCCCCTCCGTTGCGCGGTGCGTGTGCGCTTGCAGTGGATCCACCCGCCGGGCGCGACCTCACCCCTGGCGCTCGGCGGGTACACACACCGCGGTCACGACCACTTGGAGCGACCCGATGACATCATCCGCACCGGTCCTGAGTTCGCCGGTCGTGCGTCCGGCTGAGGAGCCCGCCAGACCGAGCGATCTGTCCGCACGACTGGCCGAATACTTCCTTCGCGACCGCCCGGCGCCCGGCCCGCGTGCGAGCGGCGCCGAACTGACCGCGGGCGTGCGCGACTGCCTGGCACTGGCGCTGGGCGTGCTGTCCGCGTCCGGTCCGCAGGACGCGGCACGGCTGGCGGAACTGGTCGGCCGGGCCGCCGCCTGGGCCCGCGAGGGCATCGACCTGGACACCGTGCTGCGGACCTATCACGAAACGGTGCGTCGCGGATTCGAACACGTCGCCGACGAACAGGGTTGCGGCCCGGCCGAATTGCTCTCCGGCACCGAGCAGGTGCTGCAGCTGCTGGAGACGGTGACGGTCGCCACCTCCTCGGCCTACCTCGATGAGCACCGGCTGGCCGCCCGCCATCACCAAACGGCCGCACAGACCCTCGTCACGGCGCTGCTGAGCGGCCACGGCCGCGAGGCGCTGGAGCGCCGCACCGGCATCACGGTCGCGGACAACTACCAGGTGGTGGCGCTGTCGATTCCGCCGCATCCGGGCGAGCGGGACCCGCGGTCGAACGTAGAGGGCGTCGCCCGGCGCAAGCTGCGCCGACTGCAGAGCGCGCTGGCGCCGGTCCTGGGATCGCGGGCGCTGTCGCTGCTGTCGGTGGACGGCGGCACGATTCTGGTGCCGGTCGAGGACTCGCCCGCGCTCACCGGCGGGCTCGCGATGACCGGCGACACCCTCGATGTGCTGTCGGCCGCGGCCTCGGTGCCGCTCACCGCCACCGTGGTGTCCGGCGCGACCGAATCCATTCCCGACCTCGCCGAGCAGGCCGGTGAGCTGCTGGAACTGGTGCGCACGCTGGGCCGCCCGCCCGGCCTGTACCGGATGGCCGACGTCGCGGTGGAATTCCAGATGACCCGGCCCGGCCCGGCGCGCGAACACCTCGCCGCGGCGCTGCAGCCGCTGGCGACCCAGCCCGAACTGCTGGAGACCCTGCGGGCATTCCTCGACTCGGGGCTGGACCGCCGGGCCACCGCCCGGCGGCTGGGCATTCATCCCAACAGCGTGTCGCATCGACAGCGGCGTATCGAACGGCTGGCCGGATTCGACCTGTCGCATCCGGAGGGTATCTCCCGCGCCAGCCTCGCCCTGCTGGCCTTCGAGCTCGCGGCCGTCACCGGCTGAGGCCGTGGCCCGACGTGTCGGCAGCGAGGGACACGCTGCCGACACGCCTGCGGCGGGTTACGCCGCAGGGCCGAAGGGCGCCAGCAGCAACGGCGGCAGGCCGTCCGGCGTGAGGGTGCCGATCACCGGGACGCCCGCATCGGCGAAAACCCCGGTGGCCCTGGGCATGTGGTCGGCCGAGGTGACCAGCACCGCGTCGCCGGTGCCGATCGCCCGCATCAGCACCGCGGAGTTGGCGGCGTTCTCGCGGGTGTCGGCGGCGGCCGGTTCGACGTGGATGCGCTCGGCAGCGATGCCGCGCTCGATCAGCCAGCGGGCCATGGCGTCGGCCTCGGTGACGCCGGCGCGCGGATTGTCGCCCGTCACGATGACCGGCGACTGCGGCGAGATGACGGCCTGGACGAATCCGGCCTCCAGGCGCTGGACGAGTTCCGGCCGCATGTGCCCGTCGGGCTCCAGCCCGTAGCCGAGCACCACGATCGCGGTGCCGGGACCGCGCGGGGTGGGCAGCGGCTGCCCGGCTTGGCCGCCCGCGGCTGCGCCGAGCTGACCGATCACCGCGCCGATGGCGTCGGAGATCGGATCGCCCAGGGCGGCAGGGGCGTTCAGCAGCATCCCGGCGGCGACGGCGGTGCCCGCGAGGATTCGGGTGCAGGATCGCAGCAGTGGGATCGAGGTGTGGGGCATGGGAGACTCCGTGATCGGAACGGCGGGGGAGCGGAGAGTAATGCAGGAATGATGCACCTCACCGTTGTGATTGGATCGTGATAGGTTGCAGTGCTGGAGAATTCACCGTGCCGACCGCATCGGAATTGTGCTGGCGACAGTGGAAAATCGTGCCGCCTGCGCGGCTGCGGAAATATCTTGTTTGTGCACTTTCACTGCGGCCCGGTGCGCCGCTCGTGAGGTTTCGAAGAGCCTGCGGCAGTTCGTATCCAGCGCCTGATCGCCGGACCTAGCGTGTGAACGCGGTTCCGGCCGGACGGAATACCCCGTCCGGCACCGGAACTGGAGAACGCTGTGGTTCTGCAGGAAGGCATGGAATGAGACGAAGCACCCGCCGACGGCCGTTGAGTGCCGCGGTGCTCGTAGGAGTCTCGCTGCTCGCAGTGGGTTTCGGGACCGTCGGTGCCGGGGCCCAGCCCGCGCAGGCGCCGATCGAGCAGCCGACGGAACAACAACTGGCAGACAACATCGCTCAGGGACTGAAGGACCCCGCGGCGAAGCCGATCGTCGACAGCGGCAGCGCCGGCAGTTCGGGTTCGGCGTGCACGTCGGGCAGCGGCGCCGGATCGGGCAACGGGTCCGGCGACTGCTACGGCGGCTCGGGTTCGAGCTCCGGTTCGTCGGGCGGACACGCGTCGGATACGGTCGGATACGGTCCGGAGATGTCGTCGTTCCTGGCGGCGTTCGGCTACAGCCTGCTGAATCCGGATGTGGGCCCGCCCGGTACCAACGACTGGAACTGCAAGCCGGGCGACGGCCGGAAACCGGTGGTGCTGGTGCACGGCACCTGGGTCAACGCGTACAACAGCTTCGCGTACATGAGCCAGCCGATCAAGGACGCCGGGTTCTGCACGTTCACCTTCAACTACGGCCGCTCCAACCTGCTGGAGGGCGGCGGCCTGGGCTCGGTGCTGCCGGGCATCAGCGCCACCGGCTACATCCAGGAATCGGCCAAGCAGCTGTCGGCGTTCGTCGACCGCGTGCTGGCGGCCACGGGCTCCCAGGAGGTCGACCTGATCGGCTACTCGCTGGGCGGCGCGATGTCCAACTGGTACACCAAGAAGGAGGGCGGTGCGGAGAAGGTCGACAAGCTGATCACCTTCGGCGCGACCCACCACGGGACCGGCCTGGACGGGATCGGCGCGCTGGGCCGGGCGATCAACAACTTCGGGATCGACATCCTGGGTCTGATCGAGATCTTCGTCGGTCACGCCGGTATCCAGCAGACCATCGGCTCCGATTTCGTCAATGAGCTGAATGCGAACGGCGATACGGTGCCAGGGGTGAACTACACGGTCGTGGGCTCGCGCTACGACGAGGTGACCAACCCGTACGACCTGACATTCCTGCATGCCGGTCCGGGTGCGCAGGTGCGCAACATCACCCTCCAGGACGGGTGCGAGCAGGACTTGTCCGATCACCTGACGATGATGTACTCGCCGCGGGCGCTGTCGATCGCGCTCAACGCGCTGGACCCGGCACAGACTCCGGCCCTGCAGTGCACCTTCAACCCGTGGCTGCTGGGCGGCGGCGGCAAGCTCTGACCACCCTCGAGCGGGTGTCCGATGCGGCGCGAGAGCCCTGATTCCCTGGCGCGCCGCCCGGACACCGCCCGCCGTAACGTCCGCGCGGGATGGGCACGCCGGCCCAGCTCCGTATCCCGCGCCCGGCGATTCACATACGGCGGTCCCTGCCCGCCGGGTGGTGATACCCACACCGCCCGGCGGGCGCATTCGTCCATTCCTCGGAGGAGAATTCCACATGATCCGAAAACTGCTGCGCGGCTGCGTGATACCCGCCGTAGTGGTCGCGGCCGGCGCCATGCTGGGGGCGGCGCCGGCCGCGTCGGATGCCCCGGACGGGTCGGCGATCACCGGCCAGTGGCCGGTGGACGGCCGCACGGTGCAGCTGCGGGTGCACTCGGCGGCGATGAACACCGATATCATGGTGAACGTGCAGCGGCCCGCCGACGCCGGTGCGCCCGCGCCCGTGCTGTATCTGCTCAACGGCGGTGGCGGGGGCCAGGATTCGGCCACCTGGCAGCGCAACACCGACGTCCTGGGCTTCCTCTCGGAGAAGCAGGCCTATGTGGTGCAGCCGGTAGGCGGCAAGTGGAGCTATTACACCGATTGGCGCGCCCCGGACCCGAAACTCGGTGTGTACAAGTGGAAGACGTTCCTCACCGAGGAACTGCCGCCGCTGATCGATGCCGAATTTCAGACCACCGGAGCCAATGCCGTTGCGGGGCTGTCCACTTCGGGCACCTCGGTGCTGCAGCTGCCGATCGCCAAGCCGGGGCTGTACAAGGCGGTGGCCGCCTACAGTGGCTGCGCGCAGATCAGTGATCCGCTCGGGCGGCAGTTCGTGAAGCTGTCGGTGGAGGCCTGGGGCGGCGGGAACACGGTCAATATGTACGGCCCCGACAACGATCCGATGTGGGCGGCGAACGATCCCTACCTGCACGCCGAGCAATTGCGGGGACTGGCCCTGTACATCTCCAGCGGCACGGGCGCGCCCGGCGTGTACGACAAATACGAGGGCAAGTACATGCAGCCCGGCCCGCGTGGCTTCTTCAACCAGATGCTGATCGGCGGCGTCATCGAGGCCGCGGTGAACCACTGCACCCACAATATGCAGAACAAGCTGGGCGAACTCGGCATCCCCGCGACCTTCGAGTTCACTCCCACCGGCACGCATTCGTGGGGCTACTGGCAGGACGCGCTGAAGAACTCGTGGCCCGTGCTGGCCTCCGGGCTCGGCGTGCCCGCGTAATCGCACCGCCGACCCCGGGCCTGCCCGGGAACCTCGCGCGATGGTCGTACACTTCCGTCGTATAGCCGAGCCGGCGCCGCGCAGGGGTGGCGCCGGGGAATGTCGAACGTCGACGTTTCGAACGAGAGCGACAAGGCGGTCGGAGCGGTGCAGATGAGCTGGCCAGAGCGTGTGGTGACGATCGGTGGGGCGCGGTGACGGCCGCGGCCCTGGAGACCGAGGCCGTGCCCGAACCCGAGGTGTCGCGGCCGGCGCTCGAGAAGTTCGGATTCTCCGAGTTCCGGCGCACGGCCGCGATCGGGACTGTGCTGGGCGAGTCGGTGACGCGCCGGGTGCTGCGGGGCGGCCTGCGGCGCTCGCGGCGGCGGCGCGCCATGGCCGAGGGCATGGTCGACGGGTTCGAGGTGCTGGGCCCGATGTTCGTCAAGCTCGGCCAACTGATCGCGTCGTCACCGGCCTCGTTCCCGGACGAACTGACCGATGCCTGCCTGCGCTGTCTCGACGACGTGCCGCCGTTCCCGGCCGTCGACGCGCGCGCCATCATCGAGGCCGACCTGCGGCGGCCGATCGGCGAGCTGTTCCGGGAGTTCGACGACGAGCCGCTGTCGGCGGCGTCGGTCGCGCAGGTGCACGGGTGCGTGCTGGCCGACGGTCGTCCGGCGGTGGTGAAGGTGCAGCGGCCCGATATCGCCCGGCGCATGATCGTCGATCTGCGCGCGGCGTACCGGCTGGCCGGGGTCATGGAGCGGCGGTCGGAGAACGCGCGGATCGCCAACGCCCAGGGCGTGGTGCGCGACCTGTACGAGACCACGGTCGCCGAACTGGACTTCCGCAACGAGGCCGACAACCAGACCCGCGCCCGCGCGCATCTGGGGGCCTTCGGCGACAACACGCATGTCGTTGTGCCCGAGGTGTATTGGGACTACTGCGGGCCGCGGGTGCTGTGCATGGAGCGGATGCGCGGGATGCCGCTGGACCGCTTCGACGATATCCGCGCCGTGCACCCTGATCCGGAGCTGCTGATCCGGCGGCTGGTGAAGGCGTGGGTGGAAAGCGTTGTCGTGCACGGCCTGTTCCACGGCGACGTGCACGCGGGCAACCTCTGGCTGCTCGACGACGGCCGCGCCGCCATGCTCGACTTCGGCATCGTCGGCACGATGAGTCCGCAGTGGCGCGACTTCGTGCGGGCGCTGTTCCACGCCAGCGCCATCGACGGCGACTTCCGCCCGGTCGCACGGGCCCTGCGCGAACTCGACCTGGTCGAGGGCGACGCGGGCGACGACGCGACCATCGGCCGGCAGCTGGCGACGGCGCTGGCGCCGGTGCTGTCTGGCAAGCTGGCCAAGCTCGATATGGGCAAGGTCGCCGCGCGGCTGGTCGAATTCGGCAAGCGCCGCGGCGCCTTCGGACCCGAGCAGCTCATCCTGATGGGCAAGCAGCTCGGGTACTTCGAGCGCTACGCGGTGGCGCTGGCGCCGGGCTGGCGCCTGGGCCAGGACCTGTTCCTGTTCCGCAACGTATTCCCCGACGAGGTGGCGGTGAAGGCGGCGGAGCAGGGTATCGAGCTACCCGCCGACTGACCGTCAGTCCACGATTTCTCGATCGCCGTAGCGGACCACGGCCGGATCCCAGGCGGCGCCGAGCCGGATGACGAGCTGCCGGACCAGCGGCAGGTCGGCGAGGTCGGCGATCAGGATCAGCGTGTCGTCCTCGGTGACCGAGCCGCCCACCAGCCGGCTGCGCGTCTGCGGATCGGCGACGAGGGCGTCGTGGAAGCGGGTGACGTCGACGCCGGGAATCTCGACGGTGAAGGCGTCGCGGGCAGGGGAATCGGCGGGCAGCGGTTCGAAGGTCAGCACCGACTCCTGGTGGAAGCGGCTGCGCACCTGGTCGGCGATGCGGCGCAGGTCCGGTCCGGCGAGGCAGGCGAGCCGGAACTCCCGCGACCGCTCGTAGGTGGCCCGCTGCTGGGCGTCGGACCAGAAGACGCCGCTGACCAGCGTGGACCCGACCGGTAGCGCGAGTTCTCCCAGCGCGATCCCGTCGACCTGAAGTTCGAAGGCCCGCAACCGGTTCCGCAGCCTCGGATCGTTCGCGTCGGTGATGGTGTCGGTGTTGTCGGTGGCGAACAGCTGTGCCTCCGCCTGCAGCGGATTGCCCGCCGCGCAGTCACCCGGCCCCGCCTGCGCGGTCGGGGCGCCCGCGAGCAGCCCCGCCGAAACCGCCAGCGCCGCAAGCGCACCCGCGACCGTCGTTCCGTTCATATCCACCCTCCATGTCGATTCGTCGGCCTCCGGCCGTGATGATCGAGCGTGTCTATGATTCGTTGCCGGGTGCGCCGCGGCTCGCGGATTCGGGGATATGCTCAGCCGAACCGGGACATACGGCCCCAACGACCACCGAAAGGGTGCGTTTCATGACCGATTCCGACCTGGGCGAGCTGCGGGAACGGGCAGCGAACGGCGACAGCGACGCGATCGGCGAGCTGATCGTGGCGGCCGTCGAGCGCGGCGATATGGACGAACTGCGCGACCTGGCCGCCGCCGGAAGTTCCGACGCCGTCGCCGAACTCGTCGAGCTGGCGGCCGACCGGGGAGACATGGGCGAGCTGCGACGCTGGGCCGACAGCGGCAACGCCGACGCCGTCGCCGAGCTCGTGCAATTGGCAACCGACCAGGGCGATCTGATCGAACTGCGCCGACTCGCCGCGGGCGGCAACCGCGACGCCGCCGACGCCCTGGCCGAACTCACCTCGGAGTAGGGACGGCCCTACAGGCTCCTGCCGATGATCATTTTCATGATTTCGTTGGTGCCGCCGTAGATCTTCTGGATGCGGGAGTCGGTGAAGGCGCGGGAGATGGGGTATTCGGCCATGTAGCCGTAGCCGCCGAACAGTTGCAGGCATTCGTCGGCGACGCGGCACTGTTGTTCGGTGAGCCACCATTTGGCCTTGGCGGCGGTCGGCACGTCCAGTTCGCCGCGCAGGTGCTTGGCGACGCAGTCGTCGGTGAAGGACCAGGCCACGCTCTTGACGGTGTCGCATTCGGCGAGGACGAACTGGGTGTTCTGGAACTTGAAGATCGGCTTGCCGAACGCCTCGCGCTCCTTGGTGTAGGCGATCGTCATCTCGACGGTCTTCTCGATGGCGGCGGCCGCCGCGACGGCGAGGATCAGGCGCTCCTGCGGCAGCTGCTGCATGAGCTGGATGAAGCCGAGCCCCTCGGCGGTGCCGAGCAGGTTCGACTGCGGCACCCGCACCTCGTCGAAGAACAGCTCGCAGGTGTCCTGGCCGTGCTGGCCCACCTTCTCGAGATTGCGCCCGCGCCGGAACCCGTCGCGGGTGGTCTCGACCGCGATCAGTGAAACCGTGCCCGCGCCTTTGCCTTCCGCGGTCTTCACGGCCACGACGACCAGATCGCAGAGCAGCCCGTTGGAGATGAAGGTCTTGGCGCCGCTGATGACGTAGTCGTCGCCGTCCTTGACCGCCTTGGTGCGGATGCTCTGCAGATCCGATCCGGTGCCGGGCTCGGTCATGGCGACGGCGGCCACGATCTCGCCGCTGGCCATCTTCGGCAGCCAGGCCCTCTTCTGTTCTTCCGTGCCATAGGAGTTGATGTAGTGGGCGACGATGGTGGAGTGCACCGGGTTGCCGAGGCTCGGCGCCATCGCCCGGGTCTGCTCGACGGCAACGACCGCCTCGTGCGCGAAGGTGCCGCCGCCCCCGCCGTATTCCTCGGGAATGCTCAGGCACAGCAGCCCGACGTCACCGGCCTTGTCCCAGATCTCGCGGTCCACGTGGTGCTGGCGTCCCCACCGGTCCTCGTTGGGGGCGCACTCCTTCTCGAAGAATCGGCGCGCCAGTTCGGACAGCGCGTCCAGATCCTCGTCCATCCACGGTGAACGGTGCAAAGACACAGCAGAACTCCTCTGTTCGGATGCTTGCCTCCGAGCGTGCACGGCGAAGGGGGCGCGGCCAATGACCCGAGTGCTCGACATCTTGACCGGACCGCTCGAGCGCGGCCGACCCTTGCCTACGCATTCCCGGCATGCCGGGAATGATGGGTGGGCTACCGCTGGTAGGACCCCGGGGGACTCCCGGTCCAGCGGCGGAAGGCGCGAGAGAAGGCGCTCGGTTCGGAGAAGCCCAGCCGCCGCGATAGTGCGGTGACGGTCTCGTCGCCGCGGACCAGGCTCGCCACGGCGGCGTCGCGCAGGATCTGCTCGCGGATCTCGCGGGCGGAGGTGTGCTCCTCGCGCAGCTTCCGGCGCAGCGTCTGCGGGCTCATGGCCAGTTCGGCGGCGACCTCGTCGACGGTAGGCCACGCGCCCCGCAGGCCACGCTCCAGAATGCGCCGCACCTGGGCGCTCGGGGCGACCGAGTAGTGGCGGCGGCCGATCACCGCTGACGGCGCGTCGCGCAGGAAGTCCAGCAGATCGCCCTCGTCGCGCACCAGCGGGGTGTCCAGCACGGCGGCATCGAAGACGAGTGCCGGTGCGGGCGCCGAAAAGACCACGGGCGTACCGAATATCAGGTCGTAGTCGTCGAGACCCGATGGGGGATAAGGGACTTCGACCTGTCTCAGCAGAATTCGCCCGCCGACCGACCAGCCGAGGAAGCGGTGCGTGATGGTCAGCATGGTGTCGATGATCAGCCCGACCGGCTTGCGGACGGCGCCGATGTCGAAGGCCACCCGCGCCTGCCCGCCGTCGACGGTGAGGCTCAGCGGCGGGAATCCGGGCAGCGATTTCTGGAAGCCGACGAAACGCCGGATCGCCGCTCCGACGTCGGCGGCGCCGACCAGCGCGAAGCACACCAGCCGGAAGGTGCCGCGCGGCATCGGACCCAGGCCCAGGCCGAACAGTTCGTCGTCGGTGGTGCGCCACAGCCGCTGCACCATCAGCACCGTCTGCTCGACGGTGACGCGAGACCGGCCCTCGGCGAGCAGCTCCGACGAGATGCCCGCCTCGCCGAGCATGCCGTCGACATCCCAGCCCCGCGCCTGCGCTAACTCGACCATGGCCCGCACCCGCTGGATGGGCAGGGTGTATCCGGCATCGGTCGAGGTCACCAGGCGACCGTAGCAACGCTGCGGCGCAGCCCCGGAACCGCTCCCCGGCGCTCCCGCCAGATTACGACTGATACATCAGTCGACTCTATTGCATGGTCACGTTGCGCGGAGTTGCTCCAGCAACGGTCCCGCAGCCTTGGTGAGGAATTCCTCCTGCCGCTCGTCGCCGACCTGCACGATGGTGACATCGGTGCATCCGGCCTCCTGGAACGGGCGGATGGCCCGCACCATCTCGTCGAGGTCCGGGCCGCAGGGGATGCTGTCCGCGACGTCCGCGGGTCGGACGAACTGGCTCGCGTCGGCGAATCCGGAGGGCGTCGTGACCGTGCTGTTGACCGCCCAGCCGCCCGCGAACCAGCGGAACTGGTCGTGCGCGCGGTGCACCGCACTGTCGCGGTCGGTGTCCCAGGACACCGGCACCTGGCAGGTGACCCGGCTTCGGGTGCTGTCGCCGAGCGCCCGGGACCGGGTGCGGTGCCACCGCTCGATCAGCGCCGAATCCGGTGCGGTGAGCACCATTTCGTCGGCCAGCGGTGCGAAGAGGTCGACCGAGCGGGAGCCGGATACGGCGACCGCGATCGGGATGGGCGTCTCCGGCAGATCCCACAGCCGCGCGGCGTCGGCACGGTACCAGCGGCCGTGACGGGTGACGGTGTCGCCGGTGTGCAATTCGCGGATGAGTTGCAGCGCCTCGCGCAGGCGCTCCTGACGTTCGGCCACGCTGGGCCAGCCGGTGCCGATCACGTGCTCGTTGAGGTTCTCCCCGCTGCCCAGGCCAAGGGTGAACCGGCCGTCGGAGAGAATCTGCATGGTCGCGGCTTTCTGCGCTACGACCGCCGGGTGGTATCGCATCGTCGGGCAGGTCACGTACGTCATCAGGCCCATGCGCCGGGTGACGGCCGCGACCGCGCCCAGCACCGACCACGCGTACGGTGAATGCCCCTGTGACGCCAGCCAAGGCGAATAGTGGTCGCTGATCGTGGCGAAGTCGAATCCGACCTCCTCGGCGGCCTGGGCGTACCGCACCAGTTCCTTCGGCCCGCTCTGCTCGGTCATCAAGGTGTATCCGAACCGCGTCACAACGCACCTCCGCTCTCGGGACTGCCAGTGGTACTGACGTGCTACCCGATCGGGAGCGGGTGAATCGGCGGCTACGACCCGGTGGCGAACACCTCGTCGATCGACTCGGCGTCGATGGCGCGGTCGAGCCAGGTCTCGAGGAGCGCGAGGTCGTCACAGTCGACGACGCGATCCCGGGCACTGTCGGGCACCGGAATGTGGCGATGGTCGAGGATGCGCAGGATGCTGCCCGCGATACCGGCGACGCGCCCCTCGTCGCGCAGCATCTGCGAACTCGCCGAGCGGAAGAACGACAGGTCGGTCATCAACTGCCTCCAGATCTGGGCGGCCGGGGTGGCGCCCAGGCCGAGTTCGGTGAGTTCGGCGAGGATGGCCCGGTCCTCCTCGTCGGTGACCTGCTTCAGCGCGGTGGCCAGCGCCTGCAGTATGTCACCGATGCACGGTTCCCTGGCATGTGCGACGGCCGAGAGCGCGGCCGAGGGGATATCGGCGGCGGCGGTCTCGGTGTCGGTGACCACGGGTAGGTTGTGCGGGCCGAGCACCATGGGCTGCACGGTGAGGCTGGGCCACATCGGCAGCCCGATGATCGGCGGTCGGGCCGCCCACAGCGCGGTCACCTTGTCGTGGCAGACGACCAGCAGGATGACGGGCAGCCCGTATTTGCTGTGGGCATGGGCCAGGTGGTACGCCCAGGCCGCGGGTTTGTCCGGATCGTCGCGGCTCTGCGCCTCGACGAGTAGCAGGAATGCGCCCTCGGCGGTATCGATGCGCAGGAGCGCGTCAACCCGGTGTTCGAGCGGTTCGATCTCGGTGAAGTCGGTGGGCATCAGGTCGACCGCCACGGGCTCGGGGAGTGGCAGGTCCATGCCCCGGAAGGCGCGGGCGAAGACGCCCGGGTCGTGCCGGAAGATGCGGTGGATCGCCTCGTGTCGGGAGCTGACCATGCGGACGAGGATAGCTCGAGAGTCGAAAATATGTTCGATTGCACTAATCTTGATGGCGAGGATCTGCGGAGAGGTGCGGCAGTGAGTACGCAGGACGGCGCGATGACGGCGTGGCGGGTGCTGCGCCCCGGCCCGATCGACGGGCGGCCGATGGATCGGGTGCGGGCGCCGATCCGAGAGCCGCGCGCGGGTGAGCTGCTGGTGCGGGTGCTGGCGTGCGGGGTGTGCCGCACGGATCTGCATGTGGCGGAGGGCGATCTGCCGGTGCGTCGTACGGGCGTGGTGCCCGGGCACGAGGTGGTCGGCGAGGTGGCGGCGCTCGGACCTGGCGAGGGGGAGAGGTTCGCCGTCGGCGACCGGGTGGGCATCGCGTGGCTGCGGCACACCTGCGGCGAGTGCAAGTTCTGCCGTCGCGGCGCGGAGAACCTGTGCCCGGGCTCCCGCTACACCGGCTGGGACGCCGACGGCGGGTACGCCGAATTCACCACCGTGCCAGCCGATTACGCGCATCCGCTGCCCCCGGGCTACGCGGATGCCGAACTGGCCCCGCTGCTGTGCGCGGGGATCATCGGCTATCGCGCGCTGCAGCGGGCGGCGCTCCCCCCGGGCGGGCGGCTGGGCATCTACGGATTCGGCGGCAGCGCTCACCTCGCCGCGCAGGTGGCGCTCGTTTGGGGCGCCGAGGTGCATGTCATGACGCGCGACCCGAAGGCGCGGGAACTGGCCCTCGAGCTGGGCGCCGCCTCCGCGCAGGGCGCCGCCGACGCGCCGCCCGCGGCGCTGGATTCGGCGATCCTGTTCGCCCCGGTCGGCGGTCTCGTTCCGCCCGCGCTCGAGGCGCTCGACCGGGGCGGCGTGCTGGCCGTCGCGGGCATCCATCTGACCGACGTTCCGGCGCTGAACTATCAGCGGCATCTGTTCCAGGAGCGGGAGATTCGCTCGGTCACCGCCAATACCCGCGCGGATGCCCGCGAATTCCTGGCGTTCGCCGCCGAGCATCGCCTCGACGTCACCGTGCAGCCGTATCCGCTGGCCGCGGCGGATCGGGCGCTGACCGATCTCGCACACGGAAGGTTTGCGGGCGCCGCGGTCCTGATCCCCTGACACGCCGCAGACACGCCGAGTTTTCCACTCCGAGTTCGCGATTCGAGTCCGTTGTGCCGGGCCGTGCTGCTTTGCTGTGAGGTAAGTGGCGAAAGGAACCGGAGGCTTGGACGATGCATCGGGTAACACAGCAGCAACACATCCGTGCCGCGCGGCCGTGGTTGTTCACGGCGCTGGCAGTGGGGGTCGTGGTAGCGGCCGCACTGTGGGTGTCCAGACCTGAGCCCGCCGTCTGCCGGACCTCGCCCGGCGCGGCGGCGCGGCCCGCACCACCGGCGCCGCTGCCGAGTATCACTGTGCCGCAGCTGGTTGCGCCCGTCGAGCAGCGCGATCCGGCGCAGCCGGGGGAGGCCCGGTACTACTCGTTCAATCAGGGCGTGGCCTGTTCGTTTCCGGAGCTGCCGCTGGACGGCTTCTATATCGGCGTGCCGACCGAGGAGTACGCGGGCAGCGCGGCGTGCGGCGCCCTGGTCGAACTGGAGGGCCCGCTCGGGTCGGTGCGGGCACAGATCGTCGACCGCTGCCCGGGATGCGCTCCGGGACAGTACGACCTGAGCACCGCGGCCTTCACCCGGATCGCCGACCGAAGTTCCGGGGTCGCGCCGATCCAGCTGCGCCGGGTGCGCAACCCGGTCCCGATTCCGGAGTTGGTCTATCGGGTCAAGGACGGGTCGTCGGCGCACTGGCTCGGGCTGCTGTTCGGAAATGCCGGAAACCCGTTGAGCCGCGTGGAGATTCGCCCGGACGCGGGCGGCGCCGGTGTGACGCTCACCCGCGGTATGGACAACTACTGGTCGATCTCCGGCGCGGGCCCCGGGCCCTTCACCGCCCTGGTGACCGATGTCGAGGGGCATCAGGTCCGCGTTCCGGGGATCGAGGTGAATTCCGGCGAGATACGGCACACCGAGGCGAGGCTCTACGACATTCCCGCGCCGCCACCCGCCGCCCGGCCCGCGCCGGTCCCGATGGCGACGACAACCACCATCGACGCCTGCTCCTGACGCCGCGTCTCCGCATCGGCGGCCGGTCGACGCGTCGGGCAACTCTCAGTCACAAGGCGTACAGGGAGCCATCGGGAGGTGACGTGCCGCGCTGTGGCATCATGTAGTGAAACGTGTTCTACTTTGCTCCGCCAGGAGGCATTCGATGGGGAACCCGGACCTGGTATCGGTGGACGGCGAGCCGGCGGCAGGCGGGTCCCGGCGGCCGATACGCCGCTTCGGGCGGCGGGTCTCACGGGTGACCGAGGCGCCCGCGGGACGCATGGTGGAGCTGCCGGAGCGCGGCAGCACCTATCTGGTGGACATCCCCGGGCCGGTAGACGCGCCGACCGTGTTCCTGCTGCACGGTGTTGTCACGACGGCCATGCTCAACTGGTTTCCGGCGCTCGAGGAGCTGTCGCAGCACTACCGGGTGGTGCTCTACGACCAGCGCTGGCACGGGCACGGAATACGGTCGCCGCAATGGAAATTGGATGATCTGGCCGACGACGTGGTGGCGGTCGCCGACCTGCTCGGCGTCGAGAAGCCGATCCTGGCGGGATATTCCATGGGCGGCGTCGTGGCTCAGCTTGCGGCGCACCGTCATCCGAATCGCTTCGGCGGTATCGTCCTGTGCGCCACCACCTACCGCTTCCAGGAGAAGTGGCGCGAGCGGGCGTTCCACCGCGCCATGGGAGCCGTGATGGGCGGCCTGTCGCAGACGGTGACCCGGCGGGTCACGCTGGCCGCGCGCCGACTACCCGAAATCCCGCTGCGCACTTGGGATACCGGCCGCATGGACCGGTGGGCGATGGCGGAACTGCGCAGTACCAGCGGCTGGGCCATCGCGCAGGCCATCGCGGAGCTGGGTCGGTTCGATTCGTCGGACTGGCTGCCGACCTTGCAGGTCCCCACGGCCGTCGTCATCACGACCCACGACCGCGCGCTGCCGGTGTATCGGCAGCTGGAGATGGCGAAACTCATTCCGGGAGCGGAGATCTTCCTGGCTCGCGCGGGGCACGCGGCGTGCGCGCTCGAGGCGGACGCGTTCGTGCCTGTCCTCCTGGATGCCTGCGCGGCGGTGGCCGCCCGGCAGTGAGTTCCGGGCGGCAGGTGACGGACTGTCGGGTTCGTTGCCTTGAAGTTGCTGCCCTATAACGAATCTCACCGGCGCACGTCGGCGCGCGGCGATTGGGTATCTCTCCGGCAGACTTCGTTGCCGCCACCCGGTTCTCTCCTTACCTTGGGTCGCATAGCTGGCCGAAGACAATAGTCTCTGACAACAGTCAGTACGGCCTCTCACAACGGCGTGAGCAGGTGAGGAAGATGAGCGACCGGAAGGTGTTGCTGTCTGGAAAGTGGCGTATCGCTTGGATATTCGCTGCGTTGCTACTACTGGTGGGCGTGCTGCATCCCGCTCCACGGGCGAGCGCGGGTTGGTGCGCGGACGTGGATCTGGTGGTGGCCAGGGGAACCGGGGAGCCGGGATACCTCGGCACGGGACTCGGTGATCCGCTCTACGACGCGGTCTGGGACCGGCTACCGGTGAGCGTGAGCGCCTATCCCGTGAACTATCCGGCGGATCTGACCGATGTGTTCTCGGTGGGCAAGGGGAGCGCGGATCTCGTTGCGCACCTTGCCCATCAGTCCGCGGTCTGCCCTGACCAGCGGTTCATCCTGGCAGGGTATTCGCAGGGCGCGGTTGTCGTGCACACGGCGCTGGGCACCGGAATCACCAACGGGATTCCCGGTGCGGTCCGCCTGGACGGCAGTCTCGGTTCCCGGGTGTCGTCGGTGCTGCTGTTCGGTGATCCGCTGCGGTTGATCGGCTGGGTCGTACCCGAGCCCTACCTGTGGCGGACCGCGAACTACTGCGCCGACGGTGACCCCGTCTGCGGTGGTGGTCTGAACCCGGGCGCGCACAACGTGTACGCCGGATTCACCGGCGCCGCCGCCGATTTCGCCGCCTCCCGGCTGTAGGTCGCGGTCAGCGGCGTTCGATCCGGCCCGGCGGAGGCTCGACCGCCCCGCGAGTCCGCAGATAGGACTCGAGGGCATCGAGATCCGTCGGGCCGACCGCTGCCCGGGTGCCGCGGGTGAACACGCTGAATCCGTCGCCCCCGGAGGCGAGGAAGTTGTTGGTCGAAACGTGGTAGGCGGCAACGGGATTCAGTGGCTGCCCGCCGATCCGGACGGTATCGGCGGCGACCTTCCGGCCCGCGGGGGCGGCGTCGGCGTAGGAGTAGGTGATCCCGGCGACCGACAGCACCCCGGGCTTGTCGGCGTTGTCCCACTGCTGTTCCAGCAGTTCCAGGATTTGCTGGCCGGTCAGCCGCACGGTGACGATCTGATTGCCGAACGGCTGCACGGTGTAGGCCTGCTCGTAGGTGATGGCGCCGCCGCTCAGATCCGCCCGGACGCCACCGGGATTCATGAACGCGGCGACGGCCTGATCCGGCGCCATGGCCGTGAGCATGGCGTCGGCGATGAGGTCGCCGAGCGGCGAGTCGCCGGGCGGCGCGGGTTCGCTGGGCAGCGGCGCGGTGGCGGTGCCGATGACCCGCTCAGCCCGCGGCCGCGACTGGGCGGCAAAGAAATCGACGAGCCGGGCGGTGTCCGGATCGGGTGTGATGTCGCGGGTGACGACGCGGTTGGTGGCGGTGGCGTCGACGGTTCCGTCGTGGAATCGCAGTGCGATATCGGTGATCAGCCTGCCGTTGGATGCGGCCTGGGTGATGACCTTGCCGCCGATGCTGCAGTTGTAGGCCTGGTGGCTGTGCCCCGTGATCAGGACGCGCACCGCCGGATCGGTGCGTTCGGCGAGGGCGGTGACGCCGGGGGTGATGTCGGCGCATCCGTTGTAGTCCAGCGGTGCACCGTGGGTTCGCTGTGCGCCGCCGTCGTGCAGCAGTGCCACCACGGCTTCCGCGCCCGCCGCGCGCAGCCGCGGGACCTGTTTGTTCACGGCGTCGATCGGATCGCCGAACGTGTAACCCCGAATCCCCTCGGGCATCACGATATTCGCGGTGTCGGAGGTGACGGCGCCGACCACGCCGATCTTGTGGCCGCCCACCTCGAGCATCGTGGAGGGCCGCAGGCCGGGCGGGAGCTGTCCGCTGCCGTCGGTGACATTGGCGGCCAGGTACGGAAACTCGGCCCCGGTGAACGGTTCTCCCGGGGAGCACCCGTCCCAGGCGCACCCGCCCTGCTGCAGGCGCGCCAATTCCAATACGCCGTCGTCTAACTCGTGATTTCCGACCGAGGAGGCCGCCGTACCGATCGAATCGAGGAACGTGATGGTGGGCTCGTCGTGAAAGAGCGCGGACATCAGCGGGCTGGCGCCGATGTTGTCACCGGCGGCGAGGACGGCGCTGTCCGGATACGCCGCCCGCAGCCGGGCGAGATGGGCGGCCAGGTAGGCCGCGCCTCCCGCGGGGTAACTGGCGATGTGGCCGTTGCTCCCGGTCGGCGACTGCAGGTTGCCGTGTAGGTCGTTGAGGCCGAACAGATGCACCTCTCCCGGGTGCGCGCGCGGCAAGTCGTTCGTCGACACGAGCGGCACCGCGGAATTTCCCGCGACCGGCGGCGGCGGTTTGTCGCCGGATTCACCGCACCCGGCCACTGCGAGTGTCGCGAGCGCGGTCGCGAGTAACGCACCGACGCGATGACAAGCCTTCATAGGACGACTCTGGCAGACGTCCCTGGACGACGCTACTACCGGCGGGTGAATTCGCGGATGGCCCGCTGGGACTCAGCTACCGGGCAACTGCGATACCGCGCCGAACCGATAGCCCTACGAGCGACGGACTGGTGCAGCGACGGACTGGTGCATGGCATGCAGCAGAATGATCGATCCGGGCCGCACCGCCCCGACCGGATGCGGCGACCGTCTCGCGGCGGTTGCCCGCGCGGCGAGCGGCGCCGTCAGTCGGTGATCACCGCGATGTCGAAGGCGCTCACGACGATTGGGTTCGGCCCCACGGCCTCCGGGGTCGGTGAGCCGGTCCGCGACACCTGTGCGGACGCGCTCCAGGAACCTGTATCGACGGTGAGAGCTGTCCCGGTCTTGTTGACCAGCAGCAACTTTCGCGCTCCCGACGCGGTGACGAATCCCTGCGCGTGCACCCGGGCGTCGGGGAATCCGGGGACTCCCGTGGTCGTGGTGACGAGACGGTCGCCCGGACGGAAGTGCGCGAGCAGCAGGGCCAGCGCCTCGTAGCGTGCGTTGGGCGCTCCGGTCTCCCAGTCGAGGAGCGTCGTGCCGGGGATCATGCCCGGATAGTCCATGAACTCCGCGATGCCGAGCAGATCGATCCCCAGTTCGGTCAGGCGCGCCCACAGGTAGGAACCTACGGCGGCGCTGAGGTGCCAGTACTCGGAGGGAATGTCGGGGGCGGGATTCATGAGGTCGGGGGTGAAGGTGCCGACCTCGTTGACGAATGTGGCGGTATCCGGCGCGAGTCGCCGCCGGATCGACTCGATGTAGCGGACCTGCTCGACGAAGCCGTCGGCCTGGGCGAAGAAGACATCGCGCCAGTGCGCATACGGTGGATTGCCTTCGGCGGCAAAGGGGTTGACGATCTCCGGCGAGGCGTAGAAGTGATAGGAGATCGCGTCCACCGGGATGCCGTGGCGGTGGTTGGCCGGATCCAGGAAATGCCAGAAGTATTCGGGCTCGTGGTGGACGTGGGACAGCGACAGCCCGATGAACTTCATGTCGGGGTCGAGCGGGCGCAGTCGGTCGACGATCGCGTCGTACAGGCGGGTGTACAGCTCCGGTGGAAGCCGGTGGCCGATATCGGGCTCGCACAGCACTTCCCAGTAGGCGAACCGATAGTGGTGCCCCGATTCGTGACGGCGGCCGAGTTCATCGGTGAACCCACCGGCGATGTACCAGCTGGCGACCCGGAAGAAGTAGTCGGCGACCTCCTGGAGGGTGTCGTCGCGCAGTTCCGAGCCCTGTTCGTAGTCCCAGTGGATCTCGTCGGCGTCCTCGGCGATCGCCACCGGCTCGGGGGTCACGAACATCCACGTCGGGATCGTCGCGAAATCGGCGACGATCGGGCGCCCCTCGGCGGCGTGGACGAAGTCCTCCACGAACGGATCGAGCAGTTCGAAGTTCCAGAAGGTCTCGGTGTCGGTGGGCGGATACAGCTCGGCCACGCTGACGCGCGGCTGGGAGAACCAGGGCAGGAACCGGACGAGGTCGGCACGCAGGTCACGCAGCGCCGCGAAGGCCTTGTCGTGGATCGGCGAGTCTCGCCGCAGCGGCGGCGCGGTCCACAGGTGCGTGGTCAGGGTCGTGCGCGAGGTGGCGCAGGTATCGGTCCAGTCCGGGTGGACGGCGATCGGTGCTGGTTCGGTCACGATGAGCTCTCTTCTTTTGTGCGAGGCAGGCCGAGCGCGGGCAGCAGCGCCTGGTCGACGATGGCTTCCCGCGTCCGCCGGTCGGGCAGCTGCCCGGTATCGATGTGGTGCTTGATCACCAGCGCCTCGGCGATATCGACCACGACGGGCGACAGCAGTCGTTCATCGATATCGCCGAGGCGTGCGTAGTGTTCGAGCACCGTGCGTGTGAACCTGCCGCCCCGCGGGTCGAAGACCCGCTCGTACAGCGCCGCTACGAGTTCCGGGCGACGCGAGCGTTCGGCGATGACCGCGGCGGCGGCCGCACCGGCCTTCGACGACAGCCAGGCATTCAACTGCTCGAGCGAGCGGAGCAGGTCCTCCCGCAACCGGCCACCCGCCGGTGCGGGGACCTCGACCGGATGCGCGTGCGCGAGCGCGTCGAGCAGTAGCTCCTCGGCCGTGGTCCAGTACCGGTACACCGATGTCTTGGCGGTCCCGGCGCGGCGCGCGACCGATTCGATCGTCAACCGGCCGAGCCCGACCTCGCACACCTCGGCGATGGCGGCCGCGCGGCACGCGGACATCAGATCGTCGGTGCTGCGCCGGGGCTTCGCGGGTTTGGCAACGTTCACGCCGCAAGTGTAGATACGCAACCGTAGCTAGTCAATAGTAGCTACGAGTACGTATCTAGTTGAGTGCGTTCCGGTGGCCGGACTACCAGTGCAGCCCGGGGATTCGGTTGATGATCCGGGCGGCGGGGGTGGGCAGGCTCATGAGCGGCTGCACTATCGGTGCGAGGGTGAGCAGTGGACTGCGGACCTCGACATGATCGGCGGCCTCCGTACTCCGTTCCGCCGCACGGGATTCGCCGAACCGGCGGAAGCCCTGGTGCAAGACGGCCTTCTTCACCGAGGGCAGCACCGTATCCACCAGTTGCGCGAAAGTGCCTATGGGCGTGTCGATTCGGGCCGGACGCTGCTCCAGGGCGCGCACGACTATCGCGGCCGCCTGGTCCGGCGTGTGCACCGGGATCGAGCGGTAGAGCTCGGTCGGCGCGATCATCGGCGTGCGCACCAGCGGCATGCGCACGGACGTGAATGTTATTCCGGCATCGGCGTTCTCGACGGCGGCGATATCGCTGAAGGTGTCCAGCGCCGACTTGCTCGCCACGTACGCGGCGAAACGCGGCACCTTGGTCTGCACCGCGATCGAGGAGATGTTCACGAAATGCCCGAACCGCCGCTCGCGCATCGCGGGAAGCAGCGCCAGGATCAGCCGCACCGCGCCGAAGTAGTTGACCGCCATGGTGCGTTCGAAATCGTGCATCCGATCGGTGGACTCGAGCACCGAGCGGCGGATCGAGCGGTCCGCGTTGTTGACCGCGTAGTCGATGTGGTGATGATCGGCCAGCACCTGCTTGACCAGCAGCTCGACCGCCTTCTCGTCGGTGATGTCGCACGAATAGGCCTGCGCCGCACCGCTTTCGGCGCGCACGGCGGCGGCCGCCGCCTCCAGTTCGTCGAGGTTGCGGGCGACCATCAGCACGGTGGCCCCGCGGCGGGCTACGGCATGTGCGGTGGCGAGGCCGATGCCGGAGGAGGCGCCGGTGATGAGCACGATGCGGCCGCGCAGCGGATCGCCGCTCTCGCCGCGGCGGGCACGGTCCGGATCCAGGTGCGCACTCCAGTATTCCCAGAGCCTGGCGGCATAGGAGTCGAAAGACGGCACCGGCAGGCCGCGTAACCGGGAGCGGGTGGAATCGGAGATGAATTCCGACTCGAACGACACGTGCGGCGCGACCTCGGCGGGGATTCCCGCCTGCTGCGACAGCAGATCCCGGATCTGGGTCGCGCCCGGCAGGTGTGCCAGGGCCCGCAGCGCGGCGTGGCTGCCCGGCACGCCGAGGCCCGTCGGCGCACCAGCGGCGCGGGCGAGGGCGGCGTAGATCTCCGCGAACGGCTGCGGGTCGGGATTGACCAGGTGGAAGGTCCGCTTGTGCAGTCCGGGGCGGCGGATCAGACGCACCATCGCCGCCGCGACATAGTCGACGGGGACGATATTGGTAGCGCCCAGATCCGGCAGCGGCAGCGGCAGTTCGGACGGCAGGGCCGCCAGCCGGGCGATGGCAGGGAAGAAGTAGTAGGGGCCGTCGATCTTGTCCATCTCGCCGGTGCGCGAATCGCCGACGATGACCGCGGGGCGATACACCCGCCAGCGCAGCCCCTTCGACTCCCGGACCAGTTTCTCGGCCGCGAATTTGGTGCGGTGATAGGGGGAGTTCAGATTCTGGCCGAGGTCGAAATCGTCCTCGAAGAATTTGCCGCGGTGGTCGCCCGCGACCGCGACCGACGACACGTGGTGCAGTACGGCGCCGAGCCGGGTTGCCAGCGCGATGACCTCACGGGTGCCGGTGACGTTGGCGGCGTAGGCGGCTTCCTCGTCGGCGGTCATGTCGTAGACCGCGCCCAGGTGCACCACGTGCTCGGCGGTCGGCGGATCGTCCTGCAACCCAAGGCCTTCCGCGGACAGATCGCCGATGAGCGGGAAGACCCGGTCTTGCGCGTTCCAGGTCGCGGCCAGTTCGGCGAGCTTGGCGGCCGAGGCCTCGCGCACCAGCGCGTGGATCACCGCGCCGGGATTGTCCTCGAGCAGCCCCTGCACCACTCGCCGTCCCAGAAATCCCGTGCCACCCGTCACGATGTAGGAAACCATCGCCCCTCCTGCCTGTCGAACCTGTTGTCGCACAACGCGTCTCGCCTGTACTGCGACGCTGCTCGTCCGACATTCGTCGGTGGATGCGGACGTGAAAGATGCGGCCCGCTAACAGAAGTTGGGCCGGGGTAGGAACACCTTCGTGCCTAACTGATGGGTAACTTTAGCGGCGAACCGGCTGGGCTCGCAACCTGACGGCGCCCCGCGTGGTGTGTGTCGTGTCACCACGTTGGGCGCTGTTCGGTATGTGTGTCAACGGTTTTCGGGTAGCCGTGCGGTGTGTTGGCAACTTTCTGGCTAATGATGATTCGGCGAAAATCAGCCCTGACGCCGCACCGGGAATTCGGCGGCGAGGTCCGCGAAGAGGGCGGTGTTGAGCGCGAAGGCGCGCTGGCACTCGCCGAGCACGCGCTGCTTCTCGAGATCGTCGACGGCGAGCTGATCGAGCAGTACGCGATACTCGCGCTTGAACGCCGCGGGGTTGGGGATCTGGTCGAACACGTAGAACCGCACCCCGTCGCCGCGCTTCGGTAGCTGCCACAGCTTCTCGGCGGTCCCGCGGATCACCTGGCCGCCGGACAGGTCGCCGAGGTAGCGGGTGTAGTGGTGCGCGACATAGCCGCCGGGCCAGGTCCGCGCGCACTCCTCGACCCGCGCGGCGTAGCTGGCCGTGGACGGCAGTGGATCGAGATCCTCGCGCCAGGCCGGTCCGCCCAAATGCGCCAGATCGGCCTCGATATTGGCCAGCCGCGCCAGCTCGGGGCGGATGAACGGACCGGCGACCGGATCCTCGGCGAGCACGTCCCACTGCGCCTCGAGCGCGCGGTACACATGCCACAGCTGCCCGGTATAGCGGTAGAACGCGTCCACGCCGAGGGCGCCGCCGAGCATATCGCTCATGAACGGGGAATTCTCCGCATCCGCATGCTGCCGCTCGGTAGCGCTGCGGATCTGCGCGGAGAACGGCACGCTCTCCGACGATGTCCTGGTCTCCGGCATGATCCCGCTTCCTCGCCTCCACGAACACAACTATGGGTAACCTAACTTCACTCCTGACAATACCGGTCGAAGAAGACTGGTGAATCAAACTTTCGGACGAGAGTTGGCCGTCCGGTGGTGTGCGTGTATGTGCGTGGCGTGCGATGAGCTGGTGTTATGGACATCGGCGAATACTGGCGAACACCCCGGGCGGCGCGAATTGTGACATGGAGGTGACACAGAACGGCCCGCGCTCCGGAAGCTGAGCGCGGGTCGTTTGTTGGTTCGTGAAGGGGCCGGCTGTGCCTACGCCGCCAAGCCGACTCGGCGACTCAGCTCTCGCACATCCATCCGCATCCCGGACGGCGGCGACTTCAGCAATCCGAGCAGCATGTCTCGTGCGAACCCGTTGTATCTGATTGTCTCGGGCGCGGTCTGTTCCGATTTCGACAACATCGCGAACGCTGCGGTCGATTCACCACGAACGCCGTGTGCTCGAGCCACCTCGATGAAATGTCGGCTGCGCCGCGGGACCGAGATGATCTGGTCTGCATCGAACGCCTGCGCCGCCTGCAATGCCTCACCGGGTCGGCGCAGCTCGACACCCAGCGTCACCGCGTGCGCACCCATCACCGGCACCGAGAACGATGTCTGTACATGGCGGTATGCGGGGCCGAGCTTCTTCGCCATCCGGTCGGCGCGCTCCCAGTAACGCCATGCCTCACCGTGCCTGCCGCGCCGCGCGTGAACGTACGCGATCTCTGCATCCAGCGCCCCTGCGATTCCTCGCCAATCATCGGACGTGCTGTCCCGATCGATATACGGCGCAAGGCGTTTCGCCGAATCCTGGGCGAGACTGATCGCCTCGTCCCAGCGTCCGGAATCCCGGAGCGCCTGCACCATCGCCCAAGCGCTGCACGCGATCACATACGGGTCGTCAGTCTCGTAGCCTTCGCTCAGACCGCGGTCGGCGACCATCCAGACCAGTTCCGGCGCAGGCTGATACGCGACGTAGAAGTCGGCCAGCTGATACACCCCCGCCAGGATCTTCCTCGCCGCCCGCCGGTCGCTGCCCTGCACGCGTGCCGCGCTCTGTGCGTCCCTGATCAGTCCGGGCAACAACGCTCCGAGTTGCGTACGGTGGTCCGGGCTCGAATGCCGGACATTCCACGCAGCCCTCAGCCGCTCTGCAAGGTGCTGCACACTCGCCGCGTGGCTTGGCGCGTTGAAATGGATGCCCGTTAGCGCAGCCTGGACTTCTGCGAGAGCCGCGTGCCGTTCGCCCGCGAAAACCGCCACCGGCACCGCGTGGCCGTTACCGGTCAATTGGGCCAGGTCCTCGAGTTCTAGAGCCTGTGCGATTCTCAGCAGCAGCGGCAGCTTCGGAGTCTGCAGCCTGCCGTTCTCGACTGCCTTCAACCACTCGGCAGACCTGCCGATCAGTCCCGCGAGCACGGGCCGCGACATTCCCGCGCGCTCACGGTGCAGCTTGATTCGATGGCCGATCGCCAAGCCCTCTCCGCCGTCCACGGTGTACGCCTTCCGTCAGACTGCCCCGTCAATCTTGAAGCGTAGCCACCTGGTACGGGGTACGGAATGTACCCGGTGGAATCGAGACCCGCTCTTAGCGTCTGATTCAGGCCCCGCCGCCGAGCCGTAGCCAACACCCCGATTCCGGCTCCCCGGCGGTGGGCGCCTTCCGACAACGGAGTGGAGGCAGCGGGGGCGATGAGAGAGAATCCGACAGCGTTCGCGTGGGTCGACCCGACCATCAGCCCGTGGGGGGAGTGGGAGAACGCCCGGATCCGCCAGCTCGCGCGGCGGCTCGGCTATCGCCTGTACTGGCCTGAGCCCTCGGTGCTGCCGCTGGTCGATCAGGTGCGTGACGCCGATGTCGATGCGGTGATCACGCCGTCACCCTGCCACCTGGATGTGATGCAGCTCCACGCGTTGATGTCCATCGTGGATGTTGAAACCGCGACTCCGAGAATGAGTTTCGCTCGGTGGGCGGTGCTTCCCTGCCAAGTGGGGGAGGCATGAGTAGCGCGGCCGTTTGGTCGGTGCTGATCGGGCTCGTGGTGATCTTTTGTGGCGTGGTGGGGGTGGTGGTGCGCGGCGAGCTGGACGAGGACGACGACGAGGGTCCCATCCAGACCCTCGAGTTCGTGGCCTACACGCACACCGCGCCGGGGCGGCCGTTCACGGTGCCGCAGGCGCACGCGGCGATGCAGCAACACCGTGCTTGCCGCCAGGAGGACTGCCCGCGTAAGCGCGCGGCCTACCGAACCCTGGTCGAAGCGCGACACATCAAGCCGGACTCTGGCCGTACCTACTGATCGGACGGAGTCGCTGAGTGGGAAACCGTGCAGTGCAATCCAATTCGAGGAAGGGGTCACATGGGTCGTCAGTTTCCGGCCGTCGGGTCGGTGGGGGTGAAGTCGTCGAGGCCGTTGATTCTGGTGTTGTGGGCGGCTCGGATGAGCCAGGTGTCGGTGTGTTTGACCAGGACCAGGGTGATCAGACCGTGGCGGTCTTCGGGGGCGGTTGCTCCGGGGAGGTGGTGGTCGGGCCAGGTCCATGTGGTGTGGACGAGGGCGACGTTCGGGGCGATTTCCTGGATGTCGACGATTTCCTGGGTGTAGCTCCGCTTCTGGGAGATCACCGAGGCCGGGGCGTCCTTGTGGCCCGCCACGTTCTCTTGGCGGGTCCGCCACCAGAGGCCGCGGTGGGTGATGAAATCCGATTTCTCGGTGAAGAACCTGCCCCACTCGTCCATCTCGTGGCGGATCCAGAGGTCGGTGTATTCCGCCAACGCGGCCCGGATGGTCCGCTCGTCATCGAGGTTCATGTCACGAGTATTGAACCTGAACAATGCTAGAGGTCAAGGTTGTGTTCCGGTGGCGCGCTCGGCGACGACGATGAATAGCGTCGCCGAGCCGAAGAAGGGCTCGGCGGACAGATGGGCGAGCCATCGGTCCGCGGCTTCCGTGGTGAGATAACCGGCGTCGACCGCTCGGCTGGTTACCCGTTGAAATCCGAGGACCTGATCGGCGGCATGCGCGTCGCGGAAGACGGCGGTGATGGGCAGGACGTCACGGACATCGAATCCGCAGGCGGTGGCGAGCGCGGGTAGGCGCCTGCCGATGTGCCCGTGTCGTACGGCAACCTCGGCGACGAACCGGGTATACGCACGCGCGACGCCGATGTCGGGATGGTCGATGATCAGCGTGTCCCAGTCGGGTTCCGCGAATACCGCGGTGCCGCCGGGCCGCAGGACTCGTGCGACCTCGCGCAGCACGGTGTCCGGTTCGGCGACGTGCTGCAGGACCCGGTCGGTGTGGGCGCGGTCCGCGCTGCCGGTGGCGAGATCCAGCGCGTGTATATCACCGTGGCGCAACTCGACGTGCGGCAAGGTGGCTGTTCGCGATGCCGCCTCGACGAGGGCGTCCGCGTCGTTGTCGAATCCGATCACGTGACCCTCGGCGCCGACCGCCGCGGCGAATGCCTCCAGGTCCGCTCCCCGGCCGCAGCCCAGCTCGAGAACGGTCTCGCCGGCACGAATGTCCAGCTGTTCCAGCGCGATCCGCTTGTACTGTCGACCGATGGCGGAATCCGCGAGGCGCTGGAGATAGTTTTCCGGGCGACGGTCTTCGAAGATCACGGCGGCCATGGAGACGAGAGTACCGACAACCCGCGGATCGGTGCGGCGTCGCCGGGGGAGCACGTAAGCCATGCGGGTGCGGAAGGCGACGGGGGAGTATGGCGGTGGCGAAGTGGGCGGTGACCGCGGAGGCCTGCGCGGCCGCCCGGGATTGCTCAGCGCGGCACGTCCAGCTTGTCGATGTCGGCGAGAACCTTTTCGTGCCAGTCGATCTCGGCCTGGATGCGAAGGCGGGCGTGATCGACGACGAGGTCGTCGACCGTGTTCTGGTCGGGCCAGCGGCGGTCCAGCTGGTGTTCGATCCCGGCGGCGCGGGCGCGCAGGGCGGCGATGCGGTCGGTGAGATAGCCGCGCAGCAGTTCGGGATCCAGGTCCGCGCTCACCGCCAGCGCCAGATCGACGGGGTCGGGGCGGATGGCGACGTCGGTGAAGGCCTCGTCGCGCAGCGCCCGCAGCTCGCGCCGGCCCTCGTCGGTGATCTCGTAGACCGTCCGCGCGGGCTGGGCGCCGGGCTGTTCGGTGCGCAGCGGCCGGATCAGGCCCTCGTCGCTCATGCGGTGCAGCGCCCCGTACAGCGAGCCCGGCTTCACCCGCGACCACAGGTCGGCGCGGTCCAGCCGGGCGTCGCGGCGCAGCTGGTGGCCGTGCATGGGGCCGCGCCTGGCCAGCGCGGCGAGGACGAAGAGCCGGGTCTCGTTCACCCCCTCAGTCTGACACGACTACTCGTATTTGAGTACTCTCGGACGCATGCCTGTGCGACCGATCCTCATCGCCGGAGATCCCCGGCTCACCACACCGGCCGTTCCCGTCACCGATTTCGACGGCGAGCTCGCCGAGTTCGTGGACGTCCTGTTCGAGACCAATACCGCGGCCAACGGTGCGGGCCTGGCCGCCAATCAGATCGGCGACCCGAGGGCGGTCTTCGTCTACGACCTGATCGACGACGGCGTGCGGCATCGGGGCTACGTGGTGAACCCGGTGCTCGAGACGTCGGCGATCCCGGAGACGATGCCTGATCCGGATCTCGACGGCGAGGGCTGCCTGTCGGTGCCGGGGGAATGGTTCCCGACCGGCCGGGCCGACTGGGCCCGGGTCACCGGCGTGGACGTCGAAGGGTCTCCGACACAGGTCGAGGGCACGGGATATCTGGCGCGCTGCCTGCAGCACGAGACCGACCACCTGGCCGGGAAGCTCTATCTGGAGCGCCTCGTCGGCCGCAATCAGCGCGCCGCGCGCAAGGTGGTGAAGCGGCGCGAGTGGACGCGGCCCGGCAATTCGTGGCTGCCGGGTGCGGATATCGATCCGTTCCACGGCTGAGTCGATAGCCCGTCGATAGCTGACAGGTAGCGGTGTCGCAAACTAGGTTAGGCTGACCTATCCACCGCAGCCCGACGCGAGGGAGGACGGGGTATGAGATCTGTCGATTCGGCGACGCCACTGACCCGCCGCGGCCTGTTCGCGGCCGCCGGGGCCACGGCCGTCGCGGCGGTGCTGGCCGCCTGCGGGCGCGCGCCGGAAGACGCGACCGGGTTCGGCGCCTGGTCGTTCACCGACGATCGCGGTAAGGAATTGCGCGCCAACGGGATTCCCGGCCGCGTGGTCGCCTTCACGGGTTCGGCGGCGGCACTGGCGGACTACGGCGTGGCGCGTCGGATCGCCGGGGTGTTCGGGGACGCGACGGCGGCGGACGGCGCGAAATCCGAACTGGCCGGAGATCTGGACCTGGACCGGCTCACGGTGCTCGGCAACGCCTGGGGCGATTTCCCGCTGGAGAAGTACGCCGCTCTGGAGCCAGATCTGCTGGTCACCGACACGTATACGGCGGACCAGCTCTGGTACGTCCCCGACGACAGCCGCTCGAAGATCGAGTCGATCAATCCGAATATCGCGGCCATCGCGGTGGCGAGGCAGCCGCTGCCGGTGACGATCGGCCGGTACGAGCAACTGGCCGCGTCGCTGGGCGGCGATCCGGGCGCCCCGGCGGTCGCGCGGGCACGGGCGCGGTTCACCGCGGCGGGGCAGGCGGTGCGGGGCGCGGTCGCGCAGCGGCCCGGCCTGCGCGTGCTGGCGGCCTCCGCGGGGCCGGACACGTTCTACGTCTCCGATCCGCGCGCCTCGGCCGACCTGCGATACCTCCAGGAGTTGGGAGTGGAGCTGATCGTGCCCGAACGCGTCGACAGCCAAGGCTTCTACGAGAGCCTCAGCTGGGAGAATGCCGACAAGTACCCGGCCGATCTGATCCTGCTCGACGGCCGGTCCAATGCCCTGCAACCCGACGCCCTGGCCGGAAAACCGTTGTGGCGCACCCTCCCAGCGGTCCGCAACGGTCAGATCACGCCTTGGAGCACGGTATTCAGGTACTCCTACGCCGGGGTCGCGCCCCTGCTCGAGCGGTATGCAACGGCGCTGCGGTCGGCCCGCGCCGCCGCCTGAGCGGATACTCCGCGGGGCCCGTTCGCCGCGGCGTCGCGAAATCCGCGCGTGGTGCGAACATTCGCGAGTGGCAGTGCTGCCTCTTCGAACCGATGATCCGGGCTGTCCCGGGCTTGCGGAAGAGCGACGAGCCTGGCGGCCGGTGCCGAGAACATCCGGATACTCATCGAGAACGGTGAACACTTGCCGCGTAACCGCGGCGACGGCGCGTACTGAAATGTGAACATCCTTTAGTAAAAGGTGTTCACAAAACGGGTGTGGTGTGGTTCACTCCAGTGGAACGTGTTCCAAAGGAGGTACCGTGTCAGCCCCGTCCATCTCGCACGACTTCGACTTCACCGATCCCGACCTGCTCTCCACCCGCCTGCCCGTCGAAGAGTGGGCCGAACTGCGCCGCACCGCCCCCGTGTGGTGGGTCGACCAGCCCGACGGCGTCAGCGGCTTCGACGACGGCGGCTACTGGGTCGTCAGCAAGCTCGACCAGATCAAGGAGATCTCCAAGAACTCCCAGGTCTGGTCCACCAACGTCAACACCGCGGTGATCCGGTTCAACGGCGACATCACCCGCGACGAGATCGACATCCAGCGGGCCATGCTGGTGAACACCGACCCGCCCGCGCACGACAAGCTGCGCCGCATCATCTCCCGCGGCTTCACCCCGCGCGCGGTGCAGAGCCTGCGCGCCGCGCTGACCGAGCGCGCCGAGCGAATCGTGCACGAGGCCAAGCAGACCGGTGGCGGCGACTTCGTGCAGCAGGTGGCGTGCGAACTGCCGCTGCAGGCCATCGCCGAACTGCTGGGTGTGCCGCAGTCCGACCGCGGCAAGCTGTTCGAGTGGTCCAACCAGATGATGGGCTACGACGATCCCGAGTTCAAAGACAGCTACCGGATGGCCAACGCCGAGGTCATGGGCTACGCCTGGAACCTGGCGGAGGAGCGCAAGAAGTGCCCGGCCGACGATATCGTCAGCCAGTTGGTGACGGCCGACGTCGACGGCGAGGCCCTCGGCTCCGACGAATTCGCCTGGTTCGTCATCCTTTTGGCCGTCGCCGGGAACGAGACCACCCGCAACGCCACCACGCACGGGATGAAGGCCTTCGTCGACAATCCGGAGCAGTGGGAGCTGTACAAGGCCGAGCGGCCGCGCACCGCGCCGGACGAGATCGTGCGATGGGCCACGCCGGTCGTCGCCTTCCAGCGAACGGCCTTGGAGGACACCGAACTCGAGGGTCAGCCGATCGAGAAGGGCCAGCGGGTCGGGCTTTTCTACGCCTCGGCCAACTTCGACGAGGAGCACTTCGACAAGCCGTTCGAATTCGACGTGATGCGAAACCCGAACCCGCACGTGGGATTCGGCGGCACGGGCACCCATTACTGCGTCGGGGCCAACCTGGCGCGGCTGCAGCTGGATCTGATCTTCAACGCGATCGCCGACGCGATGCCGAACCTGCGCGAGATCTCCGAGCCGGTCCGGCTACGCTCGGGCTGGTTGAACGGTATCAAGAGCTGGCAGGTCGCCTACGAGTGAGCGACCGGGGCCGGTGGCGGCGGCGGGCGTCGCCACCGCCACCGGCCCCCGCGGCGGAGGACGGGTCGGGGAGCGCGGGCGCGCTCGTGTGACGGAGGCAGAGGATGAGTGAACCCGCGCGGCGGGGCCGGTTGCCCGCGGTGAGCGACGCGGACATCCGGCGGGTGGCGAGAACGCTGCTGGTGCAACAGGGTCCGGAGGCGGTCACCCTGCGCGCCATCGCGCGGGATCTGGGCATCACCGCACCCGCGCTGTACCGGTACTACTCCTCCCGCGACGATCTGGTCGCCGCGGTGCGCAGCGATATCTGCGCCGACCTCGCCGCCGAACTCGCCACGCAGGTGGCGGAGCTGCCCGAGGACGGCGTGGTGCAACTGTTGGCCATCTGCAAGGGTTTCCGGCACTGGGCGTTGGCGCACGCGCGGGAATTCACCCTGGTCTTCGCCTCGCCGACCGGCGAGGGCCCCAGCGCCCTGCGGCAATTCGACGAACCGTTCGGCCGCATCTTCCTGGAGGCGGCCGGTAGGCTGCTCACCACTTACGACATCGTCACCCCGGCGACCGACGTGATCCCCGAGGCGCTGCGCGAGGATCTGATCGGGTTCCAGACCGAATTGCTCGCGGTGCTTGCCGAATCGGGCCAGAAGTTCCCGGCGGAGAAGCTGGACCTGGGCGTCACCTATCTGATGATCACCTTCTGGGCCCGGCTCTACGGTCACGTGACACTCGAGGTGTTCGGCAACTACCCGATCCCCGTGCGGGATTCAGAGGCGCTGTTCGACGCGACGCTCGCGGATCTGGTCCGCGCGATCGGCCTCGAGGTCGCCTGAGCACCGGTCGCCCGCTAGGACGCCGTGCGGATCACCGGACGGCGAATCCCCTGGAACCGCCGCAGGATTCGCGGCTGGCGCAGGTACCGTGCCATCCATTCGCCGAGCGTGACCCCGGCCGCGAGCGCGCATCCGATGCCGAACGCGGCGAGCATCTGGTTGAGGCCCAGCAGCTGCTGGTCGTTGAGCAGCGCGGACAGACCCCGGTACACCTTCAGACCGGGGAGCAGCGGCGTGATGCCCGCGACCGCCACGACCAGCGGCGGGGTCAGCGCACGGCGGGCCATCAGACCACCGGCCAGGCCCACGACGGTCGCGGCGACGCCGGAGGACACCACCGGCCCGAAATCGGCGTACTGCACGAACAGGTAGCAGACCGTGGCCGCCATACCGCTGATGCCCGCGGCGGCCAGGGCGCGGCGCTCCGCGTAGCAGGCGAGCGCGAACGCCGCCGACGCCACGGCGCCGGCGATCAGCTTCACCGGAAGATTGTTGATGTCGTAGGTCGACGCCGACATATCGATGGGTGGTCGCACCGCGCCGAGCAGGGTGGCCGCCCGCAGTCCCAGTGCGACGCCCGCGATGATGCCGCCGGTCATCACCAGCAGCTCGAGCATGCGGGCCGCCGCGGTGATCGGTGCGCCGGTGATGGCGTCCTCGACCGAGCCGACCAGGCTCAGACCACTGAGCAGCACGGTGATTCCCGCCGCCACGATCAGCGACGGATTGGCCTCGATCCGCCCGCCGAAGGTGGCGAGCAGGATCGCGGGGATCGTGGCGATGGCGCCGCCCACCATGTGCTGGAAGAACAACGGCAGTCCGCGGCGGTTGAGATAGCGGTTGGTGCCGTAGATCGCCGCGGTCGCCACGAAGCTCGCCCCGGCGAGCAGCACGCCGCCGCCGAGTAACAGAGCGATCGAGGCCGCCATGAGCGACCAGCCGAACGTCGCGATCCAGCGGTTGTAGGGGTGTGGCGCCGTGGTGATCGCCTCGAGCGCCTCGAGCGCCTCCTCCGGCGGCATCAGCTCGCGGCGGATGCGTCGGGTGAGTCGGTCGACGGCGGCCAGCCGGGTGAAGTCCATCGAGCGGTAGTTCACGATGCGCATGGTGCTGGCGGGCGGCAGCGTCGGCCCCCGGTCGGCCGAGATTCGGATCGCGTTGTAGGTGACGTCGACGTCGACCTGCGACAAACCGTATGTGGCGGCGATGAATTCGACTTGGGAGGTGGTGTCGGTGACCGCCGTGCCCGAGGACAGCACCACCTCGCCCACTCGCTCGGCGAGATCCAGCACCTGGGTGACGCGGGCGTCGTCGGTGAGGTCGATCGGCTGCAGCGGGGCGGGCGCCTCCACCACCGCGTCGGCGGTGGCTTTCCGTTCCGCGACGAGGCGATCGACCACCCGATCCATGGCTTGGGTGACGTGTCGCAGTCGCGGGCGCCGCTCGGGCTCCTGCGCATACGGGATCGCCACCGTATCGGCGTCGTCGCTCACATTGTGCACGGTAGATGCTGCCGGGGTATCCGTCAGCCGCGGCGCGCGCGATCGTGCGTCACCGGCGTCTGGACGGACCTGCGGTTTCGCCGGTGTCCGCGCAGGTTGGGCGGATTCGTCCAGCGGATCCGGTCCGGTCGCGGGCGCCGCGGGCGTGGCCCGGTCGGCGACCCGTTTCGGTGCCTGATCCCGGCGAATTCGCGGCAGCGAATTCGGATGAACCGGCGCCGGGCGGTCGTCGCGGTTCGGACCTTCGGCGTCGCGGGCGGCGGAGGCGGGAACGCCGAGACCAACCGGTCCGGTGTGTTCGTGATCAGAGGGCACCTGGTTCCCTTCGGCTCGGCCGTGTCGTGTGTTACGGATCGGCTATCGGACGAAATCTGCGGCTATGGTCGGAGGCATGGGCACCGAGAACACTTCCGCGGACCAGCTGCGAGCGGCCCTGGACGGCCCTTGGCGCGAGGTGCGCGAACAGGCGCGACGGCAACTCTGCGACGATCGGCTGTTCGGCGATCCGCACCTAGACTACCGGGCGGCCCGGGCACGGGTCCTCGACCAGATGCGCCTGGTCTCCGAATTCGGTTATGCCGAAAAGGGTTTCCGGATCGAGCACGGCGGCACCGGCGATCCGGGCGGCGCGGTGACCGGGCTGGAGATGCTGGCCTACGCCGATCTGTCGCTGTGGGTGAAGTGCGGCGTGCAGTGGGGGCTGTTCGGCGGCGCGGTGGAGAATCTCGGCACCGAGCGTCACCGTGACGTCGTCAAGCAGCTGCTGCCGCTGGACCTGCTGGGCTGTTTCGCGATGACCGAATCGGGCCACGGCAGCGATGTGGCGAACTTGGAGACCACCGCCACCTACGATCCCGCGACCCACGAGTTCGTGGTGCACAGCCCGACCGAATCCGCGCGCAAGGACTACATCGGCGGCGCCGCCGAGCATGCCCGGATGGCCGCGGTGTTCGCGCAGTTGATCACGCAGGGGGAGAATCAGGGCGTGCACTGCTTCCTGGTGCCGATTCGCGACGAGCAGGGGCGCGATCTGCCCGGCGTCACCACCTCCGACTGCGGGCTCAAGGGCGGCCTGCCCGGCGTGGACAACGGCCGGATCCGGTTCGACCAGGTGCGCATTCCGCGGGAGAACCTGCTCAACCGCTATGCGGACGTGGCCCCGGACGGCACCTACGGCTCGGAGATCGAGAACCCCAGCCGCCGGTTCTTCACCACGCTCGGCACGCTGGTGCGCGGCCGTATCAGTGTCGGCGGTGCGGCCGCTGCCGGTGCGCGGGTGGCGTTGAGCATCGCCCTGCGCTACGGCGACCAGCGCCGCCAGTTCGCCGATCCGGACTCCGGCGAGGAGACGGTGCTGCTGGACTACCGCAGCCACCAGCGGCGGCTGCTGCCGCACGTGGCCCGCGCGTTCGCGCTGTCGTTCGCGCAAAACGACCTGGTGCGGCGCATGCACGCGGTGCAGACCGGCCAGGATCTGGACCCGGCCGCGCAGCGGGCGCTGGAGAAGCGGGCGGCGGGGCTCAAGGTCGCCCAGACCCGGCACGCCACCCGCGCCATTCAGGAGTGCCGCGAATGCTGCGGCGGCGCGGGCTATCTCACCGAGAATCGGCTGGTGACGCTGAAGGCCGACACCGACGTGTTCACCACCTTCGAGGGCGACAATGTCGTACTCACCCAGCTGGTGGCCAAGGAGCTGCTCACCGCGTACTCCGACGAGGTGCGCGACCTGGACGCGTTGGGCTGGGTGCGGTTCGCCGCCACCATGGGCCGCGACGTGGTGCGCCAGGGCACCGGCGTGCGCCAGCTCATCCAGCGGCTGCGCGACCGGTCCGACGAGGGCGTCGACGACGGCGACCTGTCCAAGCGCTCGGTGCAGCTGCAGCTGTTAGCCGACCGCGAGGACTACCTGGTGCGGACCGCCGCGCACCGGCTGCGCGCCCGCGCCGAGGAGACCGGGCCGTTCGAGGCGTTCAACAACGCCCAGGACCACATCCTCACCGCCGGTGAGGCGCACATCGACCGCCTGGTGCTGGAGGCGTTCATCGAGGGCATCGCCGGGATCGACGACCCGGAGGCGCGCGCCCTCGCCGATACCGTCTGCGACCTGTTCGTCTTCTCGTCGCTGGAGCAGAATCTGGCGTGGTACATCATGCACCGGTTCATGTCGGTGGAACGGTCGAAGGCGGTGCGCCGCGGCGTCAACGAACTCGTCGACCGCCTCCGCCCGGATTCGGCGACTCTCGTCGAGGCACTGGGCGTCCCGGAGCAGATGCTGCACGCCGCCATGCTGAACGACGCCAGCGTCCACCAGCGCGGCGTGGTCGCCCACCCGAAGTAGCCCGCACGCCGGAACCGAAGGGAGATCGCACTCGCTATCGTCGAGCCGTGAACCGACCGCTCGTTATTGCAAGGCGTGAGATCCTTGCCCTCGTGGCGGCGGTCCTGGGCATCGTCGTCACCGTGTTGCTGCCGTTGACATTTCCGGACGGCGGCGGGCCGACGGGGCTGGATCGGGTGATGGAGGAGTGGGCGCACTCGGCCCTGGGCGAGCATCCCGGGGTGTTCGAGGCGCTGGTTGTCCCCAGCAATGCCTACATCCTCCTGCCGATGCTGGCGGCCGGTGTCATCCGGTATGCCTCGCGGCGGGACTGGTGGAGCGCCGGATTCCTCTTCGTAGCACCGGAAGTCGCGGTCGCCGCGAACACCTGGGCGTTGAAGCCGGTGTGGCACAGGCAGCTACAGGACTATCTCGCCTATCCGAGCGGGCACACCGTGCACTTGGTCGCCATCGCAACGGCTTTCGTACTGCTTGCCGGGACGCAGCGCACCCGCGTGGTCGAGATCGCGGTCTCCGCCGTGCTGCTGGTGGCCGTCGCGGTCGGCATGGTCGGGCTCGGCTACCACTACGCCACCGATGTTCTCGGCGGGACGGCGGCGGCGATCACCCTGGTGACCGCGCCGTACGCGGCGATGGAACGGCTCAGGCGGAGCCGTAGGTGAGCAGCATCGCGAGGATGAACCACAGCACCCACGCCGCGGCGACCAGCATGCCGATGGCGAGGACGATGCGAAGCGCCGCCCGGCCCATATCCACCCGGCCGACCTCCCGCGGATACAGCTTCCACGGGCTGTACCAGGGCGTCCGGAAGGCCAGCGGTCCGGAATAGGCCTGCTCGGCCGCCGCCTTCTCCTCCAGGTAGGCCTCGGCCTGCGCTTGCTGGGGGCCGCCGTACCACAGCGTGATGTCCACCGGCCCGCCGAAACCCTCGTGCTCGAGGTCCTGCGGCGCGGGCAGGTACGGCAGGATCCCCAGGCCGCGGAAGGTCATGGCGATGTCGTTGACCGTCCACTGCGCGCGGCCCTGCGAGGCCAGCGTCTTGAGGTAGTCCGCGAGGCGGCGCGGATCGTCGCCGAGCACGACCTCGAAGCTGGGATCGTTCCACATCTGCCGGATCTTCAGATCCGCGCCGTGCGGCGGCACCACCAGCACCACGCCGTGGACGACGCGCTGCCCGAGGTTGCGTTCGGCGAGCCAGCTCTGCAGGGCGTAGGTGTGGTCGCGCGACTTGTCCAGCGGTGCGCGGCGGTCGCCGCCCTCCAGCGTCATCACCTGGTTGCCGACCCGCCAGGGGCCGTTGAGCGGCACCTCCATCTCGCCGCTGGCCTTCTCCACCAGGGCCTCGGCCTCGATCACCACGCAGCTGGTCGGCGTCCAGACCACCGCGTCGAACTGATGCAGCCGGTCGTTGTGGAACAGGCTGCAGTTCACGGTGGCGACGCCGTGCGGGTCACCCTGCCCTTTCCAGGTGCGCAGCCAGTCGATCAGCGCGCGCTCGGCCAGGGTGCCAGCGGCATTCTGCACTCGCACGAGCATTGGCGACCAGCCCTTCCCGTCGACACTCGGTACCGAAAGCATATGTGCCCGCGCCCCTTCGGGTGGGGACGCACTCCCGCGTGTGGGCAATCGAGTGCCCGGACCACCCGCCCGGCGTCGATCCAGCGTGCCACTCCCAGTGGTTCCGGTACGCCACCCCCGGTGATTCCGGTACGCCACTCCCGGTGGTTCCGGGGTGTGGGCCGCTCTCAGGCCGTGGGCACCGCCGGGTCGGCCGGGCTGATCGGCAGGCGGAGCGCGCCCGGTGCCGCGGCGGGCACCGTGGGCCGGGCGGGGGCGACGGGGGCGATCCGGCGGTATGGCTGTCCCAGTTCGGGGCGGGTGTCGGCCTCGCCCTTGTTGGGCCAGAACGCCATCGCGCGCTCGGCCTGCGCGGTGATGGTGAGGGAAGGGTTCACGCCCAGGTTGGCCGTGACGGCCGAACCGTCGGCGATATGCAGCCCCGGATGGCCGAAGACCCGCTGGTACGGATCCACCACACCGCTCTCGGGCCCCTCGCCGATCACGCAGCCGCCGATGTAGTGGGCCGTCGCCGGGATGTTGAACACATCCATGACCAGGCCCTGCACATCGCCGTTCACCTTCTCGCCGAACCGCCGCCCGACATCGTGCGCGATCGGGATCCAGGTCGGATTCGGTTGTCCCGTACCCTGTTTCGTCTTCAGCTGGCCCCATCGCCGGAAGGAGGTCAGTGAATTGTCCAGCGACTGCATGACCAGCAGGATGACCGACTTCTCCGAGGCGTGCCGGGCGTTGAGGCTGCGCAAAAACACCATCGGGTGCAGCACCATCGCCAGCAGGAACCGCAGGAACCGGAACGCGCCGCCGTCGACGATCGGCGCGGACAGCGGGAACAGCGCGTTCTGCCCTTTGCCGTAGTGGCACACCTCGATATGGGTATCGGGCTCGGGGTGGATGGAGGAGGTGATGGCGATGCCCTCGGCGAAGTCGGACCGCTCGCGGCTGACCACGTTGAGGATCGCCTCGGAATTACTGCGGGTCAGCTCGCCCAGCCGCGGCGACAGGTTCGGCAGCACGTCCGCGTCGCGCATCTTGTGCAGCAGCTTCTGGGTGCCCAGCGCGGCCGCGGCGAAGACCACCTGCTCGGTGGTGAAGGTCTTGCGGCCCTTGCGAATCCAGCGATCCGAGCGCTCGGTCTCGATGGCGTAGCCGCCGCCGACCATCGGCCGCACGCTGCTCGCGGTGGTGAGTTCGAACACCTTCGCCCCCGCCTGCTCGGCGAGATACAGGTAGTTGGTGGGGGTGGTGTTCTTGGCGTTGTGCGGGCAGCCGGTGAAGCAGCGCGCGCAGTGGATGCAGCCGCTGCGGCGCGGGCCGACGCCGCCGAAGTACGGGTCGTCGACCTCGGTCCCCGGATCGGCCTCGTTGAAGAACACGCCGACATCGGTCGGATGGAAGGTGTCACTGACGTTCAGGTCGTCGGCGATAGAGCGGATCACCTCGTCGGCGGGGGTCATCCGCGGGTTCGGCGCCACCCCGAGCATGCGGGTGGCCTGGTCGTAGTAGGGCGCCAGCTCGGAGCGCCAGTCGGTGATGTGGGCCCACTGGCGATCGGTGTAGAAGTTGGGCAGCGGCTCGTAGAGGGTGTTGCCGTAGATCAGCGATCCGCCGCCCACGCCGGAGGCGGAGAACACCGCGCACTTGCCGAGCAGGCTGATCCGCTGCGGACCGGTCAGGCCCAGCCGCGGCGCCCAGATCGACTTGCGCACATTCCAATTCGTCTTCGGAATGGCTTCGGCGGGCCAGCGGCGGCCGGATTCGAGGACGGCCACCCGGTAGCCCTTCTCGGTCAGCCGCAGCGCGCTGACGCTGCCGCCGAATCCGGAGCCGATCACCACCACGTCGTAGTCGAAGTCGGGCATGGTCTTCCTCTCAATCCACCGCACTGCAATGACACGATTTCCGACTCATTCTTTCATCCCGGCAGAACCGTCCCGTCGGGGATGGCTCGAAACCTATCCTGCCCGCATGTCGGGTCCGGCGCGCCCGTATGGCGCCGCTGTGCCGTTTCCGGTAAGCAACAGCTGTGACGAGCGAACCACCCGGACCCCCGGCCGACAGCCGCCAGGACCGCATTCTCACCGCGCCCAACGTGCTGAGCGTGCTGCGGCTGATCGGCGTCCCGGTGCTGCTGTGGCTGCTGCTGGTCGAACACGCCGACGGCTGGGCGTTCACGCTGCTGATCGTCAGTGGATTCACCGATTTCCTGGACGGCAAGCTGGCCCGGCTGCTGGATCAGTACTCGCGGCTGGGCGCGCTGCTGGACCCCTTCGTGGACCGGCTGTATCTGGTGGCGACCATCCTGGGCCTGTTGCTGCGCGGCATCCTGCCCTGGCCCTTCGTCGTGGTGCTGATCGGCCGCGAGTTGGTGCTGGCCGCGGTGCTCCCCATCTACAGGCGGCGGGGGCTGCCCCTGCCAGAGGTGATCTATCTGGGCAAGGCGGCCACATTCGCGCTGATGTCGGCCCTGCCGTGGCTGCTGGCCGGACAGATGGACTGGGCGCTGGCAGGTTTCAGCCGGGCCTTCGGCTGGGCATTTTTGATCTGGGGTACGGCCGCCTACGTCTGGACGGGCGTCCTGTATCTCGGCAAGGCGTTCGCCGTGGCCCGTGCGATACCGGCTGTGCCGCAGGGATCTCACATCCAGACATAGCCCGGGGGTGCGCGGGGTAAGCCTGTCCGCGCGAGCCGATACAGTGATCATCACGCCGGAGAGAGGATGCCCGTGAAAGGACTGCAGTCGTGAGTGACGTTCCCGAGGATCTGCGCTACACCGAGCAGCACGAGTGGGTGCGGCGGACCGGTGCGACCCGGGTGCGGGTGGGCATCACCGATTACGCCCAGTCACAGCTCGGTGACGTCGTGTTCGTGCAGTTGCCCGCGGTCGACACCGACGTCAAGGCCGAGGAGGGCATCGCGGAGGTCGAGTCCACCAAGAGCGTGTCCGACATCTACGCTCCGCTGAGCGCGAAAATCGTTGCGGTGAACGAGAATCTGGACAGCGAGCCGGAGTCGCTGAACAGCGATCCCTACGGTGCGGGCTGGATGTTCGAGATGGAGGTCTCCGACGCCGCCGACCTCGACGCCACCCTCGGTGAACTGCTCGATGCCGCAGGTTATGAAGGAGTTATCGGGGCCTGAAGCGGCCTTCACAGTTCTACCTGCACGGGATCCCCCGGGCAGGGTACGGTCAATGCCAACAGATGTGCCGGCGGCCGGTGCCGGAATTTCCAAGGGCGCGACAGCCGGTCGCGTCGGTTGACGGCAAGTGCATCGGATGCTTGTACGGATAATCGGTTCGAGGAGGAGAGCAAGGGTGAGCGAGAACAAAGACCCGGGTTACGGGGAGAGCGCGGCCGAGACTACTTCGGTGTTCCGCGCTGACTTCCTCAACGAGGTCGACGCGTCGCGCACCGGTGAGCAGACCGGCGATCAGCCGGTCCAGGGGGTCGAGGGCCTGCCTCCGGGCGCTGCCCTGCTGGTGGTCAAGCGCGGTCCGAACGCCGGCTCGCGATTCCTGCTGGACCAGCCCACCACCTCGGCGGGGCGCCACCCCGACAGCGACATCTTTCTCGACGATGTCACCGTCTCCCGCCGTCACGCGGAGTTCCGCCAGGACGACGACACCTTCCAGGTCGTCGATGTGGGCAGCCTGAACGGCACCTACGTCAACCGCGAGCCGGTGGACTCCTCGGAGCTGCAGAACGGTGACGAGGTCCAGATCGGCAAGTTCCGGCTGGTGTTCCTGACCGGACCGCGGCCCGTCCAGAACGATTCCGCCGGCGCTCTATAGCGGGTCGGCACGAGATGACAGGCGCAGCGCAGTGGACACGCGGAGGTATGTCGATCGGCTCCGTGCTGGACCTGCTGCGTCCGGACTTTCCGGACATCACCATCTCCAAGATCCGCTTCCTCGAATCGGAGGGGCTGATCAGCCCGGAGCGCACGCCCTCGGGCTACCGCAGGTTCTCCGTCGCCGACGTCGAGCGGCTGAGGTTCGTCCTCACCGCGCAGCGCGACCAGTACCTGCCGCTGAAGGTGATCAAGGAACAGTTGGAGGCGATCGACAGCGGCGCCGCGACGCTCGGGGTGCGCGAGGCGCGTGCCCGGGCGGACGGCGCCGGGGCGGACGGGCCGGGGCAGTCGTCCGGCGCCGCTCGCCCCGCCGGCGCCCTCACCCCACCCCGGAGGCTCGGCGTGGTTCCCGGTGAGGTGTCGCCCGAGGAGTTGCGGTTCGACCACGAAATCCGCGTCACCCGAGCCGATTTGCTGGAGCAGGCCGGTATCGATGAGAAGTTTCTCTCCGAACTGATCCGCGCCAATCTCATCACCCCCGGCGCGGCGGGCTTCTTCGACGCCGAGGCGGTGACGCTGGCGCGCACGGCCAAGGCGCTGAGCGAATTCGGCTTGGAGGCGCGGCATCTGCGCGCATTCAAACTGGCGGCCGACCGTGAGGCGGCGATGGTCGCCCAGATCGCCGCACCGATAGCCAAGAGCCGGGACGCCGACGCGCGCGCCCGTGCCGAGGAGACGGTGCGCGAGCTCGCGGCCCTGTCCCTGACGCTGCACACCAGCCTGGTGAAGACTGCGGTGCGCGGTGCGCTCGGTAGCTGAATTCTTCGCCTAGACTCGGTGATACGGCCGACCCATCGTGCCCGTGGGGAGGTCGGCGATGCATGGGAGGCAGTGCGATGAGTGAAATGCGTGTGATCGGCATCCGTGTCGAGCAGCCCCAGAACCAGCCCGTGCTGTTGCTCCGCGAGGTGGACGGCGATCGATACCTACCGATCTGGATCGGGCAGGCGGAGGCGACCGCGATCGTCCTGGAGCAGGAGGGCGTGACGCCCATCCGTCCGCTCACCCATGACCTGATCAAGATCCTGATCACCGAGCTGGGGCACACGCTCAAGGAGGTCCGGATCGTCGATCTGCAGGAGGGCACGTTCTACGCGGATCTGGTGTTCGACAACGACCTGCGCATCTCGGCCCGGCCGTCGGATTCGGTCGCGATCGCCCTGCGCGTGGGTTGCCCGATCTATGCCGAGGAGCCGGTGCTGGAGGAGGCCGGGTTGGTGATGCCCGACGAGCGCGAGGACGAGGTGGAGAAGTTCAAGGAGTTCCTCGAGTCGGTCTCGCCGGACGACTTCAAGGCGACCGACAGCTGACCCCGGTCAGCGGCGGGATCTCAACCTCACGTAGAGGGTGAGAAACACGCCGCACGCGAAGCTTGGTCCGGTGCCACTGCTGCCGGGACAATCGAGGGAGTAGCCTCGACAGTTAGGCCGTTGTTCGCATCGGCGAAGCAGTGAGGGAGTAGTCAGTGGGAGATCAACCGCAGCAGACTGGACCGGGGGCGCGGCCCGCCACCGTGGTGCAGCCCGGGCTGTTCCCCGATGACACGGTGCCGGACGACCTGGTCGGGTACCGGGTTTCCAGCGCATGCCAGGTGGCGGGCATCACCTACCGGCAGCTCGACTACTGGGCCCGCACGGGTCTGGTCGTCCCGTCGATTCGCAGCGCCACCGGCTCGGGAAGTCAGCGTCTCTACTCGTTCAAGGACATCCTGGTCCTGAAGATCGTCAAGCGGTTGCTGGACGCGGGCATCTCGTTGCAGAACATTCGCATCGCCGTCGACCACCTGCGCAGCCGCGGCGTCGAGGACCTGGCCGGTATCACGCTCTTCTCCGACGGCACCACGGTCTACGAGTGCACCTCCCCGGAAGAGGTCGTCGATTTACTGCAGGGCGGCCAGGGCGTCTTTGGCATCGCCGTCAGCGGCGCCATGCGCGAACTGACGGGCGCCATAGCCAACTTCCCCGCAGAGAAGGCCGAGGTCAGCACGGCCAGCGACCGTCCGGAAGACGAACTCGCCTACCGCCGCAAGGCCCGCATGAACCGCAAGACGGGATAGTTCGGCCGTACCTTGTCGTCTCGGGGATGTCGTCCGATAACTCGGGGCATGTTTCCTCTTCTTGTCTCGGGCACCATCCCCTCATCCCCGGCACGCTTCATTCGCTTGATCCCGGCACGCTTTTCGGCCGGGGAGGTAACACGCCCGACATCCGGGTACGCATAGACTGGGCACCGCGTCAATGCCGTGCGGGAGAGTTCCGGGTCCTACCCGGGCGCCGAAGGAGCAGCACCTCCCCGTCAATCTCTCAGGCACCAGGGACCGTGCGGAGTTCGACGTCTCTGGAAAGAGGTGGCTGCACACAATGCAGGCCACCCGCCCATGGGGAAAGGGATCCCGCGCGCGGGACCTGAATCTCTCAGGCGCCACGACAGAGGGGGAGGGCCCGAAGATGTCGGCGTCGTGCGTTGCGCGCGTCGTGCCGACTCCGCCCTGACCCTGGGAGCTGCCGTGACCCGTTCCTTCGCCGATCGCCACATCGGACCCGATACCGCCGCCACCGACCGGATCCTCGACACCGTCGGCGTCGGATCGCTGGACGAGCTGGCCGATCGCGCCGTCCCCGCCAGCATCCTCGACGCGACGGCGGCGAACGGGCTGGGCGTGCTGCCCCCGGCAGCCTCCGAACACGAGGTGCTCGCCGAACTCGACGCCCTCGCGCGGTCCAATACCGTCGCCGCCTCCATGATCGGCCTCGGCTACTACGACACCCTGACCCCGCCGGTGCTGGTGCGCAATCTGCTGGAGAATCCGGCCTGGTACACCGCCTACACGCCGTATCAGCCGGAAATCAGTCAGGGCAGGCTGGAGGCGCTGCTGAACTTCCAGACCATGGTCTCCGACCTCACCGGCATGGAGGTCGCCAACGCGTCCATGCTGGACGAGGCGACCGCCGCCGCCGAGGCGATGACGCTGCTGCTGCGCGCCAACCGGGGCAGCAAGTCGAACCGCCTGCTGATCGACGCCGATCTGTTCCCGCAGACCCGGACGGTGCTGTCCACCCGCGCGGAGCCGCTGGGCATCGAGATCGTCGAGGCGGACCTCGTCGCGAACGCGCTGCCCGACGGCGAGTTCTTCGGGGTGCTGGTCCAGGTGCCCGGCGCCTCCGGGCGGATCGTCGACCGGACCGATCTGATCGCCGCGGCGCACGAGCGCGGCGCGCTGGTCGCCGCCGGAGCCGACCTGCTGGCGATGACCTTGATCACGTCGCCCGGCGAGCAGGGCGCGGACGTATGTTTCGGCACCACACAGCGTTTCGGGGTGCCGCTGGGATACGGCGGCCCGCACGCGGGCTACCTGGCGGTGCGCACCGCGCACGCTCGCCAGCTGCCCGGCCGCCTGGTCGGGGTGTCGAAGGATGCCGACGGCCACCTGGCCTACCGGCTCGCGCTGCAGACCCGCGAGCAGCACATCCGCCGGGAGAAGGCGACGTCGAACATCTGCACGGCGCAGGTGCTGCTGGCGGTCGTCGCGGCGATGTACGCGAGCTACCACGGCGCGGACGGGCTGCGCGCGATCGCCCGGCGTGTACACGGGTACGCCGAACGCTTGGCGGTGGGGCTCGGGGAAGCCGTTGTGCACGAACGGTTCTTCGACACCGTGCTGGTTCGGGTGCCCGGCGGCGCGGAGGCCGTGGTGGCCAAGGCGCAGGGGCGCGGGGTCAATCTGCGGCTGGTCGACGCGGACCATGTGGCGGTGGCCTGCGACGAGGCGACTACCGAGGACCACCTGGCGATCGTGCTGGATTCCTTCGGCGCCGACGGTGTGCCGAGTAGGACGGCGATGCCCTCGATCGAGACCCGGACCTCGGAGTACCTGACCCATCCGGCGTTCACCCGCTACCACACCGAGACCGCCATGCTGCGGTACCTGCGGCAGCTGTCCGACAAGGATCTCGCGTTGGACCGCAGCATGATTCCGTTGGGTTCGTGCACCATGAAACTCAATGCCACGGCGGAGATGGAGCCGATCACCTGGCCCGGATTCTCCCGCGTACACCCGTACGCGCCGGTCGAGGACGCCCCGGGCCTGCTGCGCGTGGTGGAGGATCTGGAGGCATGGCTGTCGGCCATCACCGGCTACGACCGGGTGAGCCTGCAGCCCAACGCCGGTAGCCAGGGGGAGTACGCCGGGTTGCTGGCGATCCGTCGCTATCATCTGGATCGTGGTGATACGCACCGGGATACGTGCCTGATTCCGTCCAGCGCGCACGGCACCAACGCCGCGTCCGCGGCCATGGCGGGGCTGCGGGTGGAGGTGGTGAAGTGCCGCGAGAACGGTGACGTCGACCTCGACGACCTGCGGGCCAAGATCGCCGACCACGCCGACCGGCTGGCCTGCATCATGATCACCTATCCGTCCACGCACGGGGTGTACGAGCAGGAGGTGGCCGAGCTGTGCGCGCTGGTGCACGACGCGGGCGGCCAGGTGTACGTCGACGGCGCCAACCTGAATGCGCTCGTGGGACTTGCCCGTCCGGGCCGGTTCGGCGGTGACGTCTCGCACCTGAACCTGCACAAGACGTTCTGCATCCCGCACGGCGGCGGCGGGCCCGGCGTGGGGCCGGTCGCGGTGCGCGAGCACCTGGCGAAGTATCTGCCGGGGGATCCGCTGGAGGCGGGCTCGCACGCGGTGTCGGCGGCGAAGTACGGGTCGGCGTCGATTCTCCCGATCACCTGGGCCTACATCCGGATGATGGGCGCCGACGGGCTGCGCCGCGCCACCCTGACCGCGATCGCGTCCGCGAACTATATTGCGCGGCGGCTGGATTCGCACTATCCGGTGCTCTACACGGGTGAGAACGGGATGGTCGCCCACGAGTGCATCCTGGACCTGCGCGAGATCACCAAGCGCACTGGCGTCACCGTCGACGATGTCGCAAAACGCCTGGCGGACTATGGATTCCACGCTCCGACGATGAGCTTTCCGGTGGCGGGCACGCTGATGGTGGAGCCGACCGAGAGCGAAAACCTCGAAGAGCTGGACGCTTTCATCGACGCGATGATCGCGATCAAGGGCGAGATCGACGAAGTCGCCGCGGGCACCTGGCCCCTCGAGGACAGCCCGCTGCGCGGCGCCCCCCACACCACCGCCTCCCTCGTGGGCGACTGGCCCCACCCCTACACCCGCGAAACCGCCGTTTACCCCCAGGGCCTCACCTCCCCCCGCCCCAAGGTCTGGCCCGCCGTCCGCCGCGTAGACGGCGCCTACGGCGACCGCAACCTCGTCTGCTCCTGCCCACCCCTGGACGCCTACACCGACTGATTCCGGCAGTCTCCTCCGTCATTCCGGCAGTCTCCTCCGTCATGCCGGAATGGCGGGTGCTTGGGCTGTGCCGAATGACGGGTGTTAAAGCAGGGTCGGATAGAGATCCTCCCATAGCGGATTCATGGTCTCGATCAGCTGTATTTTCCTCGCTCGCTTCCAATTCTTGATGCGCTTTTCTCGCAGGATGGCGTTCTCCATGCAGTCATGCGGTTCGAACCAGACGAGCGTGTGCACTCCGTACCGCTTGCTGAAACTCTCGACGACATTGTTCTTGTGCTGCCAGACGCGGCCGACGAGATTGCTTGTCGCGCCGACGTACAGCACTCCGTCTCGTCGACTGGCCATGATGTGCACGCACGGCGGCGTCCGCCGATATCTCCTCCCCATGCCGTGAGCATGGCACGGACCACCGACAACTACGGGGAGGTGAGGGCGTGGTTGACGGCGGTGCCGAAGGTGAGGTCGTTGGAGCTGGTGAGGCGGGTGTAGGTGCCGCCGGTTTTCTGGGCGAGGGTTTGCAGGGTCTGGGTGCCCTGGCCGCCGACGACGATGATGTCGATGCGGACGGGGTGAGCCGAGTCGGTGGCGGCGGTGATCTTGGAGAGCAGTTGGTCGCCGGTCAGGGAGGAGCCGTCGTTGGGGCCGCCGGTGATCAACAGCACCGAATTGGTGCGGCCCTGGGCGTGGCCGGTGACGGCGCTCTTGTAGGCCGCTTCCAGGGCGGGGTAGGTGCGGTCGGACTGCGCCGAGGACACCGAGACGTTGCCGAGCGACTGGGCCAGTTCGCTGCGGTGCTGCCGGGTGAGCGGGGCGGTCTGGGAGACCACCTTGTACGGGTTGCCGTTGTCTTGGTCACCGGCGTAGGTCCAGACGCCGAGCCCGAAGTCCGGCGGCATAGTGTCCATCGTCGACTGCAGTGCGCCGAGGGTGTTGGCCAGCCGGGTGAGCGAGCCGTCGGTGGCGCCCATTGCGGCGGAGGTATCGAGCAGCACCGTCGACTGCACGCCCAGCACCGGATTCGCCAGCACCGACCTCACCTGGTCGAGAACGGATTTCGGCGCGGCGGCGACCGCCGCGGCCGCGGGCTGGAACCCGTTGTCCGCGAACAGTTTCTGTTGTTCGGGGGCGCGTAGGTAGTCGGTAAAGATTCCGGCGACGAGGTTCTGCGTCTTGTCCACCCACGGCCCGGTCAGCAGGGCGGCGGGATAGTCGGCGACCGGGTGCGCGCCGTCGGGACGGAATGCGGTGGCTCCGCCCGAGGTCCTGAGTTGCTGCTCGGTAACCGCGGTGGCGTGGATGGCCGCGCTCGCGGCCCCGGGCGCACCGGTGAGGCTCGCCAGCGCGCCCGTCGTATCGCCGGATTCGGGTGCGTCCGCGGCCAACCGCGAGATTCCGGAGACCACCTGCCCGGTGCGGGCGGCCTCCTCGGTGAGCGGCTCGGCACCGGAGACGTTCGAGCCGACAGCCAAGGCGGCGGCGAGGGCGTTGTCGCCCGCGGGCATGGCCATGCGCAGGCCGCCCCAGCCGTCGAGCCCGACCTCCCCGAGCGAACCCTGCTGCAGCCGAGGCAGATCCGACCAGCCCACCTTGGCCTGGTCGAGCGCTTGGCGCAGGGGCTCGGGCACGGCCAGCACGATCGGGCTCACGGCGACCGACGCGGGGACGCCGCCGATCACGCCGGGCGCGCGCATCTGCTCGATCGATCGGGACGAGTTCGCGATCCACAGGGCGGGCTGCTGGCCCAGCTTCGCATCCCAGCCGCGCCCGGAGGTGAACGCGCCCACCATCGCCGCCGAGGGCTGCACGGTCACCGCCACCGTGACGCAATGGTCGCGCACCTGCGGCTTGGTGGCGTTGTAGCGGTCCGCGGCCGCGCGCACGGGCGCGGAGACGTCGGGATCGACGGTCACCGGCAGGGTGACCTGCCCCTCCACGCATTCACCCGCCGCGCTGCGGTCCGAGGACGCCGAATGCCCCCGCAACCAGAACCAGCCACCCACCGCGGCCACCACCAGCAGCACCGCCACCACGGACACGACGAGACCCTTACTCACGCCCCGCGAACTGCTGGCGCTGCGATGTGTACCCACGGTTCACCAGTGTATGGTCACGCCGCATTTGCCGCTCCGTCGCTCGGGCCCGCCGCCACTGCCCGCCGCCACTGCCCGCCGCCACTGCCCGGCGGCGATGGCCGGGGTGGGCGGCGGGCTGGACGGACTACCTGCGGACCAGACGGCCGCGGTCGTACTCGTGGCCGCCCCAGACGCCGGACTGGCCGGTGTCGGCGGCGAACTCGCCGCACTTGCGGCGGATCGGGCAGCCCGCGCAGACGGTGCGGGCGTAGGCGAAGTCCTGCGACGGGTACGGGAACCACGCGTCGTGATTCGGGTCACCCTTGCAGGCGGCGCCCTCCCAGCTCTGCGAATCCGAGAGCGGAAGCAGATCCACCAGGGTCGATTCCTGTAGTGCGTTGGTCATTTTCGGATCCCCTCCTTTCTCGGGGCTCAGGTAGCGGCGGCCAGGTCCTTCCAGATCCGCCGTTGTCTCTTGTCCATCTCGTTGGGGGCCTTCGGCTCCCACAGCAGTCGCATTCCGGCCTCTTCGGGCGTGCGGTCCGCCTTGCGCGTGTTGCACGGTCCGCACGCGGCGATCAGGTTGTTCCACGTGTTCGGGCCGCCCCGGCTGCGCGGCCGGATGTGGTCGACGGTGCGGGCCCATCCGGCGCAATATCCGCAGCGGTGCTCGTCCCGCCGCAGCACCCCCGCGAGGGTGGCTCGACTCTCGTCGTGCACCAGCACCCGGTGTTCGAGGTAGACGTAGCGCAGCAGCCGAATCGTCTGCGGCAGCGCGATTTCCAGGTGCTTGGACCGGATCGGGAAGTGCGGCTCCCGCGCGGCGACGGTCTCGGCGGCGCCGGTGATGAGCAGCACCACCGCCCGGTCGGCGCCGATATCGGTCAGCGCCTCGTAGGAGGCGTTGAGTACCAGCACGCCGGTGTCTATCCAATTGTCGGGAGTGAGGGCCGCGTCGGGGGCCCGGCGGAACAGCATGGGTGTCACCAGGTTTCGAGGAGAGAACGAACAGGGGGAGCGGCGGAGGTCAGGCCCGGCCCGGGAGCAGGCGGCCGAGTTCGCTGGCGCCGTCGGGCAGGGCGTTCGGGACGAGCTGCTCGGTGCTCGAAAGCCGCTGCGGGGCAAATCTGTTCATCAGCCACCTCCTCCTTCCTGGTGTTCGTCGAAAGCCTCGGCCCCCGAACGGGACCGATTGATCATCGTCTTCATGGTGACACAGCGTTACGGCCGCTGTCGGGTCATTTTTCGGCCGTGTGAGGCGGCCCGAGCCCCCTGGTCACGATCTACAACGAGCGTGCGCGCGGTTTTGTTCCGGGCCCGGCTGGCGCTCCGCCGGTCGATTCCAGCTGTGGGAATGTGGGCCCGTCCGATCGGGTGAATCGGTTGACATACTGGGCGGCCCTGCCGGAGTCCGGGTGGGGCCGGTCAACTGGAACGAGGAAGATGATCGTCCTGGAGGTGCTGGGGTGGGGGTTCGTTGCGGGGCTCGCCAATTCGGCGGCGATGGTGTTGCTGTACCTGAGCCCGTGGGTGAAGCGGGTGCATGTCTCTCACGCGGTCGGTGGCGCGGTGGGGGAAGAGCCGGGTAGACCACGCGGCCTCGCACGGCAATTCCTCGGTTCCCTGGTCGAGGTCTACGCCATGGCGGTCGGATTCGCGTGGTTGTTTCCGACGCCAGGGGTGACGGGACTGGCGGGGGCGGTGCTGCTGGCGATCCTGTTCGGCGCGCTGCGGGTCGTCGCTCCGGTCTGGGCCCTGTGGGAACAGGGGACGTACTCGCGCGGCTATCTGGCGGTGGAGATCACCAGCGGGCTGCTGGGCAGTGTCGTCGTCGTGCTGACGCTGTACTTCCTCCTGTGAGGCTGTCCGGAATGTGTCGCGGGAGGGCCGGTTCCCGGACTGGCCGAGCGCCACCACCTGACCCGCCAGGCCGCCCGGATCAGCACCGGCCGCTGACCGGCTGTCACTCCAGGGGCCGAGAATTTGCCCTGTGATCATCGGGGCGCTACCCGCCGGTGGCACGGTGGGTGTGTGCGGGTCGAGGCGGAGTCGAACGGGGTGCGGCTGGTCGACCGGTTTCACCAGCTGTGCGAGGCGGTCGCCGCCCGGCTGCCGTTCGGGCTGAATACCGTTGTGGCGCCGACATTTCTGGGTTTCGCGGTGATCAACGGGTTCACCTTCGGTGTCGACCTGCTCCTGCTCACCGCGCTGCACGGCGGGCTGGGGGTCCTGTTGCCGGTCTCGGTGACGCTGGCGTACGCGGCGGCGTTCGGGCTGAGCTACCTGCTCAACCGGACCCTGAACTTCCGATCGCATGCCGCGGTGGGCCCGCAGGTCGCGGTGTACGTGGTGGTGGTCGTGGTGAACTACCTGGCGTTCATCCTCGGCGTGTCCAGTGGCCTGTCCGCTCTCGGGGTCGAATACCACGTCGCCCGTCTCCTCGCGGGCGCCTGCGAGGCGGTCTTCATGTACTGCGCTATGCGGTGGGTCGTGTTCCGTCGCTGATTCCGGAGAAGTCGCGCAGGACGACGTGATTGCGGTCGGTCAGGCCGCCCAGCGCGTGGTCGGGGTGCAGGCCGAAGAACTGGCGGCGGGTTCGGGTGCTCCAGTGCAGCGCGGCGTCGGACCGGGTCTTGTAGAAGTTGGCCATGTAGCCGCCCTCGTGAATGCGCAGCATCATATAGCCGCCCGGATACTCCTTGACCGCGCCGACCTCGAGAAATTCGACGGCGATACCGGAGTCGGGGCGGCCGAGGCGGTTCGGTGCGTATGCCCGCTGTGATGCAGGAAGACGCCGGGCGCGCGACGGTAGAGCGCGTGCAGCGCGGCCCCGCTCGCGCGGTCGAGCACGAAGCCGGGCCCGCACGGATTGCTCACCGCCGCCGACGAAGTCGCCGGATGATGTCCGAAAACCAGAGTGGGACGGTCCGGTTCGGCGGTCAACCGCTCGCGCAGCCGTGCGACCTGCGCGGTGGCGAGGGTGCCGCCGGAACCGCGGGGCCGGGTGGTGTCGAGCCCGATGAACCGCAGTCCGTCGGCGGTATGGCTGGTCAGCTGCTGATGGTCGTGGAACACCGCGCCCCAGTGGTCGTGCTCGCGCGGTGCGTCGTGATTGCCGCGGCAGGCGAAATAGTCGCTGCCCAACTCGCCCCACGCGTCGAGGCGGGCGCGGACCGCGCGCGACTGCGGCAGGGTTCCGGAATCGGTGAGGTCGCCCGCCAGGACCAGGTGGTCGGCCGCCCGATCGGGGCGGCGCAGATCCTCGAGCAGGGCGTCCAGCATGACGGTGGCGTGATTGTCGGTGTCGTGCCGCAAGCCGGTCGGCAGGCCCGGGAGCAGCAGGCCGCTGATCCGCTCGCCGACATGGACGTCGTTGGCGAGCGCGACGGTGCGCAGCAACCGGCCCGGCGGCGGCGTCAGCGTCGTGAAGACTCCGGTGCACTCCGGCGCCTCCCGCCCGCGTGTCACCAGGGTGCGGGGCGGGCGTGGCGCGGCGGCCGTCGGAGTACGCCTCGAACCGGTACGCGCGTCCCGGCTCCAGGCCGCCGATCTCGGCGTGGTGAAAGGGCGTCCGCGGGGTGTCGAGGTAGCGCGGCCGAGGGGTGGCGCGGCCGTCGGCGGCGGCGATCCGGACCTCGGTGTCGGCCGCGACCGGCCGCGGTATCCCGGCGCGGTCGCCGGCCCGGGTCGTCCAGGTGAGTCCCACCGACCGGTCGGTGACGGTGACCACCTCGAGCTCGGACGCCACCATCGAATGCCGAAGTGTCCGAACGCGGCCGGAGCGGTGCACGGCGAACACCGACGGCGCACGCGCCGTCGTGCCCACCGCCACGGCCCCGGCCGCGACGTTGACCAGCCACCGACTGCGCAGTCCCGCATCGAGCATGGCGACCTCCGCCCGAGTTCCAGCGTCGTCCCCCCGACGGTAAACACGCAGGTTGAACACCCCGGTGCCGGTGTATGACGAATCAGCCGACGGGGCCGGACATCTCGGCGACGGGAGCGCGGCTCAGGCGAGGTGCAGGTCGAAACCTCTCGAGCCCGGACGTTCCAGGCCCTCGCGCAGGCGCAGGGTGCGGTCGTAGTCGCCGCCCGCCTGGGGGCGGTAGCCGATCGGCTCGGTCTTGTCGATTTCCGAAAGGCGTTGCCGGAGGGCGTCGGCGGTCTCCTCGAAGCGCTCGTCGTCGACGCGCAGCGTGCCGTAGACGGGGAAGGGCGGGAGTACGTCCATCCCCGGGTAGTACAGGATGCCGTGGTTGATGGGATAGAGCAGGTCGTCGATGTGGCCGTTGATGCCGCGGTCGGAGTACGAGGGCTCGCGGCCGCCGATCGAGACGACCAGCATGGCGCGTTTGCCGCTGAGCACGCCCGCGCCGTAGCGGGGGATGGCCGTTCCGCCCGCGCCATAGGCGAATCCGCAGGTGAACACGCGGTCCACCCAGCCCTTCAGAATCGCGGGCATGGAGAACCACCACAGCGGGAAATGCAGCAGCACGGCATCGGCCCACAGCAGTTTCTCCTGTTCGGCGCGGATGTCGGCGGTGAGCGTCCCGTTGTCGAAGGCCTCGCCCGAGGCGAGCATGAAATTGGTCTCCGCGACCTCGCCGAAGTCGTCGGGGTCCGCGTGTGCCTTCCAGCCCATCGCGTACAGGTCGCTCACGGCGACCTCGTGTCCATCGGACCGGAGTTGTTGCACGGCAACGTCCTTCAGGGCGCCGGTGAGGGAGTCTGGTTTCGGGTGCGCGTACACGATCAGAATGTTCACATCCGATGCCAACGAAGCGTCATATCGAAGTATTCCGAAGTATAGGTTCGAAAGTGTGTTCTCGGTGATGGCGAACAATGAGACGGCGTCACAGTTGTGCCACTACACTATGGAAGCTCAAGCCGCGGTTGGTGTCTCGGGGTTGGTCGCGCACGACGCCACGGTCGGATCGGTTCAGGTGATCGTGGGGTATGCCCATGTGGGCGTGGCGTTTTGTCGTTGCGGTGCTGCTCGTCGCCGGGGGATCGGTCGTGGTCGCGCGCGCCGATCCGCCCCCGGAGGTCTCCGGCTCCGGTCCGGCGGCGCCGCCCGTCGGCCTGAATCTGCCCGACCTGCAACGGTGGATCGATGCGGTGGTGCCTCGACCGGCGATCCCGGCCGCACCGGCGGAGGCGGCAGGGTCCGGGGAGTCCGGGGGTCGCGCGCTGGCGGGACTTCCGGCGGAGACCGCGGCGCTGCGGGCGGCGGTACTGCCCGACGATGTCGGCGATCCGCTGTTCGATGTCTGGCCCCCGTGGCTGGAGGTCCTGCGCCCCGGCGACATCGTCGAGACCCGCGATGTCACCCCGGCGGCCGCGCCGCTGTTCGCGATGCCGCTGTCGCTGCCGCCCCGGCAGGTGCTGCAACTGAAGTACCGCACCTCGGACTCGCACGGCGCACCCTCCTTTGCCACCGCCTCGCTCGTGCTCCCGGCGGTACCGTGGGCGGGCGGGGGCGCTCGCCCAGTGCTGGTGAACAATCTCGCGATCGACGGTCTGGGCCGCCGGTGCACCCCGAGCTACACACTGGCGCACGGATACTCGGACACCACCAACTCGGCGGACTTCTTCCCACCGCTGAGCCAGCTGGCGCTGCTGCGCGGTTACGCGGTGCTGATTCCCGATCACGAGGGCCCGCAGATGGCCTACGCCGAACCGTATGTGGCCGGTCACGCGGTTCTGGACGCGGTGCGGGCCACGCGCGGGCTGCTCCCGGGCGAGCTCGGCGACAGCGGCTACGTCATGGCCGGATACTCCGGTGGTGCCATCGCGACCCGCGCTGCCGCGGCGCTGATCGATTCCTACGCACCGGATTTGGCGAACTCGATCACCGGCGCCGCGGTCGGCGGCGTGCCCGCCGATTTCCGCATGCTGGCGAACACCATGAACGCCAACCTCGCATCGGGTGTCTTCATGGCGGCGGTATTCGGCATCGCCCGCGAGCGGCCCGAAATCCTCACGCGGATGAACAATCTCGCCCAGCAGGTCACCACCTCGCCGTTGAAGAACGCGTGCATGAATCTGATCGAGCTGCCTGGCGCCGTACTGGCGCCGATCGATATCGTCGCCAACACGCCCGATCCGCTGCGCAGTCCCGTCGCCGAGCAGGTCTTCCGGGCGACCGATATGAGCGATATGAAATCGGCTGTGCCGCTGCTGGTCTACAACGGCGCGCACGATATCTGGATCCCGGCCGCCGGTGCCGAACAGCTGTACCGGCAGCAGTGCGCGATGGGAGTCCCGGGGATCTACCGCAGCGTCCCCGGCGAGCACTTCCTCGCCGGGGACACCGGCTGGCCGCTGCTGATCGACTGGCTGGACCAGCGGCTGCGCGGCATTCCGGCGCCCGACGAGTGCTGACCGGCCCGGCTAGACCCGCTTGCCGGACCCGGCGGCCGGACCGGGGTCGATCCCGTCCCACTGGGTGACCGTATAGGGCGGTTCCCCCGCCTTGCCGGGCCAGCGGCTGATGATCAGTGTCAGCGAGTCGGCGGAGGCGCTGCCCGGGTGGATGTAGCCGCCGTAGAGGTTGGGCAGGTGTGGTTTGCCCCAGTGGCCCATCGGCCAGGTGTTCTTGCCGACGACCTGGGTCTCGGGCTCGGACCAGGCGCCGTCGGGACGCGGCGAGGTGCGGGTGCGGATGCTGTAGTCGTCGACGTCGAAATAGGCCATGCAGTACACACCCTGGATGTTCTTGACGCTGAACTCTCCGATGGCGTTGCCCGTCCCGAAGATCGGTCCGGGTGGGGCGTCTCGGGTCCACTGCCACTTGTCGTCGAGGAACGCCCAGTTCTCCTGTGCGTCGAACCGTCCGTGGAAGAAGTCGCGCGGGTCGAATCGGAACAGCTGGATGAGCCCGGCGTCGGCGGCGTAGTGGTGGCTTCCGTTCCACGCCTTGGAGAAACAGTAGAGGTGGCCGTCCGCGTCGACTCCCGCGAAGGTCCACATCGAGTACAGCGAGCCGTTGTTGCCGAGTACGTCGCCGTTCCAGATGTGGTCGAAATCCTTCCAGCTCGCGCCGTGGTCGTCGGAGTAGGCGATGGCGCCGAACGCGGAACCGTCGTTGGGGCTGCCCTCCGGGACCCAGGCGTGCACCGACGTGTACTGGATGAACAGCCGATCCTGCCCGTCGTCCTGTAAGGCGATGGCGTCGTTGGGAATTCGGGTGAACTCGACGACGCCGCGCCCGTTGTCGGCCTCGTGCCGGTAGTCGAACAGCTGGGCGCACTTCGGACTCGGCTGGCTGCCGGTGAATTCGATCGCGGTGTTGCCGGAGCTGTCGAATCTGTCCTGGTACAGCAAGACCGGCGAGCCGATATAGGGCTGCGTGGCGGCCCGTCCGACGTTGGCATCACCGAACACGTACCCCCAGCCACCGTCGTGGCGCCGGTAGGGGATAGCCAAATCCCCCGAGCCGAGCCCGAACCGGCTGGCCGAGTCTCCGTCGCTGTCGCACAGCATCGTCCCCCGCTGGGGCATGGTGGATTTCCTCCCTGACGTCCGATCCATGTCGAACCCCCACCCTCGCACGAAGAGGTACCGGCCGCACCAGACGCGAAATCCCCTGGCAGGGAAGGATCTGCCAGGGGATTCGCTCGGATCGTCTTGTCGACCAGCGGTTTCGGTGGCCGGAGCCCGACTCAGATCTCGGCGGCCAGGGCCTTGGCCTCGCGGCGGCGGCGGTGCAGGATCGGCTCGGTGTATCCGTTGGGCTGCTTGGCGCCCTCCAGGATCAGCTCCTTGGCGGCCTGGAAGGCGACGCTGCCGGTGAAGTCGGGGGCCATCGGCCGGTAGCCGGCGTCGCCCGCGTTCTGGCGGTCGACGACCGGGGCCATGCGCTCGAGGCTTTCGGTGATCTGGTCGGCGGTCACGACTCCGTGGCGCAGCCAGTTCGCCATCAGCTGACTCGAAATGCGCAGGGTCGCACGGTCTTCCATGAGCGCGACATCGTCGATGTCGGGCACCTTGGAGCAGCCGACGCCCTGATCGATCCAGCGCACCACGTAGCCGAGGATGGACTGGGAGCTGTTGTCCAGCTCGTTGCGGATCTCCTCCGGCGTCCAGTCGGTGTTCGACGCGAGCGGGATCTCCAGGATCTGGTCGACGGTGGCGCGGGCGCCGCCCTTGGCGATCTCGGCCTGCCGCTGGAACACGTCCACCAGGTGGTAGTGGGTGGCGTGCAGGGTCGCGGCGGTCGGCGAGGGCACCCAGGCGGTGGTGGCGCCGGAGCGCGGGTGGCCGATCTTCTGCTCGAGCATGTCGTGCATCAGATCCGGCATGGCCCACATGCCCTTACCGATCTGCGCCTTGTGCGGCAGTCCGGTCGCCAGGCCGGTGTCGACGTTCCAGTCCTCGTAGGACGCGATCCACTGCTGCTTCTTCATCTCGGCCTTGCGGACCATCGGCCCGGCCTCCATGGAGGTGTGGATCTCGTCGCCGGTGCGGTCGAGGAAGCCGGTGTTGATGAACACCACGCGGTCGCGGGCGGCCGCGAGGCAGGCCTTCAGGTTGACCGTGGTGCGGCGCTCCTCGTCCATGATGCCGATCTTGAGGGTGTTGCGGGGCAGGCCCAGCACGTCCTCGACGCGGCCGAACAGCTCGTTGGTGAACGCCACCTCGTCCGGGCCGTGCATCTTCGGCTTCACGATGTAGACCGAGCCGGTGCGCGAGTTCGACACCCGGGCGTCGCCGCGCAGGCTGTGCACGGCGATCAGCGAGGTGAACAGGGCGTCGAGGATGCCCTCGGGGACCTCGTTGCCATCGGAGTCGAGGATCGCGTCGCTGGTCATGAGGTGACCGACATTGCGCACGAACAGCAGCGAACGGCCGTGCAGCACAAGGTCTCTGCCATCCAGGCCGGTGTAGACCCGGTCCGGGTTCATGGTGCGGGTGAAGGTCTTGCCGCCCTTGCTGACCTCTTCGGACAGGTCGCCCTTCATCAGGCCCAGCCAGTTGTGGTAGCCGAGCACCTTGTCCTCGGCGTCGACCGCGGCGACCGAATCCTCGAAATCCATGATCGTGGTGACCGCGGACTCCAGCAGCAGGTCCTTGACCCCGGCGCCGTCGGTCTTGCCGATCGGCGACTCCGGGTCGATCTGGATGTCGATGTGCAGCCCGTTGTGGCGCAGCAGCACCGATGTCGGAGCGTCCGGCTCGCCGCGGTAGCCCACCAGCGCGGAGGCGTCGGCCAGGCCGATGTCGGTGCCGTCCTCGAGGGTGACCTCCAGCTCGCCGTCGACGATCTTGTAAGCCTGCGAGCCCACGTGCGAGCCGGTGATCAGCGGCACGGCGTCGTCGAGGAAGTTGCGGGCCCACTCGATCACCTTGTCGCCGCGGACCTTGTTGTAGCTCGTGCCCTTCTCGGCGCCGCCGGTCTCCGGGATGGCGTCGGTGCCGTAGAGGGCGTCGTAGAGCGAGCCCCAGCGCGCGTTGGCGGCGTTGATCGCGAAGCGGGCGTTCATCACCGGCACGACCAGCTGCGGACCGGCGGTGGTGGCGATCTCGTCGTCGACGTTCTGGGTGCCGATCCGGAAGTCGGCGGGCTCGTCGCGCAGGTAGCCGATCTCGGTGAGGAACTGCTTGTAGGCGGCCTTGTCGTATCCGGCGCCCGGGTTCTCGGCGTGCCAGGCATCGAGTTTGCCCTGGATCTCGTCGCGCTCGGCCAGCAGGGCGCGGTTGCGCGGAGCCAGATCGTTGATGACTCCTTCCGCACCGGACCAGAACGCGGCGGAATCTACGCCGGTCCCGGGCAGCGCCTCATTCTCGACGAAGTCGTGGAGAACGCTCGCAACCTGAAGCCCGCCGATCTGAATCCGCTCTGTCATCTACTGCCTCATTTCGAGATAGCCGGATCGAAAAAGTACGCCTGTCATGTTACTCGGCGGTAGAAAGCGGCGGTGCCTCGGCCTTGATTGTATCGCTCGGTACATTTAATGTACTGGGTGGAACATTTCGGCGGAGAGGTGTGGCCGTGGGGCAGTTGTCGGATCGGGTCGCGGTGGTGACCGGCGGGAGTCGCGGGCTGGGGCGGGAGATGGTGCTCGCGTTCGCCGCGGCCGGTGCGGAGGTGGTGATCGCCAGCCGCAAGATCGAGGCCTGTGCGGCGCTGGCGGGGGAGGTGCGTGAGAAGTTCGGGCGGCGGGCGCTGCCGGTCGCGTGCAATGTCAGCGACTGGTCGCAATGCGACGAGCTGGCCGAGGCCGCGCACGCGGAGTTCGGCCGGGTCGACGTGCTGGTCAACAACGCCGGACTGTCGCCGCTGTACCCGAGCCTGGACCAGGTGAGCGAGGCCTTGTTCGACAAGGTGATCGGGGTGAATCTCAAGGGCCCGTTCCGGCTCTCGGCGCTGATCGGGGCGCGGATGGCGCGGGCGGGCGGCGGTGCGATCATCAACATCTCCTCGATCGAGGCGGTGCGCCCGGAGCCCCTCGCGGTGCCGTATGCGGCGGCCAAGGCCGGATTGAACGCGCTGACACTGGGTTTGGCGCAGACCTACGGTCCGTCCGTGCGGGTCAACACGATTCAGTGCGGGCCGTTCGCCACCGATATCTCGGCCGCCTGGCCGGACGGGCTGCGCGAAGAGTTGAGCAAGCACACCGCCGCGGGCCGTGTCGGCGAGCCGCACGAGATCATCGGCGCCGCATTGTTTCTCGCCGATCCCGCCGCCTCCGGCTTCTGCTCGGGAGCCACGATCGCCCTGGACGGAGGCTGGCGATGAGCCCCTGCCCCAGGGTTGCGCTGTCCACCTCTCGTTTCCCGGCATGCTTTCGGTCGGGATCTGCACGATGACCTCGGCCCCGGCGCGCAGGCGGGGGCGGCCGCCCGCGGCGGTGGCGGCGGAGACGCGTGAGCGAATCGTGCATGCCGCGGTGGAACTCTTCGCCGAGAAGGGATTTCATGGCACCGGTGTGGCCGAGATAGGCGAGCGCGCCGATGTGCGGCGCGGTGCGCTGTACTACCACATCGGCTCCAAGGAAGAGCTGCTGTTCCAGATCCTGCGCGACTACATCGACCTGATGTACGTCGAGGCCCGCGCGATCGCCGACGGGCCCGACGACCCGGTCGCCAAGCTGCGCAAGCTGATTCACAGTCACGTCCGCCTCATCGTCGCCCACCGGCGCGAGGTGGCGATCCAGCTCCGCGACGTCTCCGCGCTGACCGGGGATCGCGCGGTCGACCTGCAGAGGCTGCGGGACAGCGTGCAGGAGTGCTGGCAGCGGGTGATCGACGCCGGGCACGCGGAGGGACTGCTGAGCACCGCCGACCATGTTGTCACCAACAGCATGCTGGGGATGCTGAACATGGTGACCTTCTGGTACCGCCCGCACGGCGATCACACCCCCGACGAGATCGCCGACATCCTGGCGGCGACCGTGCTGGACGGAATCGTCCGCCCGCCGCCCGTCGCCCGCCATCCCGACCCCACTCCCCGTCCCGTCCCCGCTCCCCGTCCTCCCGGCGAACGCCGGGACGACGACACCGACCGCACGAAAGGCTGATCATGGCTTGGGATTTCGAGACCGACCCGGAGTACCAGGAGCAACTCGACTGGGTGGCGGAGTTCGTCCGCACCGAGGTGGAGCCGCTGGATCTGCTGCCCGACCTGAACCCCTACCACCGCGACGACCCGCAGGTGCGGGCACTGCTGCGCCCGCTGCAGGAGCGGGTCAAGGAGCGCGGGCTGTGGGCCTGCCACCTCGGGCCGGAACTCGGCGGCCCAGGCTACGGGCAGCTGAAGCTGGCGCTGCTCAACGAGGTGCTGGGCACCTCGATGTGGGCGCCGCTCGTGTTCGGTTGCCAGGCGCCGGATTCCGGCAATGCCGAGATCCTCGCCCACTTCGGCACGCCGGAGCAGAAACAGCGGTATCTGCGGCCGTTGCTCGACGGTGAGATCGGCTCCTGCTACGTCATGACGGAGCCGACCGGCGGCTCGGATCCGACGGCCTTCCGGTCCCGCGCGGTGCGCGACGGCGACGACTGGGTCATCAACGGCGAGAAGTGGTTCAATACCGCGGCCGAGTACGCCGCGTTCCATATCGTCATGGTGGTCACCGATCCCGAGGCCCCGCCGCATCAGCGGCTGTCGATGTTCATCGTGCCCGCGGGCACGCCCGGCCTGGAGATCGTGAAGAACTTCGAGGTGCACGGATTCTCCAGTCACGAGGGGCATCTGCGGTTCACCGACGTGCGAGTGCCCGCCGATCACCTGCTGGGCGCGGAGGGGCTCGGGTTCATCGTTGCCCAGACTCGCCTGGGCGGCGGCCGCGTGCACCACGCCATGCGCACGGTGGCCATGGTGCGCAAGGCCTTCGACATGATGTGCGAGCGCGCGGTGTCGCGGCCCATGGGCAACGGCGTGCTGGGCGGCAAGCAGATGACGCAGGAGCGCATCGCCGACAGCTGGATCGAGATGGAGCAGTTCCGGCTGCTGGTGCTGCGCACGGCCTGGCTGATCGACAAGGAGCAGGATTATCGCAAGGTGCGCAAGGACATCGCCGCGATCAAGGTGGCGATGCCGAAGGTGATGCACGATATCGCGCGGCGCGCGCTGCACCTGCACGGCGCGCTGGGCGTGAGCGAGGACCTGCCGTTCGTCGACATGATGAACTACGCCGAGGTGATGGCGATCGCCGACGGGCCGACCGAGGTGCACAAGATCACCCTCGCCAAGCAGGTGCTGGGGCAGTACGCGCCCGCGGATCCGGTGTACCCGAGCGGCTACCGGCCGGCGCTGCGCGACCGGGCGCGGCAATTGGTGGCGCGGAAGCTCGAGCACACGGTCGGGAATCTCTGAGGGCGGCCGCCCCTGTCGGCGTCGTTATGCTTCCGTTACCCTGGGCGGCGCAAGTGAATCACCTGATGTGAGGAAGTTCGATGGGTAGTACCGCTATCGACTTGGCCAACGTGCTCATCGCGCACGCCACCGCGTTCTGGAACTGGTTCTCCACCGGTTCCTCGGGGTTCCCGCCGCTGTGAGGCGTCGGCGCATCGGCCGCCGAGCGCGAACAGCGTGAATTCCGCTGGGCCGTAGCCACAACGGACGACAGTACGGCCCCGCACCGAAGGCGGCTCCCGGGATCGGGAGCCGCCTTCGGCATGTCAGCAGGGGTCGGCGTCAGCCGCGTCGGCGCCTGGCGACGAGCCACCCGATCAGCGCTCCGGCCACGAGCACGACCACCGCGGCCGCCGCCGCGATGGCGATCGGCAGGACCGAGGACGAGCCGTCGGTCGAAGCGGCCTCGGATTGGGCGGTGGCGCGGTCGGATCCGCCACCCGTCGCCTTACCGTTGTCGCCGACGATCCCTCCGTCCACCTCCGAGGTGTACTTCGGTCCCGGCTCGGGCGTCCCGGCGACGGTGAGGTCCAGCCGCACCGATACGGGGAGGTTGTCACCCTGCGAGTGGGTCGGACTGAGTTTGACCGCGATGTAGTACCACCCGGCCTGCGCCTGGTTGCGGGCCTCCGAATGGGCGGCGTTGCGGTTGTTGTACCGGATCGGCGAGGTCGCGATGGCCGGATCGTTCGTCGGCAGCACGATGTCTGCGCCGGTGTAGGCGGTGGTGTCCGAGTCGATCTCGATGGCCAGCGGCGAGTACAGGGTGGTGGCGATATTCGAGATGACATCGGTGCCGCGGCCGCCGTTGGCGTCGTAGTGGACCCGATAGGCCAGGCCCTGCCCCCAGTCCAGCTTGACCCGGTAGAAGACGAACTCACCGGGACGCAGTGTGTCGGTGAAACGGCCCGAGCCGGGGAGCGTGGCCGCGGAGGTGACCGAACCGCCGCCCGTCACCGGAGCGCCCGCACCGGTGGGTTCGACGAACGTGGTCGGCGGGGCCACCGCCTTCGGCCCCGGATCCGTCACCGCCGGTTCGATTCCCACGAGCACTTCCAGCGGCAGGCGCTCAGGAATGCCCGCCGAGACGTTGTTCCAGGTGAGCGCGAAGTAGTAGCGCCCGCCGCCCCGGCACTTGTTGGTGCTGGGGCTGCTTCCGGGCTCCTTGGCGGCCCCGTCGAAGGCCGTGCCGACGGTGAGCGTCGTGCCGTCGCTGGAACGGCTGGCCTGCTCGGATTCGAAGGCGTGGCAATCCTCGCCGTCCCGCCCGTACACCCGCAGTTGGACGCCGTTGAAATCGTCGGTGACGCTGATGTCGGGCAGGCGGGGGAAGGACATGATGCCGGTGAAATAGGCGGTGGCGCCCGCCGGGACGTCGACCGCGTAGTACCGCTTCTCCTTCTGGCCCAGGGTGTCCAGGTAGTGACCGGAGGTGGCGACGGGTGCGGTGTGGTACTTGTCGGTGCCGGTGATCGGCGTTCCCGTGGCCTGGTAGTTGCGCAGCGCGGCGCCGCTCACGCGCGGCAGGACGCGCTCCAGCGCGGGCCCGTCGACGGCGTCGGAATAGGTGCCGCCGGTGGCCTGCGCCATGCAGCTGAGCTGGGTGCGCGCCTTGGCGTCCACGGCGAAGCCGATCGAATGCACGACGAGGTCGAGGCCCTGCTTCTTCAACTCGCGCGCGACATCGCAGGGCTCGGGTGGCGAGCAGGTGTCGTCGCCGTCGGAGACCAGCACGATCGAGCGCGGGCCGGAACTCGGGAGCGCCTCGGCGGCCTCGCGCAGCGCGGTGCCCATCGGGGTCCAGCCGCTGGCCTTGATACCGTCGGCCGCGCCGACCAGCGCGGCCCTGTCGATGGTGTCGGGGCGGCGGAGCACCGACACGTCGCGGCAGCCCGCGGTCTTCTCCGCCTCCGAGTTGCCGGTGCTGGTGCCATAGGTCGTGAGCCCCACCTTGGCCTCGGCGGGCGCGGAACCGACGAAGGTGCGCACCGCGTTCTTGGCGGCGTCCATCATGGTGCCCGCCGGGTCGGGGCGCTGCATCGATCCGGAGGCGTCCAGGATGAGCATGGTGGGCGCGTACTGCGGGGTCTGATCCGCCTGCGCGGTCGCCGGTAGTCCGGCGGGCGTCAGAGCGATGAGACCGGCGGCCAGCGCGGCTGCCAGTCGTCTGAGCTTCGTCATTGTCCTCGTCTATCGATCATGCGGTCGAGCGCGAACGACACTACAGACAATTCGGACGCATACCCACTGCTGAGATCCCCACGGACATACGCGAGCGTCCAAAGACGCATAAGCGACAATGACCATTCCGCGCAGCCGTCACCTTCCCAACGCCGACCGAACGTTCCCGGGCGCCGCCTCAATCTCTCTTCTTCCCGGCGTGCTCTCGACCGGGACCCGCGGTCAGTCCTTCGGGCCGATCCAGAGGGCCTCGGCGAGGGCGCACAGGTCTCCCTCGGGGGTCGAGAGTGCTACGCCCACGGTGTGTTTGCGGCCGTCGGCGCGGATCGGCCAGGCGTAGGAGATGTATTCGTCACCGGCGAGCAGCGGCCGCAGTTGCGTGGCGGTGAGTGCGGCGGTGAAGGCGCCGTAGCGCATGCCGCCCAGCGCGATACCCGCGACGCCGCCGGGGCAGTCGAGCGCCGACCACACGATTTCCGGTGGCAGCACGCCGTTGTCGGCGGCCAGGCCCGGATCCGGTTGCCAGGCGGCCGCGATGAGGTCGCGCTCGGGCAGCAGCCAGGGAAACAGGCGCAGGCCGCGGCCCGGGGCGCAGACCGCGCCGCATCCGTAGCAGTCGGTGACCTGCCGTTCCGGGCTGGTGACGGCGGCATCGGTGGCGAGCTTCGCCTCGGCCCAGGAAGGGGGCGTAGGGGTTTCGATGGTCACGTCGGCCGGTGCGGCCTCCACCAGCAGACGGCCGTCGGCGGCGGTGAGTGCCCAGCCGGTGTCGGTGGTGCCGAGACCTACCTCGGTCGCGACCGGCACGATGCTGCGGAAATCGACCCGGACGACCGGGGATCCGGTGCGCCGCGCCAGCATTCCCGCCACGTATCCGCCGAAGGCCACATCGGGGTAGCCGTGCACATGCTCCGGAAGGATCACTGTCTCGGTCATCCTCGGCCCCTCCCTCTGCGTTGATCATCCTGGACGATACCGAGGCGCGGCCGTCACCCGAAATCGGTGCGCCCGTCGTTGACGTCGACCTCCTGGCCGCTGACATCGGCGCGGTCGAGGATTCGAGTGAGCGTTCGCAGCAGTTCGCCCTCGGGCTGGGATGGCAGGGCGGGGGAGCGCCAAGCGGTGAAACCGTCGGGGCGGACGAGGGACGTGCCGCTCTCCGTGATCCCGTAGGCGGCGTGGAATCGGCCGTCGACGTCCTCGAGATCGGTACCTATGCGCAGTACGCGCAGATCGAGACCCAGTGTCGCGGAGACCTTTTCGGTCGCCGCGGCCCAGTCGCCACCGTCCGGCCCGGTCAGCAGTGTGAACGCGTCGTGGAACAGGTCGATGGTGGACAGCTCGCTACCGCCCCGGCGCAGCCGGACGTGCGGGGCGCGCAGGCCCGGTCGTCCGCTGGCAGCGCGGGGATCCTCGACCGGCTCGGCGGACGCGACGTCCGCAGCGCGGACGGCCTCGGACCTGTACCGGTAACCGAAGATCATGGTCAGGTCGTCGATACTCGCCGCGGCGTCGCCGGAGCCGTGATGGCGCCCCCGCAGCCGCTGCATCGCCTGGTCGAGGGTGACCAGTGCCACCGGACGGCGTTCGTCCTCGTAGCTGTCCAGCAGCGCGTTCCCGGCGCGGCCGTCGAGTACGGCGGCGAGTTTCCAGGCGAGGTTGTGGGCATCGGCGATGCCGGTGCTGGCGCCGAAGGAGCCGGTGGGCGGCACGACGTGGGCGGCGTCGCCGACGAAGAAGATGCGTCCGGCCCGGTACCGCCGGGCGACCCAACCGCCGATCCGCGTGGTGGTGACGGTCTGGTCCGAGCCGGGAGTGGCTGGCACGAACGTCAATTCGAGGTCCGGATCGCCGATCGCCGTGCGCGCCAGCTCGATACAGCGCTGCTCGGTGAAATCCTCGGCGCTCTCACCCGTTTCGGGGCTGAACGGCACGCCGAACGCCCAGCGGCCGGGTTCGCGGCCCGGCACGAGAACGGTGCCCGTCGTCGGCCGGTCGAAGTAGGCGAGCAGGAAGTGGCGTCCGCGCAGGGCGGTGCTCAGGTCCGCGTCGCACAGGAAGTTCGCGACGCGGACGAGTTCGCCCGGACCGTCCGCGCCGACACCGAGCCGGGCGCGGACTCCGGCGCGATTGCCGTCGGCGGCGACCAGATAGTCGGCGCGGATGCGGTATGCGGTATCGCCGCGGAGGTCGCGCACGGTCGCGGTGACACCGTCGGCGGCGGGATCGACGGCGATCAGCGCGGTGCCGAATCTGATGTCGGCCCCGTGGTACTCGGCGGCGGCGCGCACGATGCGCTCCAGTTCGTCCTGGTCGATCATCGCCCAGTCGGTGGGGCTCAGCGCGGCGGGCGGACGCACCTGGGCCAGCACGTCGACCCGGAAGTGCTCCGCGCCCGCGAGGGTGTCCACGCCGATCATCTCCGGCAGGTCCGCCAGGATCGACGTGCGGTCGCGGATCTGCCGCTCCAGTCCCAGCGATCGGTAGATCTCCATGGTCCGGGGGTTGAAGGCGCGGGCCTGCGGGTGCAGCGCCGTGGCAGGGTGCCGCTCCACCAGCACGGGCCGGATGCCCGCGCGAGCGAGCAGCAGTGCCGTGGTGAGGCCGGTGATGCCGCCGCCCACGATCAGGACTCGGGTGTCGACGGTGTGCGCTGGTGCGTTCATGACGGTTCTCCCTCGGGGATCGGGCTTCCACCAATAGTCAGTCGCATGCTCGACTTTGTCAATCAGGTACATGATTAAGTCAAAATGACAGTTGAAATTGCCATTCGCATGTACGATCGAGGGGTGCCGTCCTCGAAACCTCGCAGGTCGCCCAAGCCGCAGGAGCGGCAGCGCGATCCGGAACGCACCCGGCAGTTGATCCTCGACGCGGCCGCGGCGGAGTTCGCCGCGCGCGGGTACCAGGGGGCCCGGACGGCCGCCATCGCCGCGCGCGCCGGGGTGAACCAGCAGTTGATCTCGTACTACTTCGACGGGAAGGAAGGCCTGTACCGGGCCATGGGGGAGCGCTGGCAGGAGCGCCGGAACCAGATCGCCCCGCCCGGAACGCCGCTCCCCGAGCAGGTGCGCCGCTACGCGCTGCAGGCACTGGAAGACCCCGACGGAGTCCGGCTGCTGGCCTGGACCGGGTTGGAATACACCGGACCCGACAGCGATCCCGGCCTGGAGTCGCGCAAGCACCTGCTCGAGCAGAACGTCGAGGAGGTGCGCGAGCTGCAGGCGGCGGGTCGGCTGCCCGCCGAGCTGGATCCCGCCTGCCTGCAGGTCATGCTGATGGCCGCGGCGATGGCGACCACCACGCTGCCGCACGTCATCGCCGGGGTGTGCGATGCCGACGCGCACTCCCCGGAGTTCGTCGAACACTATGCCGGACAGGTCGCCTTGCTGGCCCGGCTGCTGGAACGCGAGGCCCCGGCGTCCGGCTGAGGATTGCGGCGCCGCTCAGGGGAGTGGCTGGGTGCCGCGCTGTGACAGCAGCACCGCCATCAGCCCGCACTCCTGGCTCTGGCTGACGATCATGCCGCGCACGGCCTCTTTGACCGCGCCGGAGGCGATTTCGCGGTCCGCCGCCTGCGCCATCGCGATGCCGCCCTGATGATGGCGGTACATCAGCTGCAGGAACAGGATTTCGGCGTCGCGACCGCGGGCGGCGGAGAGGGCGTCGAGTTCGGCTCGCGAGGCGAGGCCCGGCATGCCCCCCGGCGCGGGCTGCGATGTGACCGAATGATGGTGCGCGGCAGCGTTGTCCGGTGTCGTGGGCAGCCACGCCATGGGATGCTGCGACATGGGGGACGCCTCGGCCAGGCGCAGCCAGCCCAGCATCGTCCCGATCTCCACCCGCTGGGCCTGGTCGATCTGCTGGGCCAGCTGCTGCACCAGCGGATCGACGCCGGGATCCACGCGCTGTACGATCTGGACCGCCTGCTGGTGATGCGCGGTCATATCCTGGGCGAAACCGATCTCGGTGTCGTTCAGAATCCGTGCCGCGGAGTGTGTTTCGGCCCAGATCAGCGGGCGCAGGGCGGCGCCGACGACGAGCAGGATCAGCACGCCAGCGACCAGGCAGGCCGCGGTGAGCAGACGGCGCATCACGACCCCACGATCGAACGCTGGTCCGCCGGTGGTGAATACACGTCGTTGTCCAGCCGCAGCACCATGAAGCCGTTGTCGTTGCAGGTGGTCCACAGCTGGTTGCCGTGCCACTCCGGCGGTGCGAAGCACCAGTCGGTGGAGATGTCGCCGAAGGCGAGCATGCCGGTGCGCGGCGACAAGGCCTGTGCCGGATCGAATTTGCCCTCGAGCATGGCGCGGGCGGTGGAGAAGCTCTCCATGGCGGGCGGCCCGATCAGCGATGCCAGCGCGTGCGGCGAATTCCAGAGCTGCAGGTTCTGCCCGGTCCGCGCGGGCGGGTTGTAGTAGGCGATCTCGCGCACGTGGAACGGGTCGCGCACATCGAATACGCGGATGCCCGAGGACTCCCAGCCGCACGCCAGCGCGGTGGGGTCGTTCGGGCGGTCGGCCGCGCAGTAGTGCACGTCGTAGGAGAAGACCGATCCGCCCATCGCCGAGGCGAGCATGCTGTCCTGGTGCTCGGGGAGGTTGATCTCCAGCTTGATCTTGTTGACGACCTCCGGATCGGTGTCCTCGGAGACGTCGACGAGTTTCACGCCGCCGGATCCGCCCTCGTCGGCGGTGAACAGGTACGGCTTACCGGCGTAGGTGACCGGGATGCTGTGCTGGGTGGCCCAGCCGTCTGTCCAGAACACCCGGCCCAGGTGCCCCACTTGCGGATTCGGGTCGCGGCGCTGCACCGCGCTGATGTCGAGCGTGGTGAATCCGCCGAGCGCCGACAGGTACAGCCGGTTGCCGTCGGCGCTGACGCCGAAGCCGTGCGCCTCGATACCGGTGAGGCCCTGCCAGATCACGCGCGGATTCGCCGGGTCGGTGAGATTGACGGCGCTGAGGAAACCCGGTGCGATGCCGGAGGCCCAGTAGGTGCGGCCGTCGGGGGAGAAGCCGCCCTCGTGTGTCGTGATCGGCAGCGGCATCGCGAGATTCGATCCCGGCCCCGGGTTCAGCAGCCGCGGATGGGCGCAGTCGGAGATGTCGTACACCGACAGGTAACCGACGCCCGTGCCGACCGGAACACCGGTACCCACCAGCAGTTTTCGCTCGGTGTTGACCTTCAGGCTCTCCCATGTCCCGGCGAGCATCGCCGGTTCGGTGAGCGTGGCGGTGAGCACCGGGTGGGCGGGATCGGACGCGTCGAGCACCTGCACGCCCTGCGCCGGTCCGAGCAGATTGCCCGGGAAGAACGAACCGGTGTAGGAGCAGTGTTCGAAGGTGGTGGAGGTGATGCCGCCGCCGCGCCCGGCGTGCCCGCCGACGAACGACATATTGCAGGTGTAGCCCTGCGTGCTGCGGCCGCTGTTGCGATCGGCGGCCGGAACATCGCCTTGCAGACCGGGTTCCGGCCGCGAGCCCGGCCCGCAGTCCGCGCGCGCCGCCGATACCCGTCCCACGTCGAGGAACTGCCGCACCTGGTCGTCGATATCGGACCGCAGGTCGGCCGACGCACCGCCGACCGGGAGCGCCGCCGCCAGCAGCGCCGCCGCCAGCACCATCATCGGCCTGGACCGCCGAAACATCTGTACCTGCCTCATCGCGGAACCCCCGCCTTCCCAGCCGACCCGATACCCGCCGTGACGGACCGAGCGGTACCCAGTACCGCCGGTCACGACAATGATCGAAACGGTAACGCGTTCACTGTCTCAGGAGGACGGTTTTCGCAAAACAACTCGTGTCGGTCCAGGTGGCCCCACCTCTCGTCGTTCCGGCATGCTCTCGGCCGGAATCCACTGAGCGGTCGGATGCTATGGCGCCGAGGAAGTCTCCTCGAGCAGTGCGTCCGCGGCGGTCAGCAGGCGGGCGCGCAGTGGTGCGGCCCGCTCGGCCAGCTCTACCTGGCCGCGTACGTATTCGGCTCTGCCGGAAGGAGTTTCGATGGTGACGGGGGTGTAGCCGTACTCGGAGAGGTCGTACGGGCTGGCGCGCATGTCGAGTTCGCGGGCGGCGCAGGCCAGTTCGAAACAGTTCAGGAGCAGGTCCGAGTCGATGAGCGGGCTCAGCTTGAAGCCCCACTTGTACAGGTCCATGTTGGCGTGCAGGCAGCCGGGCTGCTCGCGGCGGGGCTGGTCGTCGCGGGTCAGGGGAACGGCGTTGCGGGGTGTCGCCGCGGGGGTGAAGAAGCGGAAGGCGTCGAAGTGGGTGCAGCGCAGTGACATCGACTCCACCACCGCGTCGGTTCCCGCGTTCCCGAGCCGCAGCGGCACCTGCCGGTGGCGGACCTCGTCGCTGCGGTACACCATCGCCCACTCGTGCAGCCCGAAGCAGGACAGCCGCGCGGGCCGGGACGCGGTGGCGCGCAGGAGGTTCGAGACGAATTCGACGGTGTGGCGACGACGGTCCAGGAAGGCGGGGGCAGCGGTGTACGCGCGGGGGACCGCGGGTGCGGTCGGCAGCGTGACACCGCGATATCCCCGCGAATTCGCGTATTCGGTCGCATTCTCCAGTGCGACACCGTATCCCGGGTGCCAGCGCCGCAGCTGGGCGGGCTTGTGCCCGTAGTAGGTGAACAGGAAGTCGATCACCGGATGCTTCGATCCGTGCGCGCGCCGCTCGAGGTACGGGCTTATCAGCTCGTCGACCCGGGCCCGATGCGCGGCGGCCCGGGCCCGCCAGTCGGGCTCCACCAGCAGCCGGATGTCTCGCTCCGCCGTGGCCGTCGCTGCCCGGCTCATTCCGCGATCCGGTGGGTGGCGTCGCGCACCGTGCCGACGAACTCCTCCACCAGATCCTCCAGCGCGACGATGCCGACGGTGTTGCCTCGGCTGTCGACGGCGCGGCCGAGATGGCTGCTGGTGCGCCGCAGTCGCGACAGCGCCTCGTACAGCGTGGTGCCGATGCTGACGGTGGGCAGCGGCCGGATGTCAGTGCGCGGGATCGGCGTGGACGGTCCCGCCGAATCGTCGGCCACCTTGTCCAGCACGTCCTTCACGTGCAGGTACCCGACCAGCGAGCCGTCCGCGGTGCGGACCGGATAGCGGGAGAACCCGGTCTCGGCGACGGCGGACTCGATATCGCCCAGTGTCGTCCCGTCGCCGCGCAGGGGTACGCAGCGCGTCTTCGGCAGGGGCACCATGACATCGGCGACGATCCGGTCGGTGGTACCCAGCGCGCGCGCCAGCCGTCGATGCTCACCCTCCTCGAGCAGGCCCTCCGAACGCGATTCGCCGATCATCTCCGCCAGCTCCAGCGACGATACGGTGGCGTCGAGTTCGTCCTTGGGCTCGATGCGCAGCGCGCGCAGCGTGAGGTTCGCGGCGACGTTGTAGAGGGTGATCAACGGCCGGGCCAGCCGCAGGAACCACAGCAGCATCGGAACCAGCAGCAGCGCCACGCGTTCCGGCCCCGCAAGGGCGATATTCTTCGGGATCATCTCGCCCAGCAGCATGTGCAGCACGACGACGAGACTCAGCGCTAGGGCGAATCCGACCGGGTGCAGCAACTGGTCCGGCAGTCCGGCCAGTTCGAAGGGCCGCTCCAGCAGATGCGCGATCGCCGGTTCGCCGACGCGGCCCAGCAGCAGCGAGCAGATGGTGACGCCGAGCTGTGCGGCCGCCAGCATCATCGACAGGTGTTCACCGGCCTTGATGACGGTGTCGGCGCTGCGTTTGCCCTGTGCCGCAAGGGTTTCCAGCCGATCCCGGCGGGCGCTGATGAGGGCGAACTCCGCGCCGACGAAGAAGGCGTTGCTCGCCAGCAGCACCACCGTGAGCAGCACACCGTACAGGTCACCCATGGTGCAGCTCCCAACTCGCGAGGGTGTCGGCGTCGACGGGTTGCAGGAGTACGCGGTCGATGCGCCGACCGTCCATCCGTTCCACGCGCGCCACCCAGCCGCCGTCGGTGTGGGGCTGGTGCCCGTTGCGATGATTCGGCAGCAGCACCTCGTCCCCGGCCTCGGGGATCCGGCCGAGCATGGTGAGCACCAACCCGCCGAGGGTCTCGTACTCGCCCTCGGGCGCGTCGTATCCGGTCGCGCGGGAGAGTTCGTCGACGCGCAGCAGGCCCGAACAGTTCCAGCCGGAGGCCGTGCGGCGCACGTCGAGCTCCTCCTCGTCGTGCTCGTCGCGGACGTCGCCGAGGATCTCCTCGATGATGTCCTCCGTGGTGACGAGTCCCGCGGTGCCGCCGTACTCGTCGACCACCAGCGCGACCTGCATGCCGTCGGAGCGCACTCGCTCGAGGACGGCATCGCCGTTGAGGCTCGCGGGCACGATCGGCACCGCGTGGGCGATGGAGCGCAGCGAGATGGTGTGCCGCTCCCGGACCGGGTGCAGGAACGCCTGTTTGATATGCACGACGCCGACCGTGTTGTCCAGGTCGCCGTCGATCACCGGGAACCGTGAGAACCCGGTCCGCCCCGCGGCCTGGATGAGTTCGGCGATGGTGTCGTCCTGATCGAGTGATTCGATCTTCACCCGCGGCGTCATGAGCTCCTCGGCGCTGCGATCGCCGAAGGCGAGCGACCGATCCACCACGAGCGCGGTGCGCAGATCCAGCGCGCCGCGGCGGGCCGAGGTGCGCACCAGCGAACCCAGTTCCTCGGGGGAGCGGGCCGAGCGCAGCTCCTCGGCGGGCTCGATGCCGAAGCGCCGCACCACCCAGTTGGCGGTCCCGTTGAGCAGGTTGATCAGCCACTTGAAGAAGACGGAGAAGGCGATCATCGGGCCCGCCGTGAGTCGGGCCGCGGCCAGCGGGTTGGCGATGGCCATGTTCTTGGGCACCAGTTCGCCGTAGGTCATCGACAGGGAGGTGGCCAGCACCAGCGCGAGGACCAGCGAAACACCGTGAGCGGCAGCGGAACCCAGTCCGAGCGCGGAGAACGGCGGTTCCAGCAGGCGGGCCAGCACCGGTTCGGCGATGTAACCGGTGACGAGTGTGGTGATGGTGATGCCCAGCTGCGCACCGGACAGCTGGAACGACAGTGTGCGGTGCGCGTGGCGGACCTGGCGGGCCCGCCGGTCGCCGTCGCGGGCGTGCGCCTCGACGGTGCTGCGCTCGAGTGCGGTGAGCGAGAATTCGGCGGCGACGAACAGCGCGGTGCCCAGGGTGAGCGCCACGAAGCCCACGAGGCTGAGCAGTGTGAGCACGACCGACACTGTCAGCACCGCCCGGACGGGGGAGGAGCTGGGATAACGGAGGCGCCGGGTTTGTCACCCGGCTCGGTAGAGGAGCCCTCCTGAGTGGCGCCCTTGGACGCGGGTGACAACTGGTTCCTTTCGCAAACGGCCGTGTGAATGTGCTGTACCCGGCCGCGAGACAGGTATACCCGCGGCCCGGCAATTCTTATGCTACCGGGTCGCGCGCGGGACTCCCCGGGCGCGCCGCACCACGCGCCGGGAACAACGAGAAGGAGATCGAGGTTGGCTCACCAGCCTGACGGCAGTGGGCGGCCCTCGGCGAAACCGGCGGCCGACTGCACGCCGAGTACGGCCTTGTCGTGCAGTTCGCCCAGGGTGCGGGCGCCTGCGTAGGTGCAGGCGCTGCGCACGCCGGAGCAGATGTGGTCGATGAGGTCCTCGACGCCCGGGCGCTCCGGGTCCAGGCGCATGCGCGAAGAGGAGATGCCCTCCTCGAACAGTCCCTTGCGGGCGCGGTCGAAGCCGCTGTCGGAGGCGGTGCGGGCAGCGACGGCGCGCTTGGACGCCATGCCGAAGCTCTCCTTGTAGGAGTTGCCGGAGGGATCCGTGCGCAGGTCGCCCGGCGATTCGTAGGTGCCCGCGAACCACGAGCCGATCATCACGTTGGACGCGCCCGCGGCGACCGCGAGCGCCACATCCCGCGGGTGCCGGACGCCGCCGTCGGCCCAGATGTGCACGCCGAGTTCCTTCGCGGCCGCCGCGCACTCGGCGACGGCGGAGAACTGCGGGCGGCCCACGCCGGTCATCATGCGCGTGGTGCACATGGCGCCCGGACCGACGCCGACCTTGATGATGTCGGCGCCCGCCTCGGCCAGGTCGCGCGTGCCCTGCGCGGAGACCACGTTGCCGCCGACCAGCGGGACCCCGAGCTTCAGATCGGCGACCGCGCGCAGCGCCTCCAGCATCTTCACCTGGTGGCCGTGGGCGGTATCGATGACCAGCACGTCGGCGCCGGCGTCGACGAGGGCCTTGGCCTTGGCGGGGACGTCGCCGTTGATGCCGACGGCGGCCGCGACGCGCAGCTTGCCGTGCGAGTCGACGGCGGGGGTGTAGATGCCGGTGCGCACCGCGCTGGTGCGGGTCATCACGCCCGCGAGGGTGCCGTCCGCGTGGACCAGCACGGCCAGTTGGGCGTGCTCGGCGTCGAGCAGTTCGAAGATCTCGCGCGGCGACGTGTCGGCCGGGGCGGTGACGAAATCGGTCGCGGCGACGGTGTGCAGGCGCGCGAAGCGGTCGACGTCCGCGCAGGCGTCCTCGGTGACCACGCCGACCGGCTTGCCCTCGTCGATGACCACGACGGCCCGGTGGGAGCGCTTGTGCACGAGCGCCAGCGCCTCGGAGACCGAGTGGTCCGGGCCGAGCGTCACCGGCGTATCGGCGGTGAGCGATCGGCTCTTGACGTAGGAGATGGTCTTGGTCGCCGCGCTGATCGGCAGGTCCTGCGGCAGCACCGTGATGCCGCCACGGCGGGCGACCGTCTCCGCCATGCGCTTACCCGCGACCGCCGTCATATTGGCGACCACGATCGGGATCGTCGTGCCGGTCCCGTCGCTGGTCGACAGGTCGACATCGAAGCGTGACGCCACGTCCGTCCGGTTCGGGACGAGGAAGAGATCGTCGTAGGTCAGGTCGTACGGCGGCGTATGGCCGGGAAGAAACTGCACTTACACGATTGTAGGGGAATGCCGGTGGTGTGCGGACACGCCGGGTCCCGGGGAACGCGCCTGGTCACGACCCGGTCGCACGATCGCTCCGGGTACGCGACAGCGTTGCTGTCGCCGCGGGATGTCAGCGCCCGCCGAACACCCGCCGCCACCACGGCGCCCGCGGGGTCTCGGGCGTTGCCGCTGCCGGTTCGGAGGCGTCGTCGGTGGTGCGCCGTCCGCTGCGCCACTGCTGCACGACCTCGTCGGCGTCGACCGGCGCGACGTGCACGTGCGGGCCGGTCGGCATGCGCTGCCACTCGGTGATGCGGGTGTTGAGCTCGGAGACCAGCTCGCGGACGTCGCGTTCGAAACGCAGCCGCTGCACGCGTTCGGGCAGGCGCTCGAGATCGCGGCGCAGCAGCAGCGACGGTGGCAGCACGCCGTCACCCGTCACGCCCTCGCGACGCAGGTAGTCCTTCAGCCACCAATCGTCGTCGAGCGGATGCCCCGCCCCCGGAATCGGCTTGCCCGCGCCCGGCAGATCGTCGAATTCGCCGCGGGCGGTCGCCTCGCGAATCTGCTTGTCGATCCATGACTCGTGGGTCGTACCCGCCGGTTTGCGCTCGGTCATCGCCATCCCCTTCGACAGTCGACGTCTACCCGCCATCGTATCGTCCTGGCACGCAGCCGAGTTGGACACAGCAACCGACCGCGGGGAGCGGCGGCTAGTTTGCCGAACGATTGCGGCGACGCTTGGGGTGGGGCGGAGAAGGGTTGCGGCGCCGCCGGTTTCCGGGCGTGTCACCGCCCGGCGGGCCGTCGGCCGGGGACGGTGCGGCGGGGTCCGGGACCGGCCGGCTGGAGGGTTCGCGCGCTCCGGTCAGGGCGGCGAGCGCGCGGTCGCCGGGGCGGACGTGTAGTTCGGCGGGAGCGATACCGAGCGCCCGCACGAGCCGGTCGATCTCGGCGCGGTCGTCCTCGGTGACGAGGGTGACGACGGTGCCCGTTGCTCCGGCGCGCCCCGTGCGGCCGGTGCGGTGCAGGTAGTCCTTGGGCTCGGCGGGCGGATCGACGTGCACGACCAGCGAGATGTCGTCGACGTGGATCCCCCGGGCGGCGACGTCGGTGGCGACCAGCGCCGAGGCCGCTCCGTGAGCGAAGGCCGCCAGCGCCCGAGTGCGCTGGTTCTGCGACTTCCCGCCGTGCAGTTCGGCCGCCGCGACCCCCGCCTCCCGCAGCCGCCGCGCCAGCTTCTGCGCCCCGTACTGCGTGCGGACGAACAACAGCGTGCGCCCGGACCGCGCGGCGATCTCGGCGACAACCTTGTACTTGTGGGCCTTGCGCACGGACAGCAGGTGGTGGTCGATCCCCGGGACCTGTGAACCGGCCGCATTGTGCTGCGGCGCAGGCGAATCCGGCGGGGTGACACATGAACCGGCAGCAGCGTGCCGCGCCGCCCGCGGACCGGAGTCGGTGGCGATGTGCGAATCGGGTTGCGGGGTCGCGTCGGAGAGATCTGTCCCGTGTACCGAATGTGTCACCGGGGCACGGAGGTAGCGCTCCACGAGGGTGCCGACGAGCTCGTCGAGGGTGGCGGAGAACAGCAGGTGCTGGCCGTCGGCGGGCAGCAGGTCCAGGAGGGTGGTGACCTGGTCGAGAAAGCCCAGTGCGGCCATGTGGTCGGCCTCGTCCACGGCGGTCACGCGCACCGCGTCCAGGCTTACGGCGGCCTGGGCGACGAGATCGGTGAGGCGTCCCGGGGTGGCGATGAGCACGTCCACGCCGCGGTCCAGCCGGGACCGCTGCCGCTTGATGGGCACGCCGCCGACGGCGGACCCGAGCCGGACGCCGAGCGCGAGCGCCGGTTCGCCGAGGGCCTGCTCGATCTGCAGGGCGAGTTCGCGGGTGGGCGCCAGGATCAGGCCGCGCGGTCGGCGGGGCGCCGCCGCCCCGCGCATCACCCGGACCAGCAGCGGCAGCCCGAAGGCCAGTGTCTTGCCGGAACCGGTTGCGGCCCGGCCCAATACGTCGCGCCCGGCGAGAATGTCGGGGATTGTGGCGGCCTGGATGGGGAAGGCGGTCTCGAGGTCCGCGCGGCGCAGCGCCTGTACCAGGGCCACCGGCAGGCCCAGCTCCGCGAAGCGGATCTCAGGCGGCACTGAACAACCGGCTCAGCTCGACCAGCCACGGAATCGCGACCGCGAGGGTCGGCACCACCAGGATCGCCGCGGCCGCCAGATAGGCCGCGGCGGCGATGCGCAGGTCGCCCAGCGGACCGGCCAGCCGCTGGATCCGGATCAGCGTGGTGGGCCCGCCGACGGCCATGGCCCCTTGCGGCGCGGTCGAATTCGAGCACGCCACCAGGGCGCGGGCCAGCGGCGTCGGACCGGTGACCTTCACCGCGGAATCGTCGGCCAGCAGCTCGATCAACAGCTTCACCGCGTCGAGCGCGGACTTGCTGCGCACGAAGCGCGGGAATGCCTCGTGCGCGGCGGTGAACGCCTCCAGGACCAGGTCGTGGCGGGCCCGCAGGTGCGAGCGCTCGTGGCTGACGATCGCCTCGAGTTCGGAGACGGACAGGTTGGCGAACGTGCCCTGGCTCAGCACCACCCGCTGGCGCAGCCCCGGCAGGCAGTAGGCGATCGGCTCGCTGGCCGCGAGCACCCGGATATCGCTGGCCCGGTGCTGGGTGTATTCGGCGCCCTGGTCGAGCAGGTCGACGAGCATCCGGTGTCGCGCCCGGCGGCGCCGGGTGTGCACGCCCACCCGGATCGACGCGTAGATCAGGCGCGCGCCCACCAGCAGGGTGAGGGCGAAGACCACGACATAGGCGAGCCACAGCGGCAGGCCGAGCGCGTCGATCTCCCGGGTGGGCGAGGTGGTGGGACGCCCGTTGTGGCCGGGCACCAGCAGTTCGCTGGCGATGGCCAAGCCGGAACCGAAGGCGCTGAGCACGGCGGCGAGGGCGACCGCCTGCCACAGCACCAGGGCCGCCCGCGGCGTCCGGAACGGCCATCGGGCCCGGCTGAGCAGGGCCGGAACCGGTCCCGCGAGAAGCAAAGCGAGACCGGCGAATACCGGCGCGGTTGCGTTCATGCTCAGCTCACTGCGTTGTGGGGCCAGGGCCCGAGATCGCGGCGCTCCCGCTGGTAGTCGTCGACTGGGCCCCGACGACCGGAGCGCCGCAGCAACTACTGCGGCGGGGCGGCTCCTTTGTCGTCGGACGCGGTGCGGGCGGCCTCGGTTGCTTCGAGCTTAGCGAGTGCCTCCCGCAGTGCGGCAGCCCCGTCGTCTCCTACCTGTTCGACGAAGTGCACGAGCGCCGCCTGCCGACTGCCGACCTCGTCGGCCTGCTGCAGCGCGTCGACCATCAGGCTGGCGACGAGTTCGTCGCGGCTGTGCACCGGCGCGTAGCGATGAGCGCGGTCGTCACGCTGCTGGACGACCAGATTCTTCTTGGCCAGCCGCTGCAGAACCGTCATCACCGTGGTGTACGCGAGCTCGCGGCGCGCCGCGAGGGCCTCGTGAACCTGCCGGACCGTCTGCGGTTCTTCGGCCGACCACAACTGGTCCATGACCGCTTTCTCGAGTTCACCAAGACCTGCCATCCCACCAGTTTACGGAGACAACGACACAAATGCGTACTACAGATCGTCGTAACCGGCCGATAGCTGTGTGGGATTTTTCATACGGGCACGCCGGTTGCGCCTAACCCGCCGTGCGCGCGGGCAGGACGTGACGGGTCCCGATCGGCACGATCATCGGCCGTCCGGAGACCGGATCGTCCAGCACGCTGGCCTCGAGGCCGAAGACCTCGCGCAACAGATCGGCATCGATGATATCGGCGGGCGCGCCCTGCGCGACGATCCGGCCGTCCTGCATGACGACCAGCCGGTCGCTGTAGCGGATGGCGAGGTTGAGATCGTGCAGCACCATCACCACCGTGCGGCCCAATTCGTCGTGCAGCCGGTCGACCAGGTCGAGGACCTCGAGCGAGTGCGCCAGGTCCAGGTAGGTGGTGGGCTCGTCGAGCAGCAGGATGTCGGTGCCCTGTGCGAGAGCCATGGAGATCCAGGCGCGCTGGCGCTGGCCGCCCGAGAGTTCGTCGAGGGTGCGGTCGGCCAGGTCGTCGATGCCGGTCTGGGCGAGCGCGGCCGCGACCTCGGTCTCGTCGTCCGCCGACCACTGGCGCAGCCAGGACTGGTGCGGGTGGCGCCCGCGCGCGACGAGGTCGGCGACGGTCAGCCCCTCGGGCGCGACGGGAGTCTGCGGCAGCATGCCCACGATCCGCGCGACGTCGCGGGTCTTCCAGGTGGCAATGGCCTTGCCGTCCAGCAGGACTCGCCCGGCGCGCGGGCGCAGCAGCCGTCCCAGCGCCCGCAGCAGGGTGGACTTGCCGCAGCCGTTGGGGCCGATGACCGTGGTGATCACCCCGGGCTCGATATCCAGCGACAGCCCGTCGACGACGACGCGGCCGCCGTAGCCGAGCGTGACGTCCTCGACGGTGAGGTGGTGGGGGGTGGCGGTCATGCGAGGGTCGCCTTCCGGTTCGTGCGCACGAGCAATAACAGCAGGAACGGGCCGCCGAGAGCGGCGGTGACGATGCCGACCGGTAGTTCGACAGGCGCCACGGTACGCGCGATGACATCCGCGCCGACCACGACGACCGCGCCGACCAGGGCCGATCCGAACACCGGTTCGCCGGGCGCGCGCAGCAGTCGGCGCGCGATCTGCGGGCTGGCGAGTCCGACGAAGGCGACCGGTCCGACCGCGGCGGTGGCCAGCGACGCGGCGATGACGGCGGCCCCGAGCAGCAAACCTTGCTGGGCCTGCAGCCGGACGCCCAGCGCGCGCGTGGTGTCGGTGCCGAAGCGCAGCGCCGCGAGCGTGCGCGCCGACCCGGCGGTGACCGCGAGCACCAGGACGAGTCCGATCGCGGCCGGGACCGCGCGGGCCCAGTCGGCGCCGTTGAGCGAACCGGTCAGCCACATCTGGGCGCGGCTGGCGTCGGTGAGGGTGGCGCGGGTGAGCAGCCAGCTGACTCCCGACAGCAGCAGGGCGTTGATCCCGATTCCGATGAGTACCAACCGCATTCCGGTCGTGCCCGCCGCCCCGTCGCCGGTGCGGCCCAACGCCAGCAGGTAGATGACCACCGCGGTGAGCAGCCCACCGGCGAGCGCCGCGAGCGGAACGCCGATCGCCGCGGCCGCGCTCACGGTAGCGCCGCCGGTGCCGGTCACCGCGGCGACGGCGGCGAAGCTGGCGCCCGAGGTGATTCCGAGCAGGTCGGGGCTGGCCAGTGGGTTGTGCAGGATCGACTGGGTGACCGCGCCCGCCAGGCCCAGCGCCGCGCCCGCGATGACGGCGGTGACGGCCCGCGGCAGCCGCGACTCGAAGATGATGAACCGCTGCGACCGCGTGCCGCCGCCCGTGAGCACGTCCACCACCCGCCCCAGCGCGATGTGGTACTCGCCGACCGCGATATCCAGTGCGAACAAACCGACTATCGCGACCGCGAGCCCGATCACGGTGAGCAGCATCGTGATGCGCAGCACGGCGGAGAACGGGCCGACCCGGGCGGCGGGCCGGACACGGGAGAGCGGCGGAACAGTCACAGTCCCACCATCTTCCGTCGCCGGACGAAGGCGATGAAGAACGGGGCCCCGATCGCCGCCAGCACGATGCCGGTCTGGAGTTCTCCGGGCCGGGCGACGACGCGTCCCGCGATGTCGGCCAGCAACAGCAGCAAAGCGCCGAGCAGACCCGAATAGGGAAGCAGCCAGCGATTGTCGGGGCCGGTGAACAGGCGCGCGATATGCGGGACCACCAATCCGAGGAACGAGATCGGGCCCACCGCCGCGGTGGCGGCCCCGGTGAGCAGGACGACGGCGGCGAGCCCCAATGCCCGATTGCGGCCGACGCGCACGCCCAGCCCGCGGGCCACGTCCTCGCCGAGTCCCAGCGCGTTCAGCCCCGGCGCGGCCACCAGCGCGAGCAGCGCCCCGAGGACGAGGAACGGCAACACCTGCCGCAGCACGCCGACATCGTGGCCCGCGACGGTGCCGACGACCCAGAAGCGGTAGGTGTCCAGTGCCATCGGGTCCAGCAGCACCACGGCATTGGTCAACGCGGTCAGCAGTGCGGTCACCGCCGCACCGGCCAGCACCAGGCTCAGCGGGCTCGCCGCGCCGCCGCCGACCGACGAGACGCCGAAGACCACCAGGCCCGCGATCAGCGCGCCCGCGAAGGCGAACCAGATGTACTGGTCCGGCCGGGTGAGCGCGAACAGATGCATGGACAGCGCGGCCAGGAACGCCGCGCCCGCGTTGAGGCCGAGCAACCCGGCGTCGGCGAGCGGATTGCGGGTGTAGCCCTGGATGAGCGCGCCCGCGACGCCCAGTGCCAGCCCGGTGAGCAGCGCCAATCCGGTGCGCGGCAGCCGCAGTTCACGCACGATCTGGTCGGCGGGCGAGCTCGACGGACAGCTCAGCGGCCAGCCGTCGGGGCAGGTGAGCGCGTGGTACACCGCGTCCAGCGGCAGTGTTCGTGCCCCCACGGCGATCCCGGCGACCGTGGCCAGCAGCAGTAGGAGCGCAAGGATCAGCAAACCCGCGACGCGGCGCCGTTTGAGGGTGACTGCAGCGGGCACGGCGACGAATAACTCCTGACGTGATTCGATTCATTGCTCGGTAAGTCTGGTAAGCCTAACCTATCTTCCGTTTCGGCCCGCAGTGCCAACCCGATGAGGAGGTTCGATGTCAGAACCGATGACCGCCAGCCCGGCCCGCCGCTCCGACGAGGCATTCGGCTACGCCTGCGCCCGCCTGCGCGCGCTGCAGCCCGAGCATCCGCGGGTGTACGCCGTGGCCGATATGGCCGATCAGGGCAGACGGCGGTGGTGGCGGCTGGCCGATGGGGTGCGCGAGGGGCGGATCGAACTGATGTACCGGCGCCACGCGGCCGAGATGATCAGCGCCGACATCGCCGCCGAGGTGGTGGCGACGGCCCTGATCCACGCTGTGGTCGGGCGGGTCGTGGCGCTGCTGGTCGCGGAGGGCAGGGCGTGGGACCCGGGCCTGGAGAACCTGTGGGTGCACACCGACAACGACGGCGGCATCGACTGGGCGGGCCTGTCCGACACCACGATTCGCGTGGTCGACGGCGACCGGCTGGCGGGCCGGAACGGCGTGGTGACGCTGCCGTGCGAGCGGGCGATGCACGTGTGGCTGGCGCATCGCTGCGAGGCCGCGCTGGTGCTGGTGCAGCACGCGATGCTGCGCTGCGCGGGACTGAGCGCCCGGCGGTTCTGGGCGCTGGTCGGCGAGACGATCTCCGGCGCCGCCACCTACGTGCCGGATCTGGCTCGGACCTCCTCGACGGTCGGCGCCCGGCGCGGGCAGGCGCTGCTGGCCGCGATGGAGGAGCGCGGAATGCCGGTGCGTCGCGCTTGCCTTGTTAGGTAAGCCTGACCTACACTCATAGGCGGCGTTAGGATCCGCGAGAGTCCCGAGGGCTGCGGTCGACTCCCGATCCACTGCCGCGGCGGGTCCCATCTCCCGGATGGGGCCCGCCGCTTTCATTTCGGCGGTCTCGTGTAAATCTTGATTTCATGACGCAAGATCACGCGGGGAGCTCATCGTACGCGGATGTCACGCCGGAGATGATGAACAAGCTCAGCGAGGGCACGTTCACCGATCTGATCGGCCTGAAGTACACCGAGCTGAGTCCGGACCGGATCCGTGCCGAGTGGGCCGTGAGCCCGCAGCACCACCAGCCCGCCGGGATCGTGAACGGTGGCCTGTACTGCACGGTCATCGAATCCCTGGCCAGTGTCGGCGGTGCCGGGTGGTACGGCGAGCGGGGCCAGGTGGTCGGGGTGAACAACAACACCGACTTCCTGCGGGCCGTACGCGAGGGCCTGCTGCGCGGCGAGGCCACGCCGATCCACCGCGGCCGGACGCAGCAGCTGTGGCAGGTCGTCATCACCGACGAACAGGGCCGGACGGTGGCGCGGGGCCAGGTGCGGCTGCAGAACCTGCCCAACCCCTCCTGACCCCTCCTGACGCGGCGCGGCCGCGGGCCCGCGCGCCATGCGGGGCACACCGTGCCAGAATGTCGCCCACGAACATGGCCCCGGGTGCCGACGATGTCGCCCGGTGGCGGGCACACCATCCGATTCGCCGAGGAGCACGCATGCGATTGTCGCCGCATGAGCAGGAACGACTGATGCTCAGCTACGCGGCCGAGCTGGCGCGGCGTCGGCAGCGGCGCGGACTCAAGCTCAACCATCCGGAGGCGGTGGCGGTCATCACCGATCACGTGCTCGAGGGCGCCCGCGACGGCCGGACGGTGGCCGAGCTGATGGCGTCCGGCCGGACCGTGCTGACCCGTGGCGACGTCATGGACGGGGTGCCCGAGATGATTCACGACGTGCAGGTCGAGGCCACCTTCCCGGACGGCACCAAGCTCGTCACCGTGCACCACCCGATCGGCTGAGGCGGCGATGGCAGAACACGGTACCGGCATCGTCCCCGGTGAAATCCTTTATGCCGCAGAGCCCGTCGAGATCAACGCGGGTGTGGTGCGGATCGAGCTCGATGTGGTCAACACCGGGGACCGGCCGGTACAGGTCGGCAGCCACGTGCACTTCCCGCAGGCCAATACCGCGCTGGAGTTCGATCGCGAGGCGGCGCACGGCCATCGGCTCGACATCCCGGCCGGAACCGCCGTTCGCTTCGAACCCGGTCTGGCGCAGCGGGTTTCGCTGATCCCGCTGCGCGGGTCCCGGGAGGTGTACGGCATCAGCCTGAACGCGCCGGGGTCGCTGGACGCGCCGCGACCCGGGTCGGCGTCCACCGAATCCTGGACGGGACACCATGAGTGAGTTGACACGCGCCCGGTACGCCGAACTGTTCGGTCCGACCGTCGGCGACCGAATTCGCCTGGCCGACACCGATCTCCTGATCGAGATCACCGAAGACCGCAGCGGGGGACCGGGTTCGGCGGGCGACGAGGCGGTCTTCGGCGGCGGCAAGGTACTGCGCGAATCGATGGGCCAGGCCCGCGCCACCCGCGCCGAGGGCACTCCCGACACCGTCATCACCGGCGTGGTGATCGTGGACCACTGGGGAATCATCAAGGCCGACATCGGCATTCGCGACGGTCGCATCCGCGCCATCGGCAAGGCCGGGAATCCCGACATCATGGACGGGGTGCATCCGGACCTGGTCGTGGGCCCGTCGACGGAGATCGTCGCGGGCAACGGGCGCATCGTCACCGCGGGCGCCATCGACTGCCACGTGCACTTCATCTGCCCGCAGCTGCTCGAGGAGGCGCTCGGCGGCGGCATCACCACCATGGTCGGTGGCGGCACCGGACCGGCCGAGGGCAGCAAGGCCACCACCGTCACGCCCGGATCCTGGCACCTGGGTCGCATGCTGGAGGCCACCGACGGGTGGCCGGTGAACATCCTGCTGCTGGGCAAGGGCAACACCGTGCGGCACGACGCGCTGTGGGAGCAGTTGCGCGGCGGCGCGGGCGGTTTCAAGCTGCACGAGGACTGGGGGACCACCCCGGCGGCCATCGATGCGGCGCTCACCGTCGCCGACGCGGCGGGCGTGCAGGTGGCGCTGCATTCGGACACCCTGAACGAGGCCGGATTCGTGGAGGACACCCTCGCGGCGATCGCGGGGCGGGCCATCCACTCGTATCACACCGAGGGCGCGGGTGGCGGTCACGCGCCCGACATCATCACCGTCGCGGCGCATCCCAACGTGATGCCCAGTTCCACGAATCCGACCCGGCCGCACACCGTCAACACCCTGGACGAGCATCTGGACATGCTCATGGTGTGCCACCACCTGAATCCGGGGATCCCGGAGGATCTGGCCTTCGCGGAGAGCCGGATTCGGCCGTCCACGATCGCCGCGGAGGACCTGCTGCACGACCTGGGCGCGATCTCGATGATCGGCAGCGATTCGCAGGCGATGGGGCGCATCGGCGAGGTGGTGATGCGGACCTGGCAGACCGCGCACATGATGAAGCGCCGCCGCGGCGCGCTGCCCGGCGACGGCGCCGCCGACAATCTGCGGGTGCGGCGCTATATCGCGAAATACACCATCGCCCCGGCGGTTACGCACGGACTCGACCACGAGATCGGTTCGGTCGAGGTGGGCAAACTGGCGGATCTGGTGCTGTGGGAACCCGCCTTCTTCGGCGTGCGCCCGCACGCCGTGCTCAAGGGCGGCGCGATCGCGTGGGCGGCGATGGGCGACGCCAACGCCTCCATCCCGACCCCGCAGCCGGTGCTGCCGCGGCCCATGTTCGGCGCGGCCCCGGTGGTGGCGGCGGGCACCTCGCTGCATTTCGTCTCCGAACAGGCGATCGAGGACGGCCTGGCCGACCGGCTGCGAGTGAATCGGACACTGGTCCCGGTGGCCAACGTTCGCAAACGCACCAAGTCCGATCTGCCGCACAACGACGCCATGCCCCGCATCGAGGTCGACCCGGACACCTTCACCGTCCGCGTCGACGGTGAGGTCTGGGCGGAGGCCCCCGCCACCGAACTCCCCATGGCCCAGCGCTACTTCCTGTTCTGACGCGCGGTGTGCCGATCGAATTCGGTGGCGACGCCGGGGGATGCTGTGATGTCATGGCGCGATGACCTCCGGTGCGCTGCTCGGCTTCGTCTTGATCACCTCGCTCGCTGTCATGACACCCGGGCTGGACACCATGCTGGTGTTGCGCAGCGCCGTACTGGGCGGGCGGCGGCGCGGGCTGGCGGCGGTGGCGGGGATCAGCATCGGGTGCCTGGTGTGGGGGACCGCGAGCGTACTCGGGCTGACGGCGTTGCTGACCGCGTCGCGGCTCGCCTATGACGTGGTGCGCTTCCTGGGTGCGGCGTACCTGCTGTGGCTGGGTGGGTCGGCGTTGTGGAAGAGCCTGCGGCGCAACAGGGATGCTGCGCCGGAGCCGGAGGCGGCCGTGGTGGCGAGCAGTTGGGCGGCGCTGCGGGCGGGTCTGCTGACCAATCTGCTCAACCCGAAGGTCGGCGTCTTCGCCATGAGTCTGCTGCCCCAGTTCCTGCCCGCGGGCGCGCTCGCATGGGGTGCGCTGCTCGTCGCGATGCACATCGGCATCGGCATCGTGTGGTACACCGTGCTGACATCCCTTGCGGTCCGCGCGAAGTGGCTGCTCACCCGCGCGGCCGTCAAACGCTGGCTGGACCGGGTGACCGCCACGGTCCTGATCGGCTTCGGCATCAAGCTGGCGACCGAGGGAACCTGACGGTGGCAGACTGGCCGGTATGACAAAGGGCGCATGGAGTGCGGTCGACCGGTATCTGGTGGACACGATGGTCGGGGACGGAGATTCCGATGTGTTCCAGGAGAATTCGGCGGCGGGATTGCCGTCGATCGACGTGTCGCCGCCGCAGGGGAAGTTCCTGCATCTGATCGCGGTGTCGATGGGGGCGCGGCGCGTGCTGGAGATCGGGACGCTGGGCGGATACAGCACGCTGTGGCTGGCGCGGGCGGTGGGACCCGAGGGCCGGGTCGTCACCCTGGAGTACGCGCCCGAGCACGCCGCGGTGGCCCGGAAGAACCTGGACCGCAAGGGCGTCGGTGACCGGGTGGAGATCCGCGTCGGTGCGGCGCTGGACAGCCTGCCGGTCCTGGCCGAGGAGCATCCGGAACCGTTCGACCTGGTGTTCATCGATGCCGACAAGGTCAACAATTCGAATTACGTGCGCTGGGCGCTGCGGCTGACCCGCACGGGATCGGTGATCGTCGTCGACAATGTCATCCGCGACGGCGGCATCGCCGACGCGGAGTCCGGCGACGCCGCCGTGCGGGCCAGCCGCGAGGTGCTCGCACTGCTCGCCGCGGAGCCTCGGGTGGACGCGACCGCGCTGCAGACGGTCGGCGGAAAGGGCTGGGACGGTTTCGCTTACGCGGTCGTCACCGGTTGACCGTCGTCCCTACCGCCCGCCGAAGGCCATCAGCGCCACCGTGGCCCCGGCGGGGTCGGCGATGACCGCGATGCGGGACGGGCCCGGCATGTCGGCGGGTTCGCTGATCGTCTTCCCGCCCAGTTCGGTGGCGCGGGCGACGGTGGCGTCACAGTCCGGCACGTGGATCGTCATGGCCCAGAACGGGGCAGGTTCGCCCGGCCGGGCCGCCGCGGCGCCGCCGAACTCGCCGCCGCCGCTGCCGGGGGTGAGGGCCTGATACGGCTTGTCGACGGCGGTCTCCCAGGCGGCGTCGCGGTAGCTCCAGCCGAGCACCGTCGCGTAGTGCGCCATCGCGTCGGCGGGGGCGCCGACTGCCGTGTACTGCACCCAGCACGGGTTGTTCGGCTGGGACCACCGCTCGGTGCCGGGGTGGCCGGTCAGGTGGGCGATGCCGTAGCCCGCGCCGTCCGGATCGCCGAGGATGGCGAACTCGAGCTGGCCGGGCACCTCGGTGAATTCGCAGAACGTGGAGGCACCGGCGGCGGTGGCGGTCTGGACGGCCGCGCGGACGTCCGCGACGGCGAAGTACGGCAGCCACATCGCGGGCTTGACGTCGCCGTCGGGCGCCGTCGCAGACGCGATGCCCGCGACCTGTGCACCGCCCTGACGCAGTGCCGTGTAGTGCCCGTTCTCCGCGCCGGTGTCCGCGGCGGTCCAGCCGAACAGGCCCGCGTAGAACTCGGCGGCGGCGGCGATATCGGGTGCGGTGACATCGAACCAGCAGGGCGCGCCGGAGTCGAAGGAAGGCATAAAGGTCTCCTCGGAGTCGTGACGGCCACCGGAACGCGGCCGCCCAAGCACGTGCACAGGTACAGACGGAGCCCGTTGCGCCGATTCATCGGTACGGCCGAACTTCGCACCCGCTCAGTGTCCGGCGGCGAACCCGTCACACAGCGCCGCCAGTCCCGTCTGCAGCATCCGCTCGGGATCCAGCAGGTCGCCGCCGCCGGTGCCCTCCAGTGGCGCCAGCGCGGGCGGCGTCGGCCAGCACGGGGAACCCTCCAGCAGCGCGGTGAGCCCGGAGACCTCCTCCTGCTCGCCGTCGCGCTTGGCCAGCATCGCGGCGCTGACCTGCTGCAGCGCGATGCCCGCGATGTAGCTCCACACCGACAGCGACATTCGCGTGGCCTGTCGCGGATCGTCGGTCAGCTCGCCGAAGCCCTCCACCAGCCACGCCAGGCAGGCCAGGCTGTGCGGTCCGAAGTTGTAGCGCGGCACCGCGAAGGTGAACAGCACCCAGGGGTGGTCCTGGTACAGCTGCCAGTCGATCTCGGCGGCGATGCGCACGCGGTCGCGCCACGTCCACTCCGGGCGCGGCGGCGGATAAGGGTCGCGACGCGCCACCTCGTCGGTCATCTCCGCCAGCAGGGCGTCCTTGTTGGGTACGTGGCGATACAGCGACATGGCGCCCACGCCCATCCGATCGGCGATCCGCCGCATCGACAGCGCGTCGAGGCCGTCCGAGTCGGCCAGCGCGATGGCCGCGTCGACGATGGCGGCGCGGGTGAGCTTGGGGTCGGTCACCGATAACTCGCTTTCGTTTTGCGGGCCGGGTGCGTACGCTGTACCCAGCTATTGAGCGTACGTCGTACGCGTGATTCGAAGGATAGGTGATGGTGGGTCTCGACACCCGTGCGACCACGACTCCGCGCCGCGCCTGGCTGGGCCTCGCAGTGCTCGTCCTGCCGGTGCTGCTGGTGTCGATGGATATGTCGGTGCTCTTCCTGGCGATGCCGACGCTCACCGAGCACTTGGACCCCTCGGCGTCGCAGCAGCTCTGGATACTCGATATCTACGGATTCATGATCGCCGGTCTGCTGATCACCATGGGCAATCTGGGCGACCGGATCGGGCGGCGCAACATTCTGCTGGCCGGGGCGGCGCTGTTCGGTATCGCCTCGGCGCTGGCGGCCTTCGCACCGAGCGCCGGGGTGCTGATCGCGGCCCGCGCGCTGATGGGCATCGGCGGCGCCACCCTGCTGCCGTCGAGCCTGGCGCTGATCACCAGCCTGTTCCCGGACCCGCGCACCCGCGGCACGGCGATCGGCGTGTGGACGGCGTTCTTCGCGGGCGGTTCCGCGGTCGGGCCGATCATCGGCGGCATGCTGCTGCACGGGTTCTGGTGGGGCTCGGTGTTCCTGATCAACGCGCCCGTGGTGCTGGTTCTGGTGCTGGCCGGGCCGTTCGTGCTGCCCGAGCACCGCGCGGCCGGGCGGGGACCGCTGGATCTGATCAGCGTGGCGCTGTCGATCGGCGGCATCCTGCCGACGGTGTACGCGGTGAAGCAGGCGGCCGCCGAGGGGGTCGACGCCGAGGTGCTGATCGCGGGTGTATTCGGGGTGGTCGTGCTGGTGCTGTTCCTCCGGCGGCAGCGGCATCTGGCCGAGCCGCTGCTGGATCTGGGGCTGTTCCGGCGCGGATCTTTCTCGGTGGCAATCGGTTCCAGCACGATCGGCATGATGTCACTGGCCGGGATGAGCTATATGACCAGCATCTACCTGCAGTCGGTGACGGGGCGGGACGTGCTCGAGGCGGCGCTGCTCGGGATCCCGATGGCGATCGCGGTGTTCGTGCTGTCGATGAGCGGGGCGCGCGTGGCGCAGCGGCTGGGTGTGCGGACGTCCTTCGTGCTGGCATTGTGCGCGGCCGCCGTCGGCAATCTGCTGCTGCTCGGGGTCGGCGTGGACGGCGGAGTCTGGTGGTACATAGCCGGTTCCACGATCGCGGGCCTCGGGTACGGGGTGGTCTTCACGCTGGTGTCGGAGGTGGCGGTGTCGTCGGTGCCGCCCGAGCGGGCGGGCTCCGCGGTGGGAATCTCCGAGACGAGTTTCGAACTGGGCAACGCGCTGGGCCTGGCGTTATTGGGTTCGCTCGCGGCGCTGGTGTTCCGGTCCGGCGGCGATTTCGCGCCCACGCTCGGCGAGACCCTCGTGCAGGCGGGCGGGGACGCCGGTCTGGTCCATGCGGCGCGCGAGTCGTTCGTGACCGGCATGCACGTGTCCATCGGGGTCGGCGTGGCGCTGCTGCTGGTGATGGCGGTGGTGGCGATGCGCGCGGCGCGGCCCGGGCGGACCGATGCGGGCGCGTCGGCCCGGGTCGCGGAGGCGGCGGATGCCGGGGGCAGCTGATCGGGCAGTGGGCCGCGCAGCGCGAGCGTCGATGGCCGCTTCCGCGAGTGGCATCGTGATCGATCCACGGAATGCGCTGCGGGGCAGCCGCAGTCCGCGGGGTTGCGATCCGGTGACGATTCCTGACGGAGATCACGGCGGGCGCACTACAGTCGACCTGTGACCGATAGCACGTCCAATGGTCGTCCGCTGGCCGAGCGGGTGGCGACGCGGCTGCTGTACCCGACCTCCCGACCGCGGGACCGGGCGTTGCGCGAGGCCGTCTCCGGCAAGGTGGTGCTGGTGACCGGCGCCTCGCACGGCATCGGGAAGTGCACCGTGCGCAAGCTCGCGGCCGCCGGTGCGGTGGTGCTGCTGGTGGCGCGATCGCTCGAGGATCTCGAGGAGGTCGCCGCCGAGATCGCCGCCGACGGCGGCGTGGCGCACGTCTACCGCGCCGACCTGACCGATATGGAGGCCACCGACCGGCTCGGCCGGGAGATCCTCGAGACGCACGGGCACGTCGATATCGTGATCAACAACGCGGGCAAGTCGATTCGGCGCGCGATCGACCGGTCCTACGACCGGTTCCACGACTTCACCCGCACCATCGACGTGAACTACCTCGGCCCGGTGCGGCTGCTGCTGACCCTGCTGCCGAGCATGCGCGAACGCGGGCAGGGGCATATCGTCAACATCTCCACCTGGGGGTTGCGCATGCCGCCCGCACCGCGCTGGGCGGCCTACGGCGCCTCGAAGGCGGCCTTCGACATGTGGCTGCGGACGGTCGCGACCGAGATCGCCAGCGACAATGTCGACACGACCTCTGTGTACATGCCGCTGGTGCACACCCGCATGAGCGCCCCGACCGACTTCGGCAGCATGCCCGGCCTCACCGCCGAGGAGGCGGCCGACGTGGTCTGCCACGCCGTGGTCGCCAGGCCGGTGGAGATCTCCCCGTGGTGGAGCGGTCCACTCCAGGCGTGGACCGACCTCACCCGCGGCCCGGCACAGCGCTTCATGTCCCGCAGCTTCCGCCGCTGAGGGCGCGCGGACTACGGGATCAGTACGACTTTGCCTGTGGTGGCTCGGGTTTCGAGTGCTCGGTGGGCCGCCGCGGCCTCGGCGAGCGGGAATCGCTGGACGCCCGGGCGGAGTCGGCCGGAGGCGGCCTCGGCCAGGGCCGTGGTCTCGAGGTTGCGGATGCCGCCCGCGCGTTCGAGCATCGGTGGGCCGAGGACGTATTTGTCGGTGATCGCGCGCTCGGTCAGGAACTTCTCGTCCGGTTCGACCTGTTCGCCGCCGCTCCAGCCGAACACCAGCCGAGTGCCGCCCGTGGCGAGGAGATCGATGGCGGTGCGGGCGATTTCGCCGCCGACGCCGTCGAACAGCAGGGCCGCGGGCCGTTCGCCGAAGCGTTCCCGGACCGTATCGGCCCATGCCGGCCGCCGGTAGTCGAGGGCGAGGTCGGCGCCGTTGGCGGTCACCAGATCGACCTTGGCCCGTCCGCCCGCCAGCCCGACCACCGTGAGCCCGTTGTTCTTCAGGTGCTGCACCAGCAATGTGCCGATGCCGCCCGCCGCGGCCGTCACGAGGGCGATATCGCCGGGCACGAGCGTCGCGAACTGAAGAATTCCGAACGTGGTTCGGCCGGTGCCGATCATCGCGACGGCGGCGGCCGGATCGAGGCCGTCCGGAAGTGCGTGCAGCTGTTGGACTCCGGTGACGGCCAGTTCGGCGTACCCGCCCGGCACGGGACCGAGATAGGCGACAACCGCTGTGCCGAGCCATTTTTCATCGACCCCCGGCCCGACGCGGTCGACCACACCGGCCACCTCCCGCCCAGGGACGGTCGGCAGCTCCGGTGGCGGAAACGGCCCCGGTTCACCGCCGCGAATCGCCGTATCGACGAAATGGACCCCGGCCGCGGCCACGTCGATGCGGACCTGTCCGGGGCCGGGCACGGGATCCTCGAGGGTCTCGTAGCGCAGATTCCCGGCCGGGCCGAACTCGTGAAGTCGAATCGCATGCATGTGCGTCATCCTGCAACCTCCACTTAGGTTCAGGTCAATCCGAGCCTGATCCGTGCGGTGGGCCCGCCGCGAGGATACGGGTGGGAGGGGCGCATAGGATCGGGGAGTGCGTGAGCGGGAAGTGCGGCTATGAGTCTGGCGGTATTGCTGACCCTGGCCGACTCGCGGCTGCCGATCGGGGGGCATGTGCACTCCGGCGGGGTCGAGGAGGCGATTTCGTCCGGGATGCTGCGCGATGTGGCTTCGGTCGAGGCTTACCTGCTGCGGCGGATCCGCACCTCGGGGCTGGTGGCCGCCTCGCTGGCCGCGGCCGTGTGCGGTGGAGAGCTGACGCCGGGACGGGCGGAGCTGGAGGCCGACGCGCGCACCCCGGCACCGGCCGCGCGCGCCGCCTCGCGAGCCCAGGGGCGAGGGCTGCTGCGCTTGGCGAAGCAGGTATGGCCCGGCGGCGACTGGTCCGTACTCGGGGCCCGCCCGCATCTGTCGACGGTGTTCGGCGTGGTCGGCAAGGTGGCGTGCGCGACACCCGACGAGATCGCCGGAGTCGTCGTCTACACCACCATGACCGGCGCCGCGACCGCCGCACAGCGCCTGCTGGCCCTGGACCCGGCCGCCGTGGCCGCCTGCACCATCCGTCTCGCCGAGTCCTGCGATCGCACCGCGGCGCAGGCCGTGAAAGGCCTTGCGGCACTGTCGGATCCACTCCAGGATGTGCTCGCCGAGCGGCACCTCGGCCGGGAAATGCCGCTCTTCGCCTCCTGAGAGGCCGCGTCACCCGGGCGCACATTGGGAGCTGTCCGCGACCGGGGGATCGGGAGGTGGGTAACACGGGGTTTACACGGGTCGGTCAGGATGGGGCGGAAAGGAGTGAGCATGCCACCTCATCTGATCGACGGTGAACCGCACGACCACGGGCACGACCGGCCCAAGCGGGAGCGCACCCCGGGGGAGCCGCTGCGGATCGGGGTCGGCGGCCCCGTGGGATCGGGTAAGACCGCCCTGGTGGCGGCGCTGTGCAGACAGTTGCGCGAGGAGCTGTCGCTGGCCGTGCTGACCAACGACATCTACACCACCGAGGATGCCGACTTCCTGCGGCGCCACGCCGTCCTGCCGGACGAGCGGATCACCGCGGTGCAGACCGGCGGGTGCCCGCACACCGCGATCCGCGACGACATCACCGCCAACCTCGATGCGATCGACGACCTGATCGAGGCGAATCCGCCGCTGGACCTGATCCTGGTGGAATCCGGCGGCGACAACCTGACCGCCACCTTCTCCTCCGGCCTGATCGACGCGCAGATCTTCGTGGTCGATGTCGCGGGCGGCGACAAGGTGCCACGCAAGGGCGGCCCCGGCGTCACGTTCTCCGATCTGCTGGTGATCAACAAGACCGATCTCGCGCCGCAGGTCGGCGCGGATCTCGGTGTGATGGACCGGGATACGACCGCCGTGCGGGAGGGCCGCCCGTTCGTGTTCTCCTCGCTGACCGACGATCCGGCCGCCACGCCGGTGCTGAACTGGGTGCGCGAACAGCTGCGCGCAGCGGCCGCACAGGACGCCGCCGCGGTTGCGCACTGAGCTGCGGATCCTGGCCCGGGCCGGGGCGCTGCCACACATCCACGCCACCGGCGGGCTGTCGGCGCGGTGCACCGGCCCGGCCACCGTGCACCTGATCGGCACGGCCGCCACCCCGCTGGGCGGAGACGAACTCGATATCGCCATCACGGTGGAGGCGGGCGCGCGCCTGTCGGTGCGGTCGGTGGCCGCCACCATCGCGCTGCCCGGGCGGCGGACGCGAAAATCGGTGGCGCACTGGCACTTCGAGGTGGGATCGGGCGCCGAGCTGGATTTCGACCCCGAGCCCACCGTCGTGGCGGGCGGGGCCGAGCACGAGACGGTCACCACCCTCACGCTGGCCGAGGACGCCCGGGTGCGGGTGCGGGAGCGGGTGCAGATCGGCCGCGCGGGTGAGGATATCGGACGGTGGCAGGGCGATCTGGTCGCCGATATCGCCGACGTCCCGCTGCTGCGCCACCGGCTCACGCTGGGCACCGGGGCGGTCACCGACGATAGGCTCGCCGCGCCGCGCGCGCTGTCGAGCGCGCTCACCTATCCGGACGAAAGACCTTCGGGAACACTCGGACTGGATGCCGCGCTGCTGCCCTTGGCGGCCGGTGGTTCGCTCTACACCTGGGTCGGACGGGACCTGTCCACGGTGTCGGCCGATCCGCCGCCGCCGCGGGATTCGGCGGCCTGATGTGGCGGTGCCGCGGCGCGTGCCCGGGATACGATGGCGGCCTGTGCTTCGGTAAGGATTGAGCTGGGCCGATGGACGACTACTACGATCTCGGCGGTTACTCCCGAGCCGTGACCACCGTCTCGCCGCAGGCGCAGGTCTGGTTCGATCGCGGGCTGCTGTGGCGCTACGCGTTCAATTACGAAGAGTCCGTGCGGTGTTTCCGGCGCGCGGTGGAACTCGATCCCGACTGCGCCATGGCCCACTGGGGGATCGCCTACGCGTACGGCCCGTACTACAACCGCCCGTGGGACGACTTCACGGCGACCGAACTGACCGACACGCTGGCCGACACCCGTGCGGCGATCGATACCGCGGTCGGGCTCACGGCCGGTGCGGTGCCGGTCGAGCGGGCGCTGATACACGCGCTGGCGCAGCGCTATCCGGCGGTGTCGGATCCGCCGCGGGAGGCATTCCGGGCCTGGGAGGACGCGTATGCGACGGCCATGCGCGAGGTGTTCGCGGAGTTCCCCGACGACCTCGACGTCTGCGTGCTGTTCGCGGAGTCGATGATGAACCGCACGCCGTGGGAGCTGTGGGATCTCGACGGCGGCGTGCCCGCCGAGGGCGCCGATACGCTGGAAACGGTTGCGGTACTGGAGCATGCGCTGCGGCTCGGCGCGTGGGCGGATCCACCGAATCCCGGCGTGCTGCATCTCTACATCCACGCGATGGAGATGTCCCCGCACCCCGAGCGCGCGCTGCGGGCGGCCGACGCGCTGCGCGAGGCGGCGCCGGACGCGGGCCACTTCCTGCACATGCCGTCGCATATCGACGTCCTGTGCGGCGACTACCATGCGGCCATGGTCGCCAACGACCGCGCGATCGCCGCCGACCGCCGATACGTGCGGCGGGAAGGGGCGTTCAACTTCTACACCCATTCGCGCTGTCACGACTATCACCTGAAGTTGTACGCGGCCATGCTGCTCGGGCGGTACGAACCCGCGCTGAGCGCGGCGGTGGAGATGGCGGAGACCATCCCCGAGCAACTGCTGCGGACGGCGACGTCTCAGATGGCGGACTGGCTGGAGGGTTTCGTGCCCATGAAGCTGCACGTGCTGGTGCGCTTCGGCAAGTGGCGGGAGATCCTGGACGAACCGTTTCCGGACGATCCCGATCTGTACCTGGTCACGACGGCGACGACGCATTATGCGCGGGGCGTCGCCCACGCCGTGCTCGGCCGGACCGACCTGGCCGCGGAGGAGAAGAAGCGGTTCGAGCACGCGCTCACGCGAATTCCCGTGCGGCGCAAGTTCTTCAACAACCGCTACGTCGACATCCTGGGCATCGCGGCGCGCATGCTGGCGGGCGAGATCGACTATCGCAAGGGCGAATTCGACAGCGCCTTCGCCCATTTGCGCGCGGCGGTCGAACTCAACGACACCCTGCCCTACGACGAACCGTGGGGCTGGATGCAGCCGCCCCGCCATGCGCTGGGCGCGCTGCTGCTCGAACAGGGCCGGGCGGCGGAGGCGGTCGTCGTCTACGAGACGGACCTGGGGCTGGCGCCCGCGGCCACACGAGCGGCGGTGCACCGGGACAACGTGTGGAGCCTGCTCGGCTACGTGGAGTGCCTGCATTGCCTCGGCCGCCACGGCGAGGCGGCACGCGAACAGCACCGCCTGGACCTGGCCCTGGCCCGGGCCGACCCCGAACTGCGCGTGTCCTGCTTCTGCCGGTTGGACGCACCACCCCAGGAGGCCTGCTGCCCGGTCGAGAAGGCGACCGGCCGCACCCCAAGCCGGAAATAAGGGAAGCGTGCCGAGCCAGGGGTGCGTGCCGGGACGGTGGTGCGTACCCGAGATAAGGGGCGCGTGCCGAGATAGGGGGAGCGTGCCGAGATAGGGGTGCGTGGCGAGATAAAGGGTGCGTGGCGAGATAAAGGGTGCGTGCCGAGATAGGGGGAGAGACGAGAATATTGAGGCTGGCTGTGGTGGGAACGTGGCGGTGCGGACTTGCTGGTCGGGGTGGGGCACGGGTGTTGTCGGGCGTGTTTGGAAACGGGGCGGGAGGCGGGCGTCGTCGACCGAACCCCGCCCCGTTCACTCGTCGCGTGATCAGTCGCCGACGACGCGGGGTGGTGCGTTGAACGAGTTGACCGCGCCGACGGCGGCGCCGGCGGCCGCGCCGATGGCGGCGGCCGGGACCGTGATGACGCCCGCGCCGAACGCGGCGCCCAGTGCGGGTCCCGCGACGACGCCGACCGGTACGAACGGCAGGCCGACCACCAGCCCGACCACCCCGCCGACCAGGCCGGAGGTGAGCGCGATCGGGGCGGCAGTGGCGGCGCCGGCGAGCGCGCCCACCGCGGCGGACCCGACGGTCTGGCCCGCGATGCGGTCGGAGCGGCTGCGCTCCATGCCGACCGAATCCAGGAACGTCGCCAGGTTCGCCTCGGCTTGGGCGGCGTTGTCGTTGATCTGGATAGCCTGCTCGCGGTCGATGAAGCCCGGCGCGTCGACCTGGACGTCACCGAAGCGGAACTTGCCCGGCGGCGGGGCGATCGGCGGCACCGGCGCCACCGGACCGGGCGGATGCAGCACCCCGACCGGCGCCAGGTAGTTCTTGTCGGGCATCGACCGGGCGGTCTGCAGCGAGCTGAGCGTGCTGTCGGGGATGTTCAGTCCCTCGTAGGGCTGGACGTTGGGCGCCTCACTGGCCGGCCACTGGGGCGCTTGGTCCTGGTGCGTCGCCGGGCTCGGCTCGGCGGGTGCGGCATTGGCGGTCCCGGTTCCGACGACCGCCAGCACTAGGGGGATCGCACCCGCCGCGACGGCGTTGCCCACCCGGTGGCGATGCGGATTCGGCGCTCTGTGTTTGCCTGCGGCCATAGCGACCTTTCTTCCGGCGAATATCGACGATCAACATTCGGATCCGCGGGCCGGGCGGATTGGTCGCATCCGCGACGCGCCGGAGGATGGGACATAGCCATGACATAGCTGAATTCGGACGAATCACCAAGTGGGGCAATGAAAAGAGCCGGAACCATGGACAACGGCTCCGGCTCTCTCACGAAACGGTGCTTGTCGCGTCGGCGAAGGCGCGAACAAGTCCGTAAGATTAGTTCGCCACGGATTTGCCAGAGTTGCTTGGGGTTTCACTCGCCGCACCGGCGGGGCCCTTGCCGCGGAGTTCGGCGCGCACCTCGCGCCCGTCGTCCTCGTTGCCGTTCATCGCCTCGAGGGCCAGCCGCGCGAACACCCACTGCTCGGTGGCGGCCATCTGCCCGCGGTTGCGGCCGATGAACGCCACGAACCACTGGAACACGGTGACGGTCCGGCTGCGGTAGCCGATGAGGTAGTACAGGTGCAGCACCAGCCAGATGAGCCAGGCGATGAATCCGCCGAACTCGAGCTTGCCGATCTGGCACACCGCGTTATACCGCGACACGGTGGCCATGCTGCCCTTGTTGAAGTACTTGAACGGCTTGCGCTGCTCCGGCGTCTGCTTACCGCCCTGTTCGGCCTTGATCTGCTTGGCCGCGTAGGTGGCGCCCTGGATCGCGCCCTGCGCCTGCCCGGGCACGTTCGGCACCGACATGAGATCGCCGACGACGAAGACATTCGGATAGCCCTTGATGGTCAGGTCGGGCTCGACGACCACGCGCCCGGCGCGGTCGACCTCGGTGCCCTTCGACTGGTCGGCGAGCAGCTTGCCCAGCTCGCTGGCCGCCACGCCCGCCGACCACACCTTGCACGCGGCCTCGATGCGGCGTTCGCTGCCGTCCTTGTCCTTCACGGTGACGCCGCGGGCGTCGACGCCGGTGACCATGGCGTTGAGCTGGATCTCCACGCCCATTTTCTCCAGCCGCCGCTGCGCCTTGCCGCCGAGCTTCGGCCCCATCGGCGCGAGCACGGCGCCCGCGCCCTCGAGCAGGATGACCCGGGCGTCGCGGGGATCGATGTTGCGGAAGGTGCCCTCGAGGGTGCGATCGGCGAGTTCGGCGATCTGCCCGGCCAATTCGACGCCGGTGGGACCGGCGCCGACCACCACGAAGGTCATGAACCGGTCGCGTGCCTCCTGGGTCTTGGCCAGCTCGGCCTCCTCGAACGAACCGAGGATGCGGGCGCGCAGCTCCAGGGCGTCGTCGATGGTCTTCATGCCCGGCGCGTAGGTGGCGAAATCGTCGTTGCCGAAGTAGGACTGCTGCGCGCCGGTCGCCACGATCAGGCTGTCGAAGGGGGTGACGGTGTCCTCGTTCAGCAGCTCCGAGGTGACGGTGCGGTTGATCAGGTCGATCGAGTGCACCTCGCCGAGGATCACCTGCACGTTCTTGTACTTGCGCAGGACGAGGCGGGTGGCGGGGGCGATCTCGCCGGTGGACAGGATTCCGGTGGCCACCTGGTACAGCAGCGGCTGGAACAGATGCGTGGACGTCTTCGAAATCAGTACGACGTCGACATCGGCGTGCTTGAGGTGCTTGCACGCGAACAAGCCGCCGAAGCCGGATCCGATCACCACCACGCGATGGCGGCGGGTCTCGACAGTCTCGGTACTCATCTCGGGCTCCTCGCCGGACGTACGGTTTGCGTCAGGTTCACGGTAGTCGGCTACCCATCGGCAGTCACGATGAACTCCCACTGTCGGCGAGTCTCGGCGCGGGGGCGGCGGCGGGGTCGACGACGATCGGCCCGACCAGTGATTCGGCGCCGATACTCTCGACGGTCGGCCACAGAAATGCCGCGAGGCGTTCGACGTAGTCCTCGCGCGAACGGGCCGGATCCTGCGCCCAGGCCTCGGCCGACATCAGGATGGCGCCGACGGTCGCGGTGGCCCAGATCCGCGCCAGGGCCGGGTCGGCGTCCAGGCGGCGCAGGATGGTGTCGAAAACGGCGGTGGCCCAATCGGATACGCGGCTGAAAAACGGGCGGTGCTCGGTATCGCCGCTCTCCAGCCGCTGCATCATCACGTGGTGCAGGTTCGGGTTGGACTCGACGAAATCGCACATCAGCCGCACCACGGCGAACAGCAGCCGCCGCGCGGGCAGCGGCTGGGCGAGGACGGCGTCCGCGGCGGCGATGATGTTCTCCATATGCCGCTGGGCGAGCGCGTCTATCAGCGCTGGGAGGTCCGGGAACACCGCGTACACGGCGGTGCGGGCGTAGCCCGCCTCGGCGGCGATCTGCGCGATGGTCATATGCGTGCCCGCGCGCTCGATCACGCGCTCGGCGGCGTCGAGGATCTCCGCGCGCCGCTGCCCGGGGGCGGGGGACGGCCCCGGCGGGCGGCCTCGCGGTCGTGCTGTGTCCCTTGTCACAGCGCCCACTCTACAGGTAATGTACAAGCCGTACTTTAAACGGGAGGCTTGCCATGGTCAGCGTCGACCCTCGAGCGCGTCGTGCCGAACGAGAGAACCTCGGCTTCATCGAAATTCCGGACCGCCATCCGATCGACCGGGTGCTGCGCCTGCTGCCCGCCCGCGAGCAGACCCTCGCGACGCCGCCGCGCGGCAGCGGGCGCCGGGCCGTGCACGGCGACGCCGGGCTGCCGTACCTCGGGCGCACCCTGCAGTATCTGCGCTGGGGCCCGGCGGAAATGCTGGACCGCTACCACCGCTACGGCCCGGTCGGCTACAACCGCTCGCTCGGCGTGGACCGGGTGCTGGTGGCGGGCCCGCAGGCCGTCGACGAGGTAGTGGGCAAGCGGCGCAACGACTTCGGGCAGGGCTGGGACTATCTGATCGGCCCGTTCTTCCGGCGCGGCCTGCTGCTGCTGGAATTCTCCGAGCACATGTTCCACCGGCGGATCATGCAGCAGGCGTTCACGCGCGAGCGGCTCGAGGCGCACCTGGCCGAGCTGGCGCCGGTGGTGGACGCCGCCATCGATCGCTGGGCGCGCACGGGATCGCGGCAGGTGCGGCTGTATCCGACGATCAAGGATATGACGCTCGACATCGCCGCCGAGACGTTCATGGGCGTGCACACCGGTCCGGAGCGTGAGCGGCTCGGACGGGCGTTCGTCGACGCTACGCACGCACCCCTGGCGCTGGTGCGGCTGCCGCTACCGGCCACCGCGTGGCGCGCGGGGCTGCGCGGGCGCAAGGTGCTGGAGGAGTACTTCACCAGAATGCTGCCGGAGAAGCGGTGCTCGCAGGGCGCCGACTTCTTCTCCGCGCTGTGCCACGCCCGCACCGAGGACGGGGAGACGTTCTCCGACGAGGACGTGGTCAACCACATGATCTTCCTGATCATGGCCGCGCACGACACCACGACCACCACGGCCACCGCCGTCGCCTACTACCTGGGGCGGCATCCGGAGTGGCAGCGGCGAGTGCGCGCGGAGGCGCTGGCGCTGCGGGAGCGCACCGGTGACGCACCGCCGACCATCGCGGACCTGGACCGGTTGCGCGATCTGGATCTGGTGATCAAGGAAAGCCTGCGGCTGGTGCCGCCGGTGCCGGGCCTGGTGCGCCGCGCGGTGCGCGATACCGAGGTCTGCGGGCACTACATCCCCGCCGGGACGCAGGTCGACGTCGCCTACGGCGTCAACCACCTGCTGCCCGAACTGTGGTCGCATCCGGCGCGTTTCGATCCGGAGCGGTTCGGCGAGGACCGCCGCGAGGACAAGTCGCACCGGCTGGCCTGGATGCCGTTCGGCGCGGGCGCGCACAAGTGCATCGGCATGCACTTCGGCCTGCTCGAGGTGAAGGTGATCCTCGCCGCGATGGTCCGCGACTACGAATGGCGAATCCCCGACGACTACCTGATGCCGTGGGGATTTACCACCATCCCGTTCCCGCGCGACGGGGCCCCGATGCTGCTGCGGCGGCGCTAGCGGAACAGCAACTCCGCCACGTGGGTCGTGGTCTGCTCGCCGTCGGTGTAGCCGCCCTGGTTGCCGACGTCGTTCATGATCGCGACCGTGAAGCGCTCGTCGGGACCGGCGAAGCCGACCGAGTTGACCACCCAGCCGCCCTGCTCGTCGGACCAGCCGTTCTTGAGGCCGGGCCGCATGCCCTCGCCCGCGCCCCAGACGCCCCAGTGCTGGTTGGTGTCCACGCTGCGCATGCGGTCGAGCAGGTAGGCGCGGTCGTCGGGGTGCATGGTGTCGAGCACGTTGTTCATCAGCCGGTCCAGGTCCGTGGGCGAGGCCTGCAGGAAGCCCCAGTCCGGGAAGGGGTGGCGGGGGTCGGTGGTCGGGTGCGGGGTCAGTCCGGTCATGCCGTTGGCGCGGAAGGCGTTGACGAACGCCATGCGGTCCGGCCCGGCGTACTTGTTCCAGAGGTAGTCGGCGGCGGCGTCGTTGGAGGTGGCCAGCATGGATTCCAGCTGGCGGCGGTCCTCCGGGGTGAACACGATGGCGCCGACGCGGGCGCGGTTGATGACATCCTCCGCGATGGCCAGCTTGATGGTGGACGCGGTCCAGAACATGGAGTCGGCGTTGCCGTTGGAGTACACGTTGCCGGTAACCCGGTCGCGCACAACGTAGCCCGTGGTTCCGGGCCTGCCCGCGAGATAGGAGTCGACGGCGGCGATGCGACTGCCGAGATTGCAGTCACCGGCACAGCTCTGGTGGGCGGGCAGTGCCGAGGCGGGGGCGGACTGCAGGACGGGGGCACCCGCGATCAGGACGACGGCAACGGCGCAGGCGCCGGCGGCCAGGCGGGTGGGACGAGTGGCGCTCGAGGCGGCCCGGGGATAACGCACGGTGAGCCAGGATAGCCACGGTGGCGCTCGTCTCGCACGTCTTGAGCTCAGCCGCCCGGTGTGCTAGCGGCGGCGGTGGTTGGGCCGCACCGCTTTTCGATGCGGTGGTTTCAGTGAAATGCGGCGAGCAGATCCTCGACGCTGCGTCCGTTGAGCCGGTAGCAGTGGGCGAAGGCCTCGGCGTGCGCGTCGCGGGGCCAGGCGTGTAGGACGGCGGCGCGGCCGTAGTGGCGCGAATTGACCAGCTCCCAGCGGTCACCGACCCGGCGGACCGTGAAGCCGGATCTCGGCAGCAGGGGAATCACCGTCGCAGACATGAACCGAACCAGCCTTTCGATACCGCTCTCCCGTTACCTCCCCGCCGAGCACTGTGGCACATCACACCGCGGCATCCGGTGTGACACGCGGGGGCGAAATGCGGTCATCGGAGACCGCCGGGCATGATGGGCGATTCGGTTGTGTTGCTGGTAATTTGGTGCTTCCGGCAATTTCGGCCAAAGCGGTGGTCAGCGACTGTGCGGTGGGGTAACCGAAAGAGGACCGGCGGGTATGTCGCCGGAAGTCCGAGTCGCGGCGGGGGATGGGGTCCGGGGGTTTGTAGGATCGGCCGGCGACAGGCAACCACGAGGCATCCGGGCGGAACAGGGACGGACCAGCGAGCGAGAGGCGGCCGATGGCGCTGCACATCCACCGAGCCGAGCGTGCGGACACGCTCGCCGGTGCGCTGGCGACCCTGCTGTCGGCGCCCCTGCCGGACCCCTTCACCGGCGAGGTGGTGGCGGTGCCCGCGAAGGGCGTGGAGCGCTGGCTGAATCAGCGGTTGTCGGCCGTGCTGGGCGCTACCGCGGGCGACGGGGTTTCGGCGAATATCGACTATCCATCGCCGTCGTCGCTGGTGGCGACCGTACTCGCCGGTGTGAGCGAGGTATCGGCGCAGGACGATCCGTGGGTGCCCGAACGAGTGGTGTGGGCGTTGCTGCGGGTGCTGGACGCGTCCGTGTCCGAGCCGTGGTGTGTGGTGCCCGCTCGTCACCTCGGCGCCGGGACGGACGGCGGGACCCATCGATCGGGGCGCCGGTTCGCCACCGCGGCGCGGATCGCGGCGCTGTTCGACGGCTACGCCACCCAGCGTCCCACCTTGATCGCCGACTGGACCGCCGGTGCGGACACCGACGGCTGCGGGTCGCCGCTGCCGGAGGACCTGGGCTGGCAGCCCGAACTGTGGCGGCGCCTGCGCGCGGAGATCGACAGCCCCAGCCCGGCGGAACGGCTCGAATCCGCCTGCGCGCGACTGCGGTCCGAGCCGTCGACCGTCGATCTTCCGCCACGGATCTCGTTCTTCGGCGTGACGCGCCTCACCGCCGACCAGTTGGCGGTCCTGTCCGCATTGGGGGAGGGTCGCGACGTGCACCTGTGGGTGGTGCACCCGAGTCCGGGGATGTGGGCGGAGCTGGAGTCGTTGCCGGACGGTGCGCGCGACGGTGACCACACCGATTCCACTGGAACGGAGGATGTTTCGGGGTCGATCGGGCTGCCTCGGGCCCTCGACGACAGCGCGCTGGTGGTGGGGCATCCATTGCTGGCGGCTCTCGGACGGGATGTGCGGGAGCTGCAGCAGCGGTTGCGAGCACTCGGGCCGGTCATCGACAACTACCACTCCGCGTACGGCGAAACGGGTTCGCGCACTGTGCTTTCCGCGCTGCAGGGCGGGATTCGCGGGGATGTGTGGCCGCCCGCCGAGGCGATCGCGGCCGACGGGACCGTGCAGGTGCACTCCTGCCACGGTCCGGCGCGGCAGGTGGAGGTGCTGCGCGATGTGCTGCTGGGGCTGTTCGCCGCGGACCCCTCGCTGGAGCCGCGCGATGTGGTGGTGATGTGCCCGGACGTGGAGAGCTACGCGCCGCTGGTGCGGGCGGCGTTCGGTCAGTCGCAGAGCGAAACCGGCGGGCGGGCGCCACATCCGGCGCACGGGCTGCGGGTCCGCATGGCCGACCGGTCGCAGGGCTCCGCCAACCCGGTGCTGGCCGTGCTGGAGGGACTGCTCGGCTTGGCGGACGGGCGGGTGACGGTCACCCAGGTGCTGGATCTCGCCGCGGCCGAACCGGTCCGGCTGCGCTGCGGGTTCGACGACGACGATATCGAGCGGCTGCGGGAGTGGGCCGCCGAGACCGGCGCGCGGTGGGGTATCGGGCAGCGGCAGCGGCAGGCGTTCGGGCTCGGCGACTTCGCCCAGAACACGCTCAACGCCGCCGTCGACCGCATCCTGCTCGGCGTCACGGCGGGCGAATCCTCCGAGGACTGGCTGGATCTGGCGCTGCCGCTCGAGGACGTCGACTCGGGCGACGTCGACCTGGCCGGGCGGTTCGCCGAATTCACCGACCGGCTCGCGGTGTGCGTGCGCGACCTGCGCGGGCCGACGCCCGGCGAGCCCGCCGGATCGCCGCGGCCGGCGAGCGAGTGGGCACAGGTGCTGGCCCGCGCGCTGGATCTGCTCACCGACGTCACCTACGCGCAGACGTGGCAGGCGGTGCAGGCGCGCCGGGAGCTGACCTCGGCTCTGGACCACGGGGGCGATATTCCGTTGCGGCTGACCGACATCGCCGCGCTGCTCCAGTCCCGCCTCGCCGGGCGGGCTCTGCGGGCCAACTTCCGCACCGGGGAGTTGACGGTGTGCACGATGGCGCCGCTGCGGTCGGTGCCGCACCGGGTGGTCGTGCTGCTCGGGCTCGACGACGACGTGTTCCCGCGCCCCGGCGGCGCCGACGGCGACGACGTGCTGGCGCGCGAGCCGCGGGCGGGCGAGCGCGATGCGCGCAGCGAAGACCGGCAGCTGCTGCTGGACGCGATCATGGCGGCGGGGGAGCGGCTGGTGCTCCTGCACACGGGCGCGGATCCGGTCACCGGCGCCTACCGGCCGCCCGCGATACCGGTCGCGGAGCTGCTGGACGTGCTGCGCGCGCACGCCGGTGGCCTCGACGGGGTGCTCACCCGGCATCCGTTGCAGGCCTTCGACAGTCGCAATTTCGACCCGGTGCGGCCGTTCAGCTTCGATACGGCGGCGCTGGCGGGCGCGCGGGCCGCGAGCCGCCCGGCGCGCGAGCGGGTGGCCTTCCTGCCCGAGCCGCTGCCCGCCGCGGTGCGCGCGGATGTGGAACTGGCGGAACTGGTGTCCTTCGTCGAACATCCGGTGCGCGCGTTCCTGTGGCAGCGGCTCGGCATCCGGGTGCCGGAGGAGGCGGAGGAGATCGACGAGCGGCTGCCGATCGAACTCGACGGGCTCACCAAGTGGAATATGGGCGAGCGCATGCTGGCGGCCCGGCTCACCGGGGCCGATCCGGCGGCGCTGCGGGCGGCGGAGTGGCGACGCGGCACGCTGCCGCCCTTCGGGCTCGGCGCGGCGGTGCTGACCGAGGTGGAGGACACCGTCGACCGGCTGGTGCGCGTCGCCCGGCCGATCCACGAAATTCCTTCCCGCACCATCGATATCGCGGCCGACCTGGGCGACGGGAGGCTGCTCAGTGGGACGGTGCCCGACGTGCACGACGACGCCATCGTGCGGACCACCTTCTCCCGGCTGGCCCCGAAGCATCGGATCGCCGCCTGGGTGCGGGTGCTCGCCCTGGCCACCACCGAACGGAACCAGACCTGGCGGGCGGTCACCATCGGCCGCGGCCGATTCGGCCGTCCCGCTTGGCGTTCCACGCTGACCGCGCCCAATGCCGCCGCGGCGCAGGCGATGCTGCGCGAGCTGGCGGAGTTGCGTGACGAGGGCCTGGTCGAGCCGCTGCCGATCGCGCCGACGGCCTCGTCGGTGTACGCCGAGCGGCGCTGCCAGGGCGCGAGCGCCGACGACGCGCTGCTGGCGGCGGAACAGGAGTTCCTCGGCGGCCCCAACGGCCCCAAGGCCTTCGGCGACCACACCGACCGCTACCTGCGCTACGTCTGGGGCCCGGCCCCGCGGCTGGAACACCTCGACACCCCCCTGCCCGAACCCGACCCCACCGGCGAGACCACCCGCTTCGGCGCCCTGTCCCGCCGCCTGTGGAACCCGTTGCTCGCCTGCGAATCCCAGGGGCAGCCATGACCGACGAACTCTTCTCTCTCACCGACCTCGACCAGCTCCCACCCCCACGCCGCCGCCCTCGCACTCCCCCCGTCGAACACCACGACGCTCCCCCGAACCCGACCGAGGACCTCTTCGCCCTCGACGAGCCGACGCCGGACCCCGAACAGCCGCCCGAAGCACCTTCGACCGATCCGACCGCCACCCGCCTCCCCACCGCAGCGGACCCGGTTCCCGCACGCCCTGCCGGCTCTCGCACCCGGTCCGAGGCCCCGCAAGGGGTGCGAGAACACGCGGAGGGTGCGGGAAGCGAGAGCGCGCCCGGGGCGCCCGCTGCCGCAGAGGAGGAGTACCAGTTGTCGACGCTGCCCTCCGAGGGCGTGCAGCCTGCAGCGTCGGCGCCTGATGGTGCGCAGGACGCGGTTCCCGAACTCGTCGATGGTTCGCGCGACCTGTCCGAGGCGCGGGCGGGGGCGCGGGAGCCGGCAGGAGCTGCGGGAAGTGTTGGGGGCGTGGGGGATCGGTTCGAGTTGTGCGGGGAGCTGCCTGCGGGGACGACCGTGCTGGAGGCGAGTGCGGGGACGGGGAAGACGTATGCGATCGTCGGGCTCGCGGTGCGGTTCGTGGCCGAGGCCGGGGTCGATATCTCGGAGTTGCTGCTGGTGACGTTCAGCCGGGCCGCCACGCAGGAGCTGCGGGAGCGGACGCGGGACAAGTTCGTGGCGGTGGCGGCGGCGCTGGCCGCCGCGGAGGCCGCCCGGGGCAGCGACGACGAGCTGATTCGGCACCTGGCTCGCGCCGAGGCGGCGGAGGTCGGGCGGCGGCGGGCGCGGCTGCTGTCGGCGCTGTCGGACTTCGACTCCGGCACCATCGCCACCACGCACAGCTTCTGCCAGCGGATGCTCGACGAACTCGGGCTGGCCGGGGAACACGATCCGCGGGTGCGCCTGGTCGAGAACGTCGACGACCTGGTCGCCACCGTGGCCGACGACCTGTTCCTGGCCCGCTATGCTCGCGGCGGCCCGCCGTTCTCGGTGAAGGAGGCGCATCAGCTCGCCGCCGCGGCGGTGCAGGACCGGCACGCCCGGCTGGTGCCCGACGAGGAGATCGGCGACCACCCGGCCGCGGAACGCGTCGCCTTCGCGGCGGCGGTGCGTGCGGAAACCGAACGGCGCAAACGGCTGTCGGGCCTACGCGACTTCGACGACCTGCTGGTGCTGCTGCACGACGTGCTGGCCGACCCGGAGCACGGCGAGCGCGCCTGCCGTCGCATCCGCCAGCGCTACCGGGTCGCGCTGGTCGACGAGTTCCAGGACACCGACCCCCTGCAATGGGACATCCTGCGGCGCGCCTTCCACGGCCACGCGACCCTCGTCCTGGTCGGCGACCCGAAACAGGCCATCTACGCGTTTCGCGGCGCCGAGGTCCTCAGCTATCTGGACGCCGTGGCACACGCCGACACCCGCCGCGAGCTGACCACCAACCGGCGCAGCGACGCCGGCCTGCTCGGCGCGCTCGAACACCTGATGGCCGGTGCCGCCCTGGGCCACAAGGAGATCACCGTGGCGCCCGTCGCCGCGGTCCGCCCGCACACCCGGCTGACCGGGACCGTCGAACCGCCGATCCCGCTGCGTCTGCGGTTGCTGCCGCGGGCGGGCGCCGGTCCCCGCAACGGCGCCGGATTCCCCGCGGTCGGCAGGCAGCGCGCCCGCGTGGCCGACGATCTGGCCGCCGACATCGTGCGCCTGCTCGATTCGGGCACGCATCTGGATGAGAATCCCCTCGGCCCCGGCGATATCGCGGTGCTGGTGCGCACCCGCGCGCAGATCGACCTCGTGCGCGCCGCGCTGGACAAGGTGGGCGTGGCCTCCGTACTGGCCGGGGGCGCCAGTGTTTTCGGCACCCAGAGCGCCGTCGACTGGCTGTGGCTGCTGCGGTCGCTGGAACAACCGCATCGGGCGGACCGGGTCCGTCTGGCCGCCGTGACGCCGCTGCTGGGCCTGTCGGCCCTCGAGATCGACTCGGGCGGTGCGGATCTGGTCGGCAGGCTGAGCCAGCAGCTGCGGGAGTCGGCCCGGCTGTTCGCCCGCTCGGGATTCGCGGCGGTCTTCGAGAAGCTCTCGGCCGAAACGGAGCTCGCGCCGCGGCTGCTCGCGGTGGCGGGCGGCGAACGGCAGCTGACCGACCTGCGCCACATCGCGCAGTTGCTGGACCGGGTGGCGCTGCGGGAGTCGCTGGGCCTGACGGCGCTGACCCGCTGGCTCGCCGACCGCGTGCGCGACCCGGCGTCGGGCGCGGTCTCCGACCGCAGCCGCCGTCTCGACCGCGACGCCGCCGCCGTGCAGATCGCCACCGTGCACGCGAGCAAGGGCCTGGAGTTCCCGGTCGTGTACGTGCCTTTCGCGTGGGACAGCGCGAAGAACCCGAATCCGGTGACGCTGCTGTTCCATGACGGTCCGGACCGTGTGCTGGATGTCGGCGGCCCGGAGGCCCCCGGCTACGGCGAGCGCAAGCGCCGCAGCGAGGCGGAGGAGGCGGGGGAGGAACTGCGGCTGCTCTACGTGGCGCTGACCCGGGCGCAGAGCCAGGTGGTGGCGTGGTGGGCGCCCGCCTACGGCACCGCGTTCGCGCCGCTGCACCGCATGATGCTGGGCCGGATGCCGGGCAGCGCCGAGGTACCCGGCAAATGCGAGGTGGCCCCGGATCCCGCCGTGCTGGAACAGCTTTCGGCCTGGGCCGGGTCGGCCGGGCCCGGCCTGGTCGCCATCGAACCCGTGACGAAGGCGCCCGCGGTGCGGCCGCGGTGGGATCGCGGCGAGTCCGAGGCGGGAGAGCTGGCGGTCGCGACCTTCGACCGCGTCGTCGACCCCGACTGGCGCCGCACCTCGTATTCCGCGCTGACGGCGGGCGCGCACGATGCCCACGTCGCCGCCGAGGAGACCCCGGGCTCCGACGAACCGGCCGCGCCCGTCGACTTCGATTCGGAGAGCGAAATCGCCGATGCCGCACCGTCGTTGATGAACGACCTGCCCTACGGCGCCGAGTTCGGCACGCTGGTGCACGGCGTCCTGGAAATGGTGGACACCGACGCGCCCGACCTGGCGACCGAGGTGCGGGCCCGCTGCGTCCACGCCATCGACGAGCTGATGGCCGACATCGATCCGGACGCCCTCGCCGACGCGCTCCTGGCGGTAATGCACACACCGCTCAGAGGGGGCAGCCTCGCCGCGATACCCAGCCGCGACCGGCTCAACGAGATGGACTTCGAACTGCCCCTGGCCGGAGGCGACACGCCACGGGCCGGGCGGGTCACGCTGCGGGCCGTCGCGGCGCTGCTGCGCAGGCACCTGGCGGCCGACGACCCGTTCGCCGCCTACCCCGACCAGCTCGACACCATCGACGACAGCGTGTTGCGGGGCTACCTCACCGGCAGTATCGACGCCGTGCTGCGGGTGCCCGGCCCGCGATTCGTCGTGGTCGACTACAAGACCAATCGCCTGGGCACCGAGGACCTCACCGTCGCCCATTACACCCGAGACCGCATGGCCGCCGAGATGATGCGCTCGCACTACCCGCTGCAGGCCATCCTGTATTCGGCCGCCCTGCACCGATTCCTGCGCTGGCGCCTGCCCGATTACGCGCCCGACCGGCACCTCGGCGGCATCAGCTACCTGTTCGTGCGCGGCATGATCGGCCCCGAAACCCCGCCCGGCTGCGGCGTATTCGACTGGGATCCGCCCGTCGCGCTGGTGGCGGAGCTGTCGGACCTGCTCGCCGGTCGCCTGCCGGCAGCCGCGGGGGAGGGCCGGTGACCGCTATCCAACGGGCACAGCGGGCCACCGGACTGCTGCGGACGTTCAACGCCGCGGGCGTGCTGTCCGCCGCCGACGTACACGTCGCGCTGCGCCTGGGCAGGCTGGGACGGGAGGAGTCCGAGCCGGTGCTGCTGGCCGCCGCGCTGGCGGTGCGGGCGGTGCGGTCCGGATCGGTCTGCCTCGAGCTGCGGCGCATGCACGAAATCGGCGTGGACGGTGAGGGATTCGACGCCGACGGCGATCCCGACGCGATCGATCCGGCGACGCTGCCGTGGCCGGACGGGGACGCGGTCCTCGCGGCGCTACGGGCCAGCCCGCTGGTGACCGGGAGCCCGGCCGGTCCGCTGCGGCCGCTGCGGCTGATCGAACCCGAGGGCGCCGGGCCGCTGCTGTACCTGGACCGGTACTACCGGCAGGAGCAGACGATCCGTCACGCGCTCACCGAGCGCGCCGCATCGCACCCGCTCGTCGACCCGGAAACCGTTCGGCGGCAACTGGATCGGCTGTTCCCGAAGACCGCGGGCTCCGGTGATCCGCTGGACCGCCAGCGGGTGGCGGCGGCGCTGGCCGCCACCCACTGGACCACCGTGGTGGCCGGTGGCCCGGGCACCGGCAAGACCCACACCATCGCCCGCATCCTGGCGCTGCTGGTAGCGCATCAACGAGTGGTGCCGAATGCGCCCGCGCTGCGGATCGCGCTCGCGGCGCCCACCGGCAAGGCGGCCGCGCGCCTGCAGGAATCGGTGCGCGAGCAGGCGGGCGAGCTGGCGCTGCCGGAGCTGACGGCCGCCACCCTGCACCGGCTGCTGGGCTGGCAGCGCGGCGGCGTCACCCGCTTCCGCCACCACGAATTCAACCGCCTCCCGTACGACATCATCGTCGTCGACGAGACATCCATGGTGTCGCTGACGATGATGAGCCGCCTGCTGCCCGCGGTCCGGCCCGACGCGCGGCTGGTCCTGGTCGGGGATCCGGACCAGCTCGCCTCGGTGGACGCGGGCGCCGTCCTGGCCGACCTCGTCGCGGGGCCCGTCGCGGCACAGCCCAATCCGGTCCTCGACGAAGTGCTGGGCACCGGTGGCGGCCCGGCTCGCGCGGACGCGCTGAGCGCCCGCGAACAGGACAGGTTGCGCGGCGGCATCATTCGCCTCACGCGCGGCCGTCGCTTCGGCGGCCGGATCGCCGAACTGGCGCTCGCGGTGCGCGCGGGTGATGCCGATACCGCCCTCGCGCTGCTGGCCGACGGGGGTGACGAGCTGTCGCTGCGACCGACCGAGGAGACGACGGCGGTCCGCGGCGACGTCGTGCGGGCCGCCCGGGAAACGACGGCGGCCGCGGAGCGGGGCGCGGCCGGTGCGGCACTGGCCGCGATGGAATCGCACCGGCTGCTGTGCGCGCACCGGCAGGGCCAGTTCGGCGTCGAGCGCTGGGATCGGCTGGCCGCGGGCTGGGTCGCCGCCGCGGGCATCGGCGCCGAACCCGGTGCGGGCCACTGGTTCCCGGGGCAGCCGCTGCTGGTCACCGCCAACGATCACGAGGCCCGCATCTACAACGGCGACACGGGCGTGATCGTCCGCGACACCGACGGTTCGCTGCGCGCGGCGCTGCAGCGCGGAACCGAGCCGTACCTGGTGCACCCGACGCAGTTCCCGGGCGTCACCACCGTTTACGCCATGACCATTCACCGCAGCCAGGGTAGCCAGTACGGCACCGTCTCGGTGGTGCTGCCGGGCCCCGAATCCACGCTGCTCACCCGGGAACTGCTCTACACGGCCATCACCCGCGCCCGCCACCACGTCCGCGTCATCGGGACGGAGGAGGCCATTCGCGCTGGCATCGACCGCCGCGTGCTGCGGGCGAGCGGGCTGCGCGCGTGAGCGCCGATGCGGAGAACATGCTCCGCATTCTCCGGCCCCGGGCCGATTCGGAAACGTATCCTTCGTGGATACGCTGGAGTAGATGCAGGTGCGGGATCCGTCCATCGAAGGATGCGTGGCCATGACCAGTACGTCCGAGCACGTCGACGTGCTCATCGTCGGCGCCGGACTGTCCGGGATCGGCGCCGCTCACCATCTGCAGCGGGCGTTTCCGCGGCGGACCTACACGATCCTGGAGGCGCGCGACGCCATCGGCGGCACCTGGGATCTGTTCCGGTATCCGGGCATCCGCTCGGATTCGGACATGTTCACCCTCGGATACCGGTTCCGTCCCTGGCTGGGCGACAAGGCGATCGCCGACGGCGAGTCGATCCTGACCTACGTCCGGGAGACGGCGGCCGAGGGCGGCATCGACCGGCACATCCGGTTCGGGCACCGCGTGCGGCGCGCCGACTGGTCGTCCGCGGAACAGCGGTGGACGGTCACCGCGCAGCGGTCGGACACCGGCGACACGGTCACGCTCACGGCGAACTTCCTGTTCTGCTGCTCCGGCTACTACCGCTACGACCAGGGCTATACACCGCGGTTCCCGGGCCTCGACCGGTTCGGCGGCACGGTCGTGCACCCGCAACAGTGGCCCGAGGATCTCGACGTGGACGGCAAGCGGGTCGTCCTCATCGGGTCGGGCGCCACCGCGGTGACGCTCGGCCCTGCCCTGACCAAGCTGGGTGCGCAGGTCAGCATGCTGCAGCGCTCGCCCAGCTATATCCTCTCCGCCCCGGCGCGCGACGACTTCGCCGAGCGCATGCGCAAGCTGCTGCCCGCCAAGGCCGCCTACTCGCTGGCCCGCGCCAAGAACATCGCCTTCAGCACCGCGATCTACCAACTGTCGCAACGCTATCCGGAACGCATGCGGAACTGGATCCGGGGCCTGCAGCAGCGCTGGCTGCCCGAGGGCTACGACATCGACACCCACTTCACTCCGAGCTACGACCCGTGGGACCAGCGCCTGTGCCTGGTGCCCAACGGCGATCTGTTCCGGGCCATCCGCAAGGGCCGTCTGGACATGGTGACCGATCGGATCGACACGTTCACCGAGACCGGCCTGCGCCTGGCGTCCGGCGCCGAGCTGGACGCCGACATCGTGGTCACCGCGACGGGTCTGGACCTGCTGATCTTCGGCGGCGTGCGGATGACGGTGGACGGGGCGGCGGTGGAGCTGCCGAAGACCATGGCCTACAAGGCGATGATGCTGTCTGACGTGCCGAACTTCGCCTATATCATCGGCTACACCAACGCCTCGTGGACACTGAAGGCGGACCTGGTGTGCGAGTACGTCGTTCGCCTGCTGCGGTACCTGGACGCGCACGGCTACGCCAGCGCCACCCCGGTCCGGGACCCGTCGATCGGCACGGCGGCGTTCATGGCCGGGTTCACCCCCGGCTATGTACTGCGCGCGGCCGACCGGCTCCCGGCGGCGGGGGACCGCAGGCCGTGGCGGCTGTATATGAACTACCTGCGCGACATCCCCACATTCCGGTTCGGCCGGATCGCGGACGGCACACTGAAATTCGCTCGGGCACCCCGGGCCGATCGGGTGCTCACCTCCTCCCGCAATCCATAGCAGCTCAACATATTTCGTGGTTAGCGGCCCTGTCGGATGCGAGTTCCGCAGGGCCGCTGGGCATTCCGCAGAGAATTCAGAACCCTGCTGCTAATCTGGGACGGCCGCCCGGTTCTTTCGGTGGCTAAGGATCTACTTCCCGGTCGACGATCGGCGAAGCCTGTTGTGCTGCAATGGTTGTGAGGTGAATTTCCTGTGTCGTCCGGCCCGCAGATAGTCACGACCGGATTCTGTCCGGTCCAGGGGTCTCCCATCGATTCCGACGGTCCCCGCACCCTGCTGGACACACCGGAATTCGCCGCCGACCCGCACGGCTTCTACCGATCCATGCGCAAGCAGTTCGGCTCGATGGCGCCCATCGAGCTGGCGCCGGGCGTCCCGGCCACACTGGTGGTCGGCTACCGCACCGCGCTGCGCATCCTCAACGATCCGGAGCACTTCCCCGCCGATCCGCGCAGCTGGCAGGACACGGTCCCGGAGGACTGCCCGGTGCGGCCGATGATGCAGTGGTACCCCAACGCCCTGCGCAACTCCGGGTCCACGCACGCGCGCTACCGGCAGGCCTACGTGTCGGCGATCGACGGCATCGACCTGCACGCGCTGCACGCGACGGTGGAGTCGATCGCGGTCCCGCTGATCAACACCTTCTGCGAGTCCGGTTCGGCGGATCTGTTGACGCAGTACGCGTTTCCGCTGGTGTTCGAGTCGCTGAACCGGATGGTCGGCTGCTCGGCCGATATAGGGCAGCGGGTCGCCAATGGCATGGCCGCGCTGTTCGACACGGTGAACGCGGCCTGGGGCATGCAGCACCTGTCCGAGGCGCTGATGGAGCTGATCGCGATGCGGCGCGCCGAACCCGGCGACGACGTCACCTCGCGCCTGGCCCACCACTCCGCCGAGCTCACCGACGAGGAGATGCTCTACCAGCTGATCAGCTTCTACGGCGCGGGCATCGAGCCGATGCAGAACCTGATCAGCAACACCCTGCTGCTGATGCTGACCGACGACCGGTTCGGCGGCGGCATGCTCGGCGGCAGCATGTCCACCCGCGACGCGCTGGACGAGGTGCTGTATACCGACCCGCCGATGGCCAACTTCTCCATCACCTATCCGCGCCAGCCCATCCTGATCGACAACGTCTGGCTACCCGCGCACCAGCCCGTCGTGATCAGCCTGGCCGGGTGCAACAACGATCCCGCGATCGCGGGCGGCGACCGCACGGGCAACCGTTCCCACCTGGCGTGGAGCGCCGGTCCGCACGCGTGCCCGGCCCGGTCGGTGGCGTACCTGGTCGCCCAGGACGCGATCGATCAGCTGCTCGACGCCCTGCCCGAACTGCGGTTGGCCGGATCCAAGAGCGATATCACCTGGCGGCCCGGCCCGTTCCACCGGGCGATGGCCGCGCTGCCGGTGACCTTCCCGGCCTCCCCTCCGTTGCATCTGGCGTAAGGAGCATCCGATGGCGCATGATCCGATTGTTCTGGACCTGACGGGAGCCGACATCCAGGGCGAGTCGGCCCGGATCCGCGAGCAGGGGCCGGTGGCCCAGGTGATCCTGCCCGGCGGCGTGCCCGCCTGGTCGGCCACCGATCAGGCGGTGCTGCGGAGCCTGCTGACCGATCCCCGGGTCTCCAAGGATCCGCGTCAACACTGGGCGGCGTTCATCAACGGCGAGATCACCGAGGCGTGGCCGCTGCTGCCGTGGGTGGCGGTGGACAACATGTTCACGGCCTACGGTCCCGAGCACCGGCGGCTGCGAAAGCTGGTGTCCCCGGCCTTCACCCACCGCCGGACCACGGCGCTGCGTCCCCGGATCGAGGAGATCACCGCGAGCCTGCTCGACGACCTGGCGGCCGCGCCGGCCGGTGCGCCGGTGGACCTGCGCGCCGGATACGCGTACCCGGTGCCGATCCGCACGATCACCGAATTGATGGGCGTGCCGGAGCACCTCGGCCCGCCGATGCACAAGTGCGTGGACGGATTCTTCGACACCTCGTTCACGCCCGAGCAGGCGCAGGCCAACTACGTCGAGATGTTCGGTCTGGTCAGCGAATTGGTGGCCTACCGCCGCGAACGGCCCGGCGACGACATCACCAGCGTCCTGATCACCACCAAGGACGACGACGGGTCGAGGCTGACCGAGAAGGAGATGGTCGACACCCTGATGCTGGTGATCAACGCCGGGCACGAGACCACGGTCAACCTGCTCGACCAGGCGATATTCGCGCTGCTGACGCATCCGGAACAGCGCGCCGACGTGGTGTCCGGCAAGGCGCCGTGGTCGGATCTGGTGGAGGAGACGCTGCGCTACCAGGCGCCGGTCGCGCATCTGCCGCTGCGCTACGCGGTCGAGGACATCGACGTCGGGGGCGGCCACCGCATTCCGAAGGGCGACGCCATCCTCGCGTCCTACGCCGGCGCCAGCCGGGACCCGAAGGTGCACGGCGACACCACCGATCGCTTCGACGTGCATCGCGCGACCAAGGACCAGCACGTGGCCTTCGGCTACGGCGCGCACCACTGCCTCGGCGCGCCGCTCGCGCGACTGGAGGCGACTGTCGCGCTCCCGGCGCTGTTCGAGCGGTTCCCGAACGTCCGATTCGCCACGGAGCCTTCGGAACTGGCGCCGGTGGCCAGCTTCATCTCCAACGGCCACGCGTCGCTTCCGGTGTATCTGGACTAGCGGGGAGTTCTACTCGAAGATTCCCGGCAGTTCCAGGGCCTGCCGGACGTCGTCGCGGCGGCCCAGGGTGACCACGACGCTGCGGATCATGGTCAGCCGCGCCGCGGCCACCTCCCCGGGCGCCGGTTCCCCGCCGGGACCGGCCGCGGCCGAGACCCGGTACACGACGAACTCGCACACCTGCAGGGCCGTGTCGAGGTCCAGCGGGCTGGGCAGCGGGCGCTCGAGCGCGCCGAACTTCGCGCGGACCAGGGCGCGAATATCGTCGAAGGCCTTCTCCCGGTAGGTCGACACGGGCGAGGTCGGATCGTGCAGCTCGGCGAAAACCGGCCGCAGCATCGGGCCGTGCCCGCGCGCCCAGTCCAGATACGCGTCGATGATCCCGATGCCGAGCTGGACCGGCTCGTCGGAGCGTTCCAGCGCGGCGCGGATACCGCCGACCAGACCCTCGTTGGAGGCGGTCAGCACCACGTGCAGCGGCGCCTCGGCATTGGCGAAATAGCGGTAGAAGGTGGGCCGGGAGATGCCCGCCCGCTCCAGGATGCGCGCGACGCTCAGGCCGCGCGAGCCGTGCTCGGTGAACACCGCGGCGGTCGCTACCACGATGCGCGCCCGCGCCTCGTCGGCCTGTTCCCGGGTCTGCGGCGGCCGCCCGCGGCGGGCGCCGCTGTGAGATGCGGCCACGGTGTCACGCGGCACTTGTGACTCCTCCCTGCTCGACGGTGCCGGTCTCGACAGCACGCGCGTGGATCATATTAATCTAACATCAGTGTTAAGCTAACACTGATGTTCAAATAATTCATGGGACGCGTCATGACAGGGGTAGTGATGGGTATGGACACGGTAGCCGGGAAGCAGGTGCTGATCACCGGCGCCGCGATGGGGCTGGGCAAGTCCTTCGCCGAACGGGCGGTGCGGGAGCGGGCCGCCGATGTGGTGCTGTGGGACGTCAACGAGACGGCGCTGAAGGAAACCGCCGAGGAACTCGCGGCACTGGGCGGCAGCCGGGTGCACCGCCATGTGGTGGACGTGTCGGACTCGGCGGCCATCGCCGAAACCGCGGCGACGGTGCGCGAGGAGATCGGCGATATCGACGTGCTCGTCAACAACGCGGGGATCGTCCGCGGCAACGGCTACTTCTGGGAGACCGGAAACCGTTCCGACATCGACAAGACGGTGGCGATCAATTCCCTCGCGCCCATGTACATCACGCTGGAGTTCCTGCCCGCGATGGTGTCGCGGAAGACGCCGGCCCGGGTGCTGACCATCGCCTCCTCGGCCGCGCTGGTGGCCAATCCGCGCATGAGCGTCTACGCCGGATCCAAGTGGGCGACGCTGGGCTGGTCGGATTCGGTGCGCCTGGAACTCGAGCAGTCCGGCAACGACCACGTCAAGGTCACGACCTTCTGCCCGACCTACATCAACACCGGAATGTTCGACGGCGCCAAGGGTTTCTGGTTCACCCCGATCATCGAACAGGATGCCGCCGTCGATACCGCGTGGACGGAGATGAAGAGGGGTTCGCCGCTGGTCGTCATGCCCTGGACCTCCCGGTTCAACCGCGCCATCTCCGGCCTGCTGCCGCTGAAGGTGCGCGACTTCTACCTGAACGCGGTCGGTGTGTACCACTCCATGGACGAATTCACCGGGCGCAAGGGGTAGTTCGCGGCACGCGAGGCCGGGGCCCAGGACGCCGCCACCCGCCCGGGCACGTTCATCGGCCCGCTGCGGGCGTCCTGACCTACTCGAAGCGGAACCAGCGCACGGCCAGCGCGCCGGTGACGACGCCCCACACCGCCAGGACGATCAGCCCGTACCAGTCGACGCTGAGGTGCATGGCCTGTTCGAGGGCCTCGGCGAGGGCGCCGGAGGGGATGAGCCGAGCGAGGATGCTCAGCCAGCCCGGGATGTCGTCGGCGGCGAACACCAAGCTGGAGGTGCCCAGCATGACGAACCACAGGATATTGCCGAGGGCGAGCACGATCTCGGCCTTCAGCGTGCCGCCGAGCAGCAGGCCCATGGCGGCGAAAGTGGCTGTGCCCAGGGCGATCACGAGCGCGCCGAAGGCCAGCCCGCCGAGTGAGGGCCGCCAGCCCAGCGCAAATCCGATGGCGCCCAGCAGGATCGACTGCATGACGACCACGATCAGCACCGCGGCGCACTTCCCGCCCACGATGCCCCAGCGCGGTAACGCGGTGGCGCCCAGGCGTTTCAACGCGCCGTAGCGCCGATCGAACCCGACCGCGATGGCCTGCCCGGTGAACGCGGTGGACATGATCGCCACCATCATCACCGCCGGAACGACCCGGTTCACCCGATCGTCGCCGAGGCTGCCCAGCGGCAGCAGCGTCAATCCGATCAGCAGCGTGAGCGGGATGAACATGGTCAGCAACAGCTGTTCCCCGTTGCGCAGCAGCAGGACCAGCTCCATCCGCGTCTGCGCGGCCAGCATCGGGGCGCGGGGCGCGGGGCGCGGGGCCGGGGAAAACGTGCCCGCCGGAAACCGGTCAGCGGCCTCGGTCGTCACTACGGTCCTCCGATCGTGCGGTGGGCGCCTGCGCGAGTGGCTCATCCGCGTAGCTCGCGGCCGGTGAGTTCGAGGAAGACGTCCTCGAGGCGGCGCTGATCGATGCGGATGTCGGTGGGGAGCACGTCGATCCGTGCGCACCAGGCCGTGACGGTGGCCAGCACCTGCGGGGTGATGTCGCCGCGCAGCAGGTAGGAGCCGGGGGAGGTCTCGCAGGGGGAGAAGCCTTCCGGCAGTGCGTCCCGCAGCAGGCCGAGCCGGAGTTTCGGCGGGGCCGTGAAACGCAGCTGCCCCTCGGCGCCGGTGGAGGTGACCTCGGCGGGCGTTCCGGCGGCCACGATACGCCCGTGGTCGATGATGATCAGGCGGTCGGCGAGCTGCTCGGCCTCGTCCATCATATGCGTGGTCAGCAGTACGCCGACGCCGTCGCGGCGCAGCGCGTCGATCAGCTCCCACACCAGATGCCGTGCCTGGGCGTCCATGCCGGCGGTCGGCTCATCGAGGAACACCATCTCCGGGCGCCCCACGAGCGCGCATGCCAGCGCGAGGCGCTGCTGCTGCCCGCCGGACAGCCGCCGGTACGGGGTGCGGCGCGCGTCCTGCAGGCCGAGGGTGTTCAGCAGCCAGTCGGGATCGAGCGGCTCGGCCGAGTACGAGGCGACCAGATCGAGCATCTCGCCCGCCCGCGACCCCGGATAGGCGCCGCCGCCCTGCAGCATGACGCCGATGCGCGGCCGCAGCCGATCCGACTCGGCGATCGGATCGAGGCCCAGTACCCGCACCGAACCCGCATCGGGGACGATGAAGCCCTCGCACATCTCGACGGTGGTGGTCTTCCCCGCGCCGTTGGGGCCGAGCAGGGCCAGCACCTCCGCCCGCCGCACCTCGAACCCGATCCCGTCCACGGCGGTGGTGTCGCCGAAGCGTTTCACGACGCCGTCCAGCTGAACGGCAGTTTGCGACGTCACGATGAGACACCGTAAGCGGCGGGCGGCTGTGACCGAGCAGACACCCCCGCCGGGTTCCGCCAGGGCAGCACGTTCCGGGTGAGCACGATGAATCCCACGGCCACGATCACGACCGCGACCGCGGCCTCGATGATCTGGAAGACGCCGAAGTCCGCGCCGCGCGGCATCAGCATCACGCTCACCACCGCCGAGAACACCACGGCCGGAACGCGGAAGGCCGAGGTGGTCGCCCAGGCGGCCAGCGGCACGATCGCCCACAGCAGATACCACGGCTGCACCACCGGGAACAGCAGCACGATCGCCGCCAGCGAAACACCCAGGGCCCCAACGGAATGCAGCCGCCCGATCCAGGTCGCCACCAGCATGCGCAGGGTGATGAACCCCGCCACCGCCGCCGCGATCGGCCGGGTGATGCTGAGCAGGGCGGTGGTGTGATCGCCCAGGCCGAGCAGCACGCCGCCGAATCCGGTGACGATGCCCAGCGCCGTCGGCAGCGACATCCAGCTGCGGACCGCGTTGGCGGTGCCGAGGGTGTGGGTCCAGCCGAACCCGAGCCCGCTGGCGTAGGCCACGAAGACGGTTGTCACGACGGCGATGACGCCCAGCACGAGCGCGGCGCCGATGATCGGCCGCAGCCCGCGCCCCCAGCGCCGGGCCAGCGCCATGCCCACGAATCCGAGCGCGATGATCGAGGTGAACTTGACCGTCGACGACAGCGCGATCACGACGGCGCCGAAGATCAGCAGCGTCCATGCCCGCCGGTCGAACCGCGTCGTGATGCCCAGCCATCGCAGGAGCCGGGTGGGCCCGATGTCGATCGAGGCCCGGCTCCCGCGCGAGATCGCCCGCAGGCAGAATTCCATGCCCGCGAGCATCAGGCCGAGCATCAGGCCGTCGTTGTGCACGCCGCCCACGAGATGGAACAGCACCAGCGGATTGGCGGCTCCGAGCCACAGCGCGCTCACCGGCGCCACGCCGCACCGCCGCGACAGCCGCGGCAGCGCCCACACGATGAGCGCGACGCCCGCCAGCGCCAGCAGGCGGTGCGCCCAGACGCCGACGATGATGTTGTCGCCGGTCAGATGCGCTATGCCGCGCCCGATCCACAGGAACAGGGGGCCGTACGGGGCCGGGGTATCGCGCCAGATGTTGGGGACGTTGTAGGTGAGGACGTTGTGCAGCCCGAGCCCGGTCGCCGGGCCCACCTCGTACGGGTCGAGCCCGCGCGCGGCGATCTCGCTCTGCGCCAGATACGAGTACACGTCGTTGGAGAACAGCGGCGGCGCCACCGACAGCGGGAGGATCCACAGCAGCAGCGTCCGGTCCAGCTGCGAGCGGCTGAGCCGGTGCCGCGGCGAGCGGCCCAGCCCGCCGACCGCGAACCGCCCGAGCAGCAGCCAGGCCAGCACCACCAGCACCGTGCCGATCATGCACAGCGCCAGCGACGAGGTCTGCCAGCGGGCGAACACCCCGATCACCCGCACGCCCGACACCGGGTTCTGCACCACCGGCTGCGCGGCCACCCCGAGCGCGCTGATCGCCATCAGCACCGATCCGGTGGCGCCCAGCAGCCGAATCCGCTTGAACTGCACCGTTTCCCGCGGATCGAGTCCGGGCACCTCGGTCTCGACGGTGTGCAGCACCGCGATGGTGTGGTCGGCGGCCGGGACGTCCAGGCCCAGGGCCCGGCGCCCCAGCTCGATGATCCTGCGCCGCGCGTCCTCCAATGCCACCACGAGCACTGAGCCTAGTTCGCGGGCGCGCCGACGCGGGACGCCTCCCCGGTGGTGGCGCCGATTGCTTGCCGGCGGCCGTTTCGTTATCAAACCTCGTTATGCGCCGTGAACTGTGGGGTTTGTCGCAGTCGGCGCGATCGCGGCGGAGGGCCGGGGCCCGGCGAATACCGGGGCAAACATCGATCGCGGCGGCTCGGGGCCGGAATGTCCTGCGGCGGAGGGTCGTTCACGGCGTCGGCCGCCCTGCTCGGGGGCCGGGCGATCGGCCCGCCGCACACCGGCAATCGCCAGGTGACGGCGCGATCGGCATTCGCGGCAGGTCAACTCAGGTGACCCTTACTAGAATGCGGGAAGGAATTCCGTCACACTGATGTTGTGAAAACCGTGGGTTTGCGGACGGAAGCAGGCACCGGGCGCCGCAAGGGCGCCCGGAACACTGCCGTGCCCGCGGCGCCCGCGGGTGACGGGCACACCCGGGAGGCCGTCGTCCAGCTGCTGTTGGAGGAGGGTCCGATCACCGCGACCGCCATCGGCAAGCGGCTGGGACTGAGCCCGGCCGGAGTGCGGCGGCACCTGGACGCGCTGATCGAATCCGGGGAGGCCCGCGCGACCCGCTCGGCGCCGTGGCAGCAGCAGGGCCGCGGCCGTCCCGCCAAGCAGTATCAGCTCACCGCCGCGGGCCGGGGCCGCCTGGGTCACGCCTACGACGATCTCGCCGGTGCGGCCATGCGCCAGCTGCGCGAGCTCGGCGGGGATTCCGCGATCGCCGCCTTCGCCCGCCAGCGGGTCGGCACGATCGTCGCGGGAATCGACAGACTGGCCCGGCACACGCCGGAATCCACCGCCGCGAAGGCCGAGGAGATCGCCGAGGCGTTCACCGAGGCGGGCTTCGCGGCATCCACCCGGAAGGTCGGTGCGGGCGTGCAGATCTGCCAGCACCACTGCCCGGTGGCCCACGTGGCCGAGGAGTTCCCGGAACTGTGCGCCGCCGAGCTGGAGGCGTTCCGCGAGCTGCTGGGCACCCATGTGCAGCGGCTGGCGACCATCGCCAACGGCGACTGCGCCTGCACCACGCACGTGCCGCTGTTCGTCCTGCCCAATGATCCCGGCGAAAAGCATGCCGGGAATGTGGCCGGGCATGCCGGGAATGTGGCCGGGAAGACAAATTCAACGAACGCCCCTCGAACCGTTGCACAGCCCGCAACGGCGAATACGAACGACTCCGGAAGGAGTGCCGAATGACGACCACCGCCGACCAGGTGCAGCCGCTGACCCAGGAGGAGACCATCGCGTCCCTGGGCAAGTACGGTTACGGCTGGGCCGACTCGGATGTCGCGGGCGCCAGCGCCCGGCGCGGCCTGTCCGAGGACGTCGTGCGCGACATCTCGGCCAAGAAGAACGAGCCCGACTGGATGCTCGACACCCGCCTGAAGGCGCTGCGCATCTTCGACCGCAAGCCGATGCCGGGCTGGGGTTCCAACCTCGACGGTATCGACTTCGACAACATCAAGTACTTCGTGCGCTCGACCGAGAAGCAGGCCGCCACCTGGGACGACCTGCCGGAGGACATCAAGAGCACCTACGACAAGCTGGGCATCCCGGAGGCGGAGAAGCAGCGGCTGGTCTCGGGCGTCGCCGCGCAGTACGAGAGCGAGGTCGTCTACCACCAGATCCGCGAGGATCTGGAGGCCCAGGGCGTCATCTTCCTCGACACCGATACGGCGCTGCGTGAGCACCCGGAGATCTTCCAGCAGTACTTCGGCACGGTGATCCCGGCGGGCGACAACAAGTTCTCCGCGCTGAACACCGCGGTGTGGTCGGGCGGTTCGTTCATCTACGTCCCGCCGGGCGTGCACGTCGACATCCCGCTGCAGGCCTACTTCCGGATCAACACCGAGAACATGGGCCAGTTCGAGCGCACGCTGATCATCGTCGACGAGGGCGCCTATGTGCACTACGTCGAGGGGTGCACCGCGCCGATCTACAAGTCCGACTCGCTGCACTCCGCGGTCGTGGAGATCATCGTGAAGAAGGGCGGCCGCTGCCGCTACACCACCATCCAGAACTGGTCGAACAACGTCTACAACCTGGTCACCAAGCGGGCCAAGGCGGAGGCGGGCGCGACCATGGAGTGGGTCGACGGCAATATCGGCTCCAAGGTCACCATGAAGTACCCGGCGGTCTGGATGACCGGCGAGCACGCCAAGGGCGAGGTGCTGTCGGTGGCGTTCGCCGGGGTCGGCCAGCACCAGGACACCGGTGCGAAGATGCTGCACCTGGCGCCGCACACCTCCTCGACCATCATCAGCAAGTCGGTGGCGCGCGGCGGCGGCCGGGCCTCCTACCGCGGCCTGGTCCAGGTCAACAAGGGCGCGCACGGCTCCCGATCGACCGTGAAATGCGATGCGCTGCTGGTGGATACGATCAGCCGCTCCGACACCTACCCGTACGTCGACATCCGCGAGGACGACGTGACCATGGGCCACGAGGCCACGGTCTCCAAGGTGTCGGAGGATCAGCTGTTCTACCTGATGAGCCGCGGCCTGACCGAGGACGAGGCGATGGCGATGGTGGTGCGCGGCTTCGTCGAGCCGATCGCTAAGGAACTCCCGATGGAGTACGCGCTGGAGCTGAACCGCCTGATCGAACTGCAGATGGAAGGAGCCGTCGGCTGATGCCGGTCGAGAATGTCGCCCCCTCGGCGGAGCCGAATGTCGTGGCAGCCGGGGAAGCGAAATCCCCGGCGCTCAACAAGGGCGAGGTGTTCACGTCGTTCGACGTGAACGCCTTCGAGGTGCCCTCGGCCAAGGACGAGGCCTGGCGGTTCACCCCGCTGCGCCGGTTGCGCGGGCTGCACGACGGCGGCGCGGTGCGCGACGGCGAGACGACCGTCGAGGTCACGCCCGCCGCCGGGGTGACCGTGGAGACGGTGGACCGCGCCGACTCCCGGCTCGGTGCGGGCGGTGTGCCCGCCGATCGCGTTGCCGCCCAGGCCTATTCCGGTTTCGAGCGGGCGACCGTCGTGACGGTCGGCGCGGAGGCCGAGGTGGCCGAGCCGATCACGGTCACCGTCACCGGCCCGGGTGCGGGCAAGACGGCCTACGGTCACCTTCAGGTGCGCCTCGGCAACTTCGCCGTCGCCACCGTCGTCATCGACCAGCGCGGCAGCGGAACCTACGCGGAGAACGTGGAATTCGTGCTCGGCGACAGCGCCAAGCTGACGGTCGTCGCGGTGCAGGACTGGGCCGACGACGTGGTGCACGCCACCGCCCACCACGCCAAGCTCGGCCGCGATGCCACGCTGCGGCACACCAACGTCACCCTGGGCGGCGATCTGGTGCGCCTGACCGCGACCGTGCGCTACGACGGCCCGGGCGGCGACGCCGAACTGCTCGGCCTGTATTTCGCCGACGACGGCCAGCACTTCGAGCAGCGGCTGCTGGTCGACCACGCCGTGCCGAACTGCAAGTCGAACGTGCTGTACAAGGGTGCGCTGCAGGGCGATCCGCGGTCGTCGAAGGGTGACGCCCGCACGGTGTGGGTGGGCGACGTGCTGATCCGCGCGGCGGCCGAGGGCACCGACACCTTCGAGGTGAACCGCAACCTGGTGCTCACCGACGGCGCCCGCGCCGACTCGGTGCCGAACCTGGAGATCGAGACCGGCGAGATCGTGGGCGCCGGACACGCCTCGGCCACCGGGCGCTTCGACGACGAGCAGCTGTTCTACCTGCGTGCCCGCGGTATCCCGGAGGAGGCCGCGCGGCGCTTGGTCGTGCGCGGATTCTTCCACGAGATCATCCAGAAGATCGCGGTTCCCGAGGTCCGGGAGCGGCTCGAGGCGGCCGTCGAGGCCGAACTCGCCGCCGTCGGCGCCTAGCCCTGTTCGTCGTCCCGGGTCGCCGCCCCGCCATCCCGGCGAACGCCGGGACCAGACTCAGACAAGGAATTACATGACCACCCTCGAAATCAAGGATCTGCACGTCGAGATCACCACGCCCGAAGAGGAGACCAAGGAGATCCTCAAGGGCGTGAACCTGACCGTGAAATCCGGTGAGACGCACGCCATCATGGGCCCCAACGGCTCCGGCAAGTCGACGCTGTCCTACGCCATCGCCGGGCATCCGAAGTACACGGTGACCCAGGGCTCGATCACCCTGGACGGCGAGGACGTGCTGGAGATGTCGGTCGACGAGCGCGCCCGCGCGGGCTTGTTCCTGGCCATGCAGTACCCGGTCGAGGTCCCGGGCGTCTCGATGTCGAACTTCCTGCGCACCGCCGCCACCGCGGTCCGGGGTGAGGCCCCGAAGCTGCGGCACTGGGTCAAGGAGGTCAAGCAGTCGATGTCCGAGCTGGAGATCGACCCGGCCTTCGCCGACCGCTCGGTCAACGAGGGCTTCTCCGGCGGTGAGAAGAAGCGCCACGAGATCCTGCAGCTGGGTCTGCTCAAGCCGAAGATCGCCATCCTCGACGAGACCGACTCGGGTCTGGACGTGGACGCGCTGCGCATCGTCTCCGAAGGCGTCAACGCCTACTCCGAGCGCGAGAACGGCGGCGTCCTGCTGATCACCCACTACACCCGCATCCTGCGTTACATCCAGCCGCAGTTCGTGCACGTGTTCGTGGGCGGCCGCATCGTCGCCGAGGGCGGGCCCGAACTCGCCGAGGAACTCGACGCGAACGGCTACGTGCGCTTCACTCAGGGCTCACCCACCCCGTCGGCTCCGCCGACCGTCCCCCATGCCGCTACCGCTGGAGCCTGATATGACCGCTACGGTGTCCACATCGCACACCCTCGACGTGGCCCGCGTGCGGGCCGATTTCCCGATCCTGAACCGCACGGTCCGGGACGGAAAACCGTTGGTGTATCTGGACTCCGGCGCGACCTCGCAGCGCCCCCTGTCGGTGCTCGACGCGGAACGCGACTTCCTGACGACCCACAACTCGGCGGTGCACCGCGGTGCGCACCAGCTGTCGGAGGAGGCGACCGACGCCTACGAGGCGGCGCGCGCCGATGTCGGCCGCTTCGTCGGCGTGGACGCGGACGAGATCGTGTTCACCAAGAACGCGACCGAATCGCTGAACCTGGTGACCTTCTCCTTCGCCGACGACCGGTTCCCCTACCACGTCGGCCCGGGCGACGAGATCGTGATCACCGAGCTGGAGCATCACGCGAATCTCGTTCCGTGGCAGGAACTCGCGCGCCGCACCGGTGCGACGCTGAAGTGGTACGGCATCACCGACGACGGCCGCATCGACCTCGATTCGCTCGAACTGTCGCGCGCCACTAAGGTCGTCGCGTTCACCCACCAGTCCAACGTGACCGGTGCGATCACCGATGTCGCCGGAATGGTCCGCCGCGCAAAGGAAGTCGGCGCGCTCACGGTGCTCGACGCCTGCCAGTCGGTGCCGCACATGCCGGTGGACTTCCGCGAACTCGGCGTCGATTTCGCCGCGTTCTCCGGGCACAAGATGTTCGGCCCCTCGGGCGTCGGCGTGCTCTACGGCCGCCGCGCGCTGCTGGCGGAGACCCCGCCGTTTATCACCGGCGGGTCCATGATCGAGACGGTCACCATGGAGGGCACCACCTACGCTCCGCCGCCGCAGCGGTTCGAGGCCGGTGTGCCGATGACCTCGCAGGTGATCGGGCTGGCCGCGGCGGTGCGGTACCTGGAGGGGCTGGGCATGGAAGCCGTTGCGGCGCACGAGCACGCGCTCGTGGGCGCGGCGCTGGCGGGTCTGGGCGCCATCGACGGCGTACGGATCGTCGGCCCGGTCGAGAACGTCGGCCGCGGCGGCGCGGTGTCGTTCGTGGTCGACGGCATCCACGCGCACGACGTCGGCCAGATCCTGGACGACGAGGGCGTCGCGATCCGCGTCGGCCACCACTGCGCGTGGCCGCTGATGCGCCGCCTCGGCATTCCGGCCACCGCGCGGGCCACGTTCGCGGCCTACAACACCCTCGACGAGGTGGCCGCGCTGGTCGCCGCCGTGCGGAAGGCTCAGCAGTTCTTTGGAGTTGCATAAGACATGCGCATGGAGCAGATGTACCAGGAAGTGATCCTGGACCACTACAAACACCCGCACCGCCGCGGGCTGCGGGAGCCGTTCGGTGCCGAGGTGCACCACGTCAACCCGACCTGCGGCGACGAGGTCACCCTGCGCGTCCACATCGACGACAACGGTGACGTCGCCGACGTGTCCTACGACGGCCAGGGCTGCTCGATCAGCCAGGCCGCCACCTCGATCCTGACCGACCAGGTCATCGGCATGCCGGTGCAGCAGGCGCTGAAGGTCGTGGACGCCTACAACGAGATGATCTCCAGCCGTGGCACCGTCGAGGGCGACGAGGACGTGCTCGGCGACGGGATCGCGCTGGCGGGTGTGTCGAAGTATCCGGCGCGCGTGAAATGCGCGCTGCTGGGCTGGATGGCGTTCAAGGACGCCGTGGTCCGGATAACCTCAGCAGAGGAGGCCAAGCGCGTGATGGGAAACGGTGAACGTCATGAGTGAGACACCCGCAGACGAGCGGCAGCTCTCCGCCGAGGAGATGGAGCAGCTCGAGAATCTCGAAGAGGCGATGCGCGACGTCGTCGACCCGGAGCTGGGGATCAACGTCGTCGATCTCGGCCTGGTCTACGGCATGCGGCTGGAGGAGGACACCGCGATCCTCGACATGACGCTGACGTCGGCGGCCTGCCCGCTCACCGATGTGATCGAGGACCAGTCCCGCAATGCCCTGGTGCGCAGCGGCTTGGTCGAGGATATGAAGATCAACTGGGTCTGGATGCCGCCGTGGGGCCCGGACAAGATCACCGAGGACGGGCGGGAACAGCTGCGCGCCCTCGGGTTCACGGTCTGATACGTCCGGTGTGATCGCTCGCCGCGGGCTGCGCCGGGTCGTACCGTAGGCTCGCGGCGATGAGCGCTCCGGGACGTATCAGTTGGATAGGGCCGTTGGTCGGCGGGATCGCCGCCGTGGTGACCGCGCCGCTGGCCGCGGCGGTGGTGGCGAGCCTCTACCGGTTCCCCGTCCCGTTCGGCGATTATGCGCGCGGGTTGTCGGAGGCCGGTAACGCGGCGCTGGCCAGTGTCTTCTATCTGATAGTCGGCGGGGTGATGGTGCTGGCGATCGGGGGCGCGGTCGCCGGATGGCTGGTACAGCGCGCCGCCGGGACCGATTCGGCGCGGGTGGGCTGGGCCTGCGCGGGCGCCGGATTCGCCGTCGCCCTGCTGGGCGCGCTGCTGCTGGCGACACTCGAATTCTTCGTCGGGCCTTGGTGATCGGCGCCCGAGAGTTCACTCGTGGGCGTCTGCGGCCGCCGGTGGCGGACCGGGCTGAGCCGCCGCGCGGCCGGTCGATCCTGCGGAAAATGGCGTGCGCCTATCGGCGGCGGGCGGATAGCCTCCGGGGTATGCGAATCGTGTGTGGAAAGAAGATCCGGGACGTGGACATCGGCTAAGCCGGGTGTCTGGTCGCTCGATACCGGTCCGTGCGAGTCGATCTGGGCACCGGTGACGGACGTGCGGTGCTCTCCGCCGCGGCCGTCGATGCGCAGCGCCTCGTGATCGGCGTGGATGCGAACGCGGCCGGAATGGCGGAGGCGGCGCGCCGGGCGCTGCGGACGCGCGGTGGAATCCCCAACGTCCTGTTCGTCGCGGCGGCCGTGGAGAGTCTGCCGCCGGAACTCGACGGTATCGCCGACGAGGTGACGGTGAACTTTCCGTGGGGCACCCTGCTGCGGGGCCTGCTGACCGGCGATGCGGCGGTTCTCGGCGGGCTGTCGCGAATCATGAAACCCGGTGCGGCACTGGACATCCTGCTGTCGGTCACCGCCCGCGACGGCCTGCCCGGCCTGCCCGCGATCGAGGACGCCGCCACCGTGGCGGATCTGCTCGCTCCGTACACGGCCCACGGACTGGTCGTCACCGGGGTCCGCCCCCTCGAGCCTGCCGACGTCGCCGCCGCCGGTTCCAGCTGGGGCAAGCGTCTCGGCGCGGGTGGTCGCCGTCCCGCCTGGCGAATCGCGGTTCGCCGGGCCGACTACCCCGCCCGGGCGGGGTAGTCGGCGGTGCGCGTGGCCGGACGGAGTCAGAACGGTCGGTGCGGTCGTCCTGCCCGTTCAGGGTTCACGGGTACGGGTGGGTCGTTCCGGCACGCTTGGCCGGAATCCACTCCCCGCGATAGGGGTGCGGCCGCGGGAATGTCGTTCCGGGGGTGCGAAACCCGACGGACGATGTTGCAATTCGTGCCATGCTGAAGTTCTGGTGCGAGGAGGGCCGCTGATGCAGTACCGACCGTCGTCGACCGAACTGTTGGAGGCGCTGGCCGAGCTGCTGCAGGATGTGCTGCTACCGGAGCTGCCGGAGAATCTGCAGCATCGGGCGCGGGTGGGCGCGAATCTGGCGCGGATGCTGGGCCGGGAACTCGAGCTGGCGACGCCGTCCGCCGCTCCGGCGGCGGAGCCGTCGGCCGCTGACGAATCGGAACTGGCGCGATGGGTGGCGGTCGTGCGGGCGGATCTGGCCGTCGCCAAACCTGGATACGATGCGTGGGAGGGGGAGTGAACGGCAATATCGGACCCGGACTGAGCCGCTTCCTGGCGACGGAACTCGGTGGGGCCGTGATGGTTTCGAATGTACGGCAGGTGTCGGCGGGCGCGCGGCGGCGCACCGTGGTCTTCGACGCGCAGCGTCAGGGCCGGTCGGTGCGGCTGGTCGCCACCATCGTCCCCGCCGCCATCGAGCAGATTCCGGTGGAGGTCGAGGCGGCGGTGCGCGAACTGGCTCGCAAGCACGGCGTTCCGGCGCCGCCCGTGGTCGCCACCTGCACCGAGGACGGCTACCTGGGCGCGCCGTTCCTGATCTCCGAACATGTCGACGGCGAGACCGCACCGCGCAAGGTGCTGCGGCTGGTGCACGCTGCGGGCATCGGGGAGCGGGTCGCCTACCAGCTGGGTCTGGCCATGGCACACCTGCACATCGTGGATCCCGGCGCGGCGCCGGACCGGCTGCCGGGCGATGCCGAAAGCGACCCGGCGGCAACGGAATTGGCCGAGGCCGAGCGGGGCGTGCGGGCGCTGCTGGCCGACCGGCCGGTGTTCGCCGCCGCCCTGCGCTGGCTGGAGCGCCGCACGCCGCCGCCACCGGAGCGAAAGGCGCTGCTGCACACCGATATGCGCAACGGCAACCTGATCGTCGACGGCGACGGCCTGCGCGCGGTGCTGGACTGGGAAGGCGCGCGGCGCTTCGGCGACCCGATGCGCGATGCGGCCTGGGCGGCGCTGCGCATGTGGCGGTTCCGCGCCGACGCCGCCGAATTCGGCGGATTCGGCGGGCGCGAACCGTTCGTGCGCGGCTACGAGCTGGGCGGCGGCCGGTTCGATCCGGACCGGTTCCGGTGGTGGAAGGTGCTGTGCACGCTGGGCTGGGGCGTGGGCCTGGCCCAGCAGGCCGCCGCCTATCTGGACGGGACGGTCCGCGATATCGTCATGGCGGCCAGCGGGCGCCGCATCCCGGCGATCGAGTGGGATCTGCTCATGCAGATCAAGCCGGAACGCTAGGGCGGCAATGGATTTCGAGCGCGAGATCGCGATCGTCGCCAACACCGTGGGGCTGCTGCTGATGCTGGACTACGGCTCCGCGGCCCAGCGGGCGGACTGGGTCGACGGCCTGGCGTCGGGGACGCGGTTCTTCGCCTTCGGCATCACCGAACCCGAGCACGGCTCGGACGCCACCCACATGGCGACCGCGGCCGTCCGCGACGGCGACGACTGGATCATCAACGGGGAGAAGACCTGGAACAGCGGCATCCACGCCGCCGACGCGGATCTGATCTTCGCGCGCACGGCGGGCGAGCCGGGGGACGCCGCGGGTATCACCGCGTTCCTGGTTCCCACCACCACACCGGGATTCCGGGTCGAGGAATATCTGTGGACCTTCAACATGCCGACCGACCACGGCCGGGTCTCTCTGCGCGATGTCCGAGTGCCCGGCGCGGCGATACTCGGCGAGGAGGGCCGCGGCCTCGCGGTGGTCCAGCACTTCTTCAACGAGAACCGCATCCGTCAGGCCGCGTCCAGTCTCGGTGCGGCGCAGTACTGCATCGATCGGTCCGTCGCGTACGCGAAGCAGCGCAAGCCCTTCGGCAAGACCCTCGCCGAGAATCAGGCCGTTCAGTTCCCGCTGGTGGAGCTGCACACCCAGTGCGAGATGCTGCGCGCGCTGATCCACAAGACGGCCTGGACGATGGACCGCCACGGCACTTTCGCCGCCTCCGAACAGGTCTCGATGTGTAACTACTGGGCGAACCGGCTCTGCTGCGAGGCCGCCGACCGCGCCATGCAGGTGCACGGCGGCCTCGGCTACTCCCGCCACCTGCCCTTCGAGCACATCTATCGCCACCATCGCCGCTACCGGATCACCGAGGGCGCCGAGGAGATTCAGATGCGGCGCGTGGCCGGTTACCTGTTCGGGTTCCTGGCCGCGCGGGCACCGAAGGGCGTATAGCTCAGCGGCGCAACACCTTCCGGGCCAGCAGGTTCCCTGCGAACTGCCACCCTGCACGCCCGCGATGATGACGAGCGTCGCAACGAGGGTGACCCGCCAGTCGAAGCGCTGGTAGCCGTAGACCGAGGCGAAGTCGCCGAGTTCGCCGTCCACCGTTCCCGCCATCGCGGACATGTCGACGATCGCGATCACTACAAAGGTGTAGCCGAGGACCAGGGGGCCCAAGGCTTCCGGGATGAGCAGCGTGACGATGATCCGCAGCGGCGATGGTGAGCTCGATGTCGTCGAGGGCGGTGTCGCTCCGCCTTCCGGTCTCGAAAACCTCGGTGACCGAACGGAATTCGACGGCCGGTGCTGTCTCGCTCACCGCTGCGCTCGGATGCCGTCCTGCACGCGCCGCAGGATCTGTTGGACCTCGGAACCGTCGCGCCGCACCTCGACCGCGGTGCCCTCGGGGACCTCGGCGTGCGCCTGCCGCACCTCCGTGTCGTGCCACAGGTCGACCACGGTCTGGTACGCCTGTTTGTCCTTGTCCCCGGCGCGCGATACCACCACGTTGATGTAGGGCTCGGCGACGGCGTCTTTCGGATCGTCCTCGAACAGAACCGAATTGGGGTCGACGCCGGAAGGTATTGTTGATGATCGAACCGTCCACCGAATCGAGGGACAGTGCCGTCTGGGCGGCGTCGACGGTAGTGACCTGCACCTTCGAGGTGTTCTTGTCCACGTCGGCCGGAGTCGGCTGTGGCACGCCGGGGGACAGATTGATCAGTCCGGCCTTCTGCAGCACGTTCAGCGCCCGCGTCTGATCGGTCGGGTCGTTGGGAATGGCGATCTCGCCGCCCTGCGGGATTTCGGAAACCTGCTTGTGCTTCTTCGAATACAGGCCCAGCGGCACGATGTATGTGGCGCCGACTGGGGTGAGGTCGTCGTTGTTGACGACGTTGTACTGGCCCAGGAATTGCAGATGCTGGAAGAGGTTCACATCCCAGGACGAATCCCGGTCGGTGGTGCCGATCCGGACCACATTGTTGGAGGACGAATTCGTCGCGATATGCCCGGCAATCCAAGCGGTGCCGGGCGGACGACGGCAACGGTTGCGATGAGCGGAACTCTCGCTGCGCGCCGGCCCCGCGGATACGTTGCCGACAATGCGACTTCTGCGCCGTTTTCTGGCGATTCCCGTGCTGTTCACCGTGGCCGCCACCGCGGTGTCCTTCGGCGCGGAACAGCGTCCGGACGTGGTGCGGATAGGGTCTCATTGTTTTCCGGCACACTTGTGGTCGGATTCGAACGTCAGTGCGTAGGCAGGCGTTCGGTGGACCCCTCCGCAAGAGCGTTGCGCACGTTGGCGATTCCGGTTCGTACCCCCGCGCCGTAGGCGTCGTCGGCCAGCGCGTTCGCGCTCCGTCCGGCGGCCTCGAGATGGCGGCGCGCGGTGTCGAAGGCGCCCAGGCGACGGTAGTTGTCGGCCAGGTTGAGGTGGGCGACGGGTAGAAGCCCTGGACGCTCAGCGAGGCGTGCTCGCGGCGGGTGCGCTCGTCGGTGAGTGCGTCGGCGGCGTCCAAGGCGCGGACGTCCCAGGTCAGCGAGTCTGCGGCGTGGTCGAACAGGTCGGCCAGGTAGTGCGCGAGGGTGCAGCGATGCAGCGGGTCGCCATCGGCGCCGATGTGCTCCCACAGGGCTGTCAGCTGGTCTCGGGCGGTGGCTGAATCTCCTTGCCGCCCAAGGACTACCGCCTCGGTGATCGCCGCCATAGTCGCGTCCGCTGATGTCATGGCGCCCACCCTATGCGGCGGCACCGACAACTTCGGCCCACCTCACGCTTCCGGCCGTCAGCGCCGCAGCCGCCCCGTGCGGGCCAGGGTGCGCTTGGTGGCGGGGGACAGGCCGGGCGCCGCGGCGTCCGGCTCGGGTTCGTCCGGATTGGGTCGGACGAACAGCGTGACGACGGTGGTGTCGGTGAAGCCGTGCCGGGTCATCATCGTCGCGGAGGCGGTATTGCCGGATTCGACGTCGGTGACGATGCGGCGCGCGCCCCGTTCGAACAGCGTCCGGCAGCAGATGTCGACCAGTCGCCCGGCGATGCCGCGGCCCTGCATATCCGGCGCGACCGCGATCCACTCCAGATACCCCCAGTCGTCGCGCAGCTCGAACTCCATCGAGCCGAGCACGAAACCGACCACGCGGTCGGAGTCGAGGGCGACCCAGCACGAGCCGTCGGGGCTGTCGAGGTGCTCGGCCACCGAGGTGAGCGACCAGGAGGTGTACGGCTTGGCCTCGGTGTCGAACACCTCCGCGCCGAGGTCGAGCACCTCGCGCAGATGGCCCAGGCCCATGGGGACGATGGCTGTGTCGGCTACCATGCCGACAGTTTGCCAGCCCCGGGCGACGAACGTCCGAGCAGCGTCAGGCGCCTTTGCGCGTGGTCTGCTTGGTGGATTTCTTCGCGGTCTTGCTCGCGGCCTTGGCGGGGGCCTTCTTCGCCGCCTTCTTGGCCGGTTTCTGCTCCTCGGACTTGCCGCCGGAATCGGAGCCCCGGCGGCCGGTGGCCTCCAGGCTGCGCTGCAGCGCGGCCACCAGGTCGACCACCTCGGCATCCATTTCGGCGGGCGCCGCCTCCTCCTCGTGGCGGATCACCTTGTTGGAACCCGAGGCGATCGCCTCGTCGAGCATCTTCTTCAGCTCGATCTGGTATTCGTCGGTGTACAGGCCCGGGTCGAAATCATCGGACATGCTCTCGACCAGGGTTTCCGCCATCGAGATCTCTTGTTTGCGCGGTGCGGCGGCGCCGTCGAGGGATTCGAAATCGACCGCGCGCACCTCGTCGGGCCACAGCAGCGTCTGCAGCATCAGGACGCCCTCACGCACCCGCAGCGCGGCCAGCCTGGTCTTCTGGCGCAGCGTGAAATGCACCAGGGCCACCCGGTCGACTTCCTCCAGCGTCGTGGCCAGCAGCACGTAGGCCTTCGGGGTGTTCGAATCCGGCTCCAGGTAGTAGCTCTTGTCGAAATAGATCGGATCGATCTGCTCCGACGGCACGAACTGCAGCACCGGAATCTCGTGCTTCTCCGCGACGGGCAGCTTGGAGAAATCCTCGTCGGTCAGGATGACCTTGTCGCCTTCCGGCGACTCGTACGCCTTATCGATATCGGCGTACTGCACCGACTGCCCGCACACTGTGCACACGCGGTCGTATTTGATCCGCCCGCCGTCCTTGGCGTGCACCTGGTGGAACCGGATGTCGTGGTCCTCGGTCGCCGTATAGACCTTTACCGGGACATTCACCAGTCCGAAGGCGATCGAGCCCTTCCAAATGGAGCGCATACCCCGAGCGTACTTGGCGCAGGTGACCATTTCCCGGGTTCGGGAGAGCCGCCCGGTGGCGCCGGGTGCCGCGGGGCCGTCCGGCAAACCGACCAATCCGTTTGACCCCTGGGCAACGACTGCCCCATGGAGCCCGCCGATGCGATTCCGGCCCCGGGCCCATCACCTGCGTCACCGCTGTCTCGCACCACCCCACCCCCGAATGGAGCGACTGCATGACCTCGTTGGCCCCCGAGTCCGCTGGCCGTACCGAGCCCGCGGCCCCGAGGCGCTTCCCCCTTTCGGCCGCACAGTCCGGAATTTGGAACGCTCAGTACATCGCTCCGGACGTGCCGCTGACGGTCGCCCAGTACGTCGACGTTCCCGGTGGGTTCGATATCGAGTCCTTCGACGAGGCGATTCGCGGGTGCGCGGACGATCTGCAGAGCTTCCGGCTGCGGATCGTCGAGGTCGACGGTACGCCGTACCAGCTGGTGGATCCCGAGGCCCCGCTCGCGTCCGAGGTGGTCGACCTGCGGTCACAGGCCGATCCCATGGCCGCCGCGCGACGCTGGATGGAGCGCGACGCGAGTACACCCATGCCGGTGCTGGGCCCGCTGTTCCGCTCCGCGGTGTTGCGGATCGCCGACACCCACTACCTGTGGTACGCGAAGATGCACCACATCGCGATCGACGGCTACGGCTCGATGCTGCTGGTCGCCCGAATCGTGGAGCGGTACAACGCGATCGTCGGCGGCGGCGAGCTGAGTGGTTCCGCCGCCGCGGACCTGTGCGCGGTGTACACGGCGGAACTGGAGTACCGCGAGTCGGAGGCCTTCACCGAGGATCGGCAGTACTGGTCGGAGCGGCTGCGCGGCCTGCCCGAATGGTTCGGCCTGAGCGACAATCCCGCACCGGCGAGCGGGCGCCGCCGGACCGAGGCCGGGACCATCGACGCCGCGGCCACCGCGCTGTTCGGTTCGGCGCGAGAGCGTTTCGGGGTCTCGCGTCCCGCCCTGTTCCTCGCGGCGCTGGCCGGATATTTCGCCGCGGTCACCGGAACCCGCGATGTGGTGCTGAGCCTGCCGGTGACGGCGCGGACCACCCCGCTGCTGCGCGCGTCGGCGGGGTACGTGTCGAATGTGGTGCCGCTGCACGTCGCGGTGGAATCCGGCGCCACCGTGGACCGGCTCGTGGGCGCGGTCGCGGAACGCCTGGAGGAGGCGCTGCGGCACCAGTGCTACCGCCACGAGGATATGCGCAGGGATCTCGGCATCGCCGACAACCGCCGCGGATTCTTCGGACCTGTCGTCAATATGATGCTGTTCCACAACCGAATTCGGCTCGGAGCGGCCGACGCGACGATCCACATGGTGTCCACCGGTCCGGTCGAGGACCTGTCGATCACCCTCTACAACGGCGCGGGCGACGACGGGCTGCACATCGACTTCATCGCCAACCCCGATCGCTACGACGCCGCGGAACTGGGGACCCACCACCGCCGTTTCCTGAACTACCTCAGCGGATTCCTGGCGGCCGGGCCGCGGGCGGTGGTCGCCGACCTGCCCCTGGTGAGCGCGGACGAGCGGCGGCTCCTCGTCGCGGAGGACGCGCCCGCCGTCTCGGCCGAGACCACCCTGGCCGAGGTGTTCGACGCCGTGGCCGAGGCGCACACCGACGCGGTGGCGGTGCGGTGCGGCGCCGACAGCCTGACCTACGGCGAACTGCGGCGGCGGGCGAATCGGCTGGCGCACAGCCTGATCGAGGCGGGCGCCGGAGCCGAGACGCTGGTGGCCGTGGCGCTGCCGCGGTCGGTGGACCTGGTCGTCGCGATCGTGGCGGTGGTGCGGTCGGGCGCCGGATACCTTCCGGTCGACCCGTCGTATCCCGCGGAGCGGATCGAGTACCTGTTCGCCGACGCGCGCCCGGTGTGCGCGGTGGCGACCGACGAGGTGCGCGATGTCGTGCCCGCGGGCCTACCCGTGATCGATCCGAATCCCGCCGACGCCGCCGACCGATCGCCGGTCACCGACGCGGACCGCCGAGTCCCGCTGCGCCCGGACCACACCGCCTACGTCATCTACACCTCGGGCTCGACGGGACGGCCGAAGGGCGTGCAGGTCCCGCACCGCAATGTGACGACGCTGTTCGCGAGCACGCAGGCGCGGTTCGGATTCGGCGCCTCGGACGTGTGGACGATGTTCCACTCGCACGCCTTCGACTTCTCGGTGTGGGAGCTGTGGGGCGCGCTGCTGTACGGCGGCACGCTGGTGGTGGTGGACCGCGACACGGCGCGGTCGCCGGAACACCTGCTGGAGCTGCTGCGCCGGGAGCGCGTGACGGTCCTCAACCAGACGCCGTCGGCCTTCTATCAGCTCGACGCGGCGGAAGCCGCCGCACGGCAGCGGAATGCGCGGGACGAACAGCCGTTGTCCTTGCGCTACATCGTATTCGGCGGCGAGGCACTCGAATTGCGCCGACTGGCAGGCTGGTTCGAACGCCACGGCGACCGCGCGCCGCAGTTGGTGAACATGTACGGCATCACCGAGACCACGGTGCACGTGACCCATCGGGGCCTGGATCTGCCGGATGCGGCGCGGCGCCACGCCGGTGGCATCGGTCGGGCGCTGCCCAGCCTGCGTACGCTGCTGCTCGACAGTCGGCTGCGGCCGGTGCCGGTGGAGGTTCCGGGTGAGATGTACGTGGCGGGCGAGCAGTTGGCCCGCGGCTACCTGGGGCGGCCGGGCCTGACGGCCACCCGGTTCGTCGCGAACCCGTTCGGCGCGCCCGGATCCCGGATGTACCGCTCCGGCGATCGCGCGCGGTGGAACGCCGAGCGGCGGCTGGACTACCTCGGCCGTGGCGACGATCAGGTGAAGATGCGCGGATTCCGCATCGAACTCGGCGAGATCGAGGCGGCGCTGCTGACCCAGGGCGGGGTGCGGTCGGCCGCGGCTGTCGTGCGCGAGGATGTGCCCGGCGACCGGCGGATCGTCGCCTATCTGGTCGGCGACCCGGGGGCGGCGCCCGATACGGCCTCGGTCGGCGCGGGTGTCGCCGCCGTGCTGCCCGAGTACATGGTGCCCTCGGCGTACGTGGTGCTCGACGCGATCCCGTTGACCGCCAACGGAAAACTGGACCAGCGGGCGCTGCCCGCACCCGCGGCGCCGGTGCGGGCCTATCGCGCGCCCGGAACGCCCATCGAGCACGCGACCGCGCAGACCGTGGCCGAGGTGCTGGGGTTGGATCGGGTGGGCCTGGATGACGGCTTCTTCGCGCTCGGCGGCAATTCGCTGTCGGCGGCCCGCGCCGCCGCCCGGCTCGGCGCGGTGGTGGGGGCGCGGCTGCCCGTGCGCCTGTTCCTCGAGGACGCCACCGTCGCCGAACTCGCGGCCCAGGTGCGGCGGCACATGGGCGGCGAGGCGGAGCCGGTGCGGCTCGCGGCGCGGCCGCGCCCGGCGCGGATACCGCTGTCGCCCGCGCAGCAGCGCCTGTGGTTCATCAACCGGTTCGATCCCGAATCGAGCACCTACAACATCCCGTTCGCGATGCACCTGCGCGGCGAGCTGGACACCGACGCGCTGCGCGCGGCCGTGCAGGATCTCGTCGAGCGGCACGAGACGCTGCGCACGGTCTACCCGGACGGCGACGAGGGGCCGAGCCAGGTGATCGTGCCCGCCGCCGAGTCGGAGGTGTCGCTGCCGGTCGTCGACGTCGACGCGGACGAACTGCGAGACCGGTTGCGGGAGTTCGCGAGCGCGGGCTTCGATCTGACCGTCGACACGCCGCTGCGGGTGCGGTTGCTGCGCACGGGACCCGGGCAGCACGTGCTCGCCATCGTCGTGCACCATATCGCGGCCGACGGCTGGTCGCTGACGCCGCTGGCCGACGATCTGGCCGCGGCCTACCGCTCCCGCCGCGCCGGACGGGCGCCGGACTGGGCGCCCCTGCCCGTGCAGTACGCGGATTACAGTGTCTGGCAGCGGGATTCGCTCGGCGACGAATCGGTGCCCGGCACCCGTGCCGCCGTGCAGCTGGCCTATTGGACCCAGCGGCTGGCGAATCTGCCGGACGAGCTGACCCTGCCCTGTGACCGGCCGCGCCCGGCCGCGCAGTCCTTCCGCGGCGGGCGCGTGCCGGTGTCGATCGACGCCGACCTGCACGCGGGACTGGTGGAGCTGGCGCATACGGGCGGCGCGACGCTGTTCATGGCGGTGCACACCGCGTACGCCATGCTGCTGGCGCGGCTGTCGGGGATGTCGGATATCGCGGTGGGAACGCCGATCGCGGGCCGCGGCGAACGCGAACTCGACGGCGTGATCGGCATGTTCGTGAACACCCTGGTGTTCCGGACCGGTGTCGACGGCGCCGACTCGTTCGCCGCCCTGCTCGACCGCCAGCGCGAGGCCGACCTCGGGGCGTTCGCCCATGCGGAGGTGCCGTTCGAGCGGCTGGTGGAGGCGCTCAATCCGGTGCGGTCGACGGCGCGCCACCCGCTGGTCCAGGTCGGATTCTCGTTCCAGAACCTGGCTCCGGTGGAGATCGACCTGCCCGGGCTCACCGTGTCCTCGGCCGAAATCGACCTGCGAATAGCGCAATTCGACCTGCAGTTGGTCGTCGCGGACCGCTATGACGAGACGGGTGCGCCCGCCGGTATCACCGGCCACCTGGCGTACGCGGCCGATCTGTTCGACGAGTCGACCGCGGCCGCGATCGCCGACCGCTTCCAGCGCCTGGTGCGCGCCGTCGTCCGGGCGCCGCACCGCCCGGCGGGGGATTTCGAGGTGCTCGCCGCCCACGAGCGGCACACCATGCTGCACGAATGGAACGCAACCCGCCACGGGGTGCCGGAAACCACCCTGGCGGCCCTGTTCGCCGAGCAGGCGGCCCGCACGCCGGAGGCCGTGGCCGTATCGGCCGACGGCGAGGAACCGGCGCGCTCGCTCACCTTCGCGGAGTTCTCGGGCCGCGTGAATCGCCTGGCGCGCCACCTGATTTCGCTCGGCGTGCGACCGGAGACCCGGGTCGCGCTCGGGATGCGGCGCTCGGTGGACCTGGTCGTCGCGATGTACGCCGTCTCGGTGGCGGGCGGTGCGTACGTGCCGCTGGATCCGGATCAGCCCGCGGATCGCCGGGACTACATTCTCGACGTTGCCGCGCCGCTGTGCGTGCTGACCACCGCCCGCGATCGGACCTCGCTGTCCGCGTCCGTCCCGATGATCGATGTCGACGAGCTGGAGCTGACGGGAGTCTCGGCGGCGCCCGTGACCGATCGCGATCGGCCCTCGGCGCTGCTGCCGCAGCACACCGCGTACCTCATCTTCACCTCCGGATCGACCGGGCGGCCCAAGGGTGTGGCCGTGCCGCACGGGGCGATCGTGAACCAATTGCTGTGGAAGCGAGCCGCATTCGCGCTCGGCACCGGCGACACGGTGCTGGTGAAGACCCCGGCCACCTTCGATCTGTCGGTGTGGGAGTTCTGGTCGGCGCCGCTGAGCGGCGGCAGCATCGTGGTGACCGCGCCGGACGCCCATCGCGATCCGGTCTATCTGGCGAAGGCCATCGAGACCCATCGGGTTTCGGTGCTGCACCTGGTGCCGTCGACCCTGGACGCCCTGCTGTCCACCGGTGCGTCTCTGCCCTCCTCGCTGCGCGCGGTGCTGGTGATCGGCGAGGCGCTGCCGGGACCGGCGGCCCGTCGTTTCCGCGAATCCAATCCCGGCGTGGAGCTGTGGAACCTGTACGGCCCCACCGAGACCGCGGTGTCCATCACCGCGCGTCGCGTCGTCGACGACTGCGCGGGCACGGTGCCGTTGGGCGTGCCGGAGTGGAACAGCCAGGTGTACGTGCTGGACGCGCGCCTGCGCCCGGTGCCGCCGGGGACCGCGGGCGAGCTGTATCTGGCGGGCGCTCAAGTGGCCCGCGGTTATCACGGGCGGCCCGGGCTGACCGCGGAACGCTTCGTGGCCCAGCCCTTTTCGGAGCGGGCGGGCGAACGCCTGTATCGCACCGGCGATCTGGTGCGCTGGACCACCGCGGGCGAGCTGGAGTATCTGGGCCGCACCGACTGCCAGGTGAAGATCCGCGGCTTCCGGATCGAGCTGGGGGAGATCGAGGCGGCGCTGCTGGCGCTCGACGAGATCGCCGCGGCGGCCGTGGTCGCGCACGGCGACGAGCAGGCCGGTGACCGGCTGATCGCCTATCTGGTGGCCGCCGCGGGGGAGACGATCGATACCGCGAACGTGCCCGCGCAACTGGCCGCCGCACTGCCGTCGTATATGGTTCCGGCGGCGTTCGTGGTGCTGGAGACACTGCCGCTGACCGCCAACGGCAAACTGGACCGCGCCGCGCTGCCGGTCCCGGCGGTCGAGCTCGCGGAGTTCCGGGCGCCGGTGACGCCGCACGAACAGCTGGTCGCCGGGGCCTACGCGGAGGTGCTCGGCCTGGCGTTGGTCGGGCTCGACGACGACTTCTTCGCCCTCGGCGGTACCTCGCTCACCGCCACCCGGGTGGCCGCGCGGCTGAGCGCGGCGGCGCGTGCCCCGATCGGTGTGCGGTCGCTGTTCGAGGCGCCGACCGTGTCGGCACTGGCCGCGCTCGTGGGTCGGCAGACGGGGACGCGCGAGCGGCCTTCGCTGTCCAGTGGTGCACGGCCGCAGCGGATTCCGCTGTCCCCGGCCCAGCAGCGGCTGTGGTTCCTGAACCGGTTCGACCCGTATTCGGGCGCCTACAACATCGCGATCGCGCTGCGACTGCACGGCGAGCCGGACGTGCCCGCGCTGACGGCGGCGCTCGGTGACGTGGTGGCGCGGCACGAATCGCTGCGGACCGTCTATCCCGACGGCGCCGAGGGGCCGTCGCAGGTGGTCCTCGCGGCGGCCGCGCCGGAGCTGCCGGTGGAGGAGGTGTCGCCCTCGGAGGCCGAGGACCGGCTGCGCCGGATCGCCGGTCGAGGATTCGACGTGACGACCGAGACGCCGCTGCGAGCACACCTGCTGCGCACGGGGACTCACGACTACGTGCTCGGCCTGATCGTGCACCACATCGCCGCCGACGGGGCGTCGCTGCCGCCGCTGGCCCGCGATCTGGCCGCGGCGTACGCGTCCCGGTGCGCGGGCGCGGCCCCGGACTGGGAGCCGCTGCCGATCCAGTACGCCGATTACAGCCTGTGGCAGCGCGCAGTGCTGGGCGACGAGGACGATCCGGCGAGCGTGTCCGCGCTGCAGCTGGGCTACTGGCTGAACCGGCTCGCCGACCTGCCCGAACGCCTGGAGCTGCCGACCGATCGGCCGCGGCCCGCCGTGGCGTCGCAGCGCGGGGCCACGGTCACCGCACGGGTGGGCGCGGCGGCGCACGCGGCGGTGGCCGGGGTGGCGCGCCGGGGCGGGGCGAGTGTGTTCATGGTGGCTCACGCCGCGCTGGCGGCGCTGCTGTCGCGGCTGGGCGCGACCGGCGACGTATGTATCGGGACCCCGATCGCCGGACGCACCGACGGCCGACTGGACGCGCTGGTCGGGATGTTCGCCGGAACGCTGGCCCTGCGCACGCACGTGGACGGCGCCGACCGGTTCACCGACCTGCTGGCCGCGGTGCGCGAGAACGACCTGGACGCCTTCGCACATGCGGACATCCCGTTCGAGCGGCTGGTGGAGGTCCTCAACCCGGTGCGGTCCACCGCGCACCATCCGCTGTTCCAGGTGATGCTGTCGGTGCACGACTCGGCACCGCAGCCGGTGCGGCTGCCGGGCCTCGCGGTGGCGGCCGACGAGATCGAATCCGCCGTCGCGACCTGGGATCTGCAGTTCACACTCGTCGAGCGCTATCGCGGCGATCGCACGCCGGACGGCCTCGAGCTGCGCCTGACCTACGCCACGGACCTGTTCGAGCCGGCCTCCGCGGAGGCGATCGCGCGTCGCTTCACCGGGCTGCTGTCCGCCGTCGGCGCGGATCCGTCGCTCACCGTCGGCGATATCGACCTGCTGGACCGGCGCGAACGCGCCGCGCTGGTACCCGCGCGGGGCGGCGCCCCGGCCCCGGCGGCCACGCTGGGCGACGCGTTCGGCCGCGTCGCGGGCGGGCACGGGGATCGGGAAGCGATCCGGTCGGGCTCGGCGACGCTGACCTATCGCGAACTCGACGAACGCTCGAACCGGTTGGCGCGCATGCTGATCGCGCAGGGGATCGGTCCCGACGACGTGGTCGCGGTGGCCTTCCCGCGCTCGGTGGAGTCGGTCGTCGGCGTGCTCGCGATCGCCAAGACCGGGGCGGCGTTCCTGCCGATCGACCAGCGACACCCGGTCGATCGGATCCGCTATATGCTGTCCGATGCGCGGGTCCGGGTCGGATTGGCGGCGCAGGGCGACGCTGCCCGCCTGCCGGCGGAGGTGCGCTGGTTGACTCCCGAGGACGCGGAGGCGACAGCCGCCGCTGTCACCGACGCCGAGCGCGTCCGGCCGCCGCACGTCGACGACGTCGCGTACGTGATCTACACTTCGGGTTCCACCGGCACGCCGAAGGGCGTCGCGGTCACCCACCGCGGGCTGTCCAGCCTCGCCGCCGAGCAACGCGAGCGCTACGGTGTCGAACCCTGTTCTCGGGTACTGCATTTCGCCTCGCCGAGCTTCGACGCGTCCATACTGGAACTGCTGCTGGCCTTCGAGGCGGGGGCGGCGCTGGTGCTGGCCTCGCCCGAGATCTACGGCGGCGACGAGCTGGCCGGGCTGCTGGCACGGGAGCAGATCACCCACGCGTTCGTCACGCCCGCCGCGCTGGCCACCGTCGAGGCCGTGCCGCTGCCGCGGCTGGGCTGCGTGATCGTCGGCGGCGACGCCTGCGATGCCGAGCTGGTGCGGCGCTGGGCGCCGGGCCGCGAGATGTTCAATGCCTACGGACCGACCGAATCGACAGTCGCGGTGACGATTTCCGCGCTGCGCCCCGATGCGCCGATCGAACTGGGCCGCCCGATCCGCGGCGCGAGCGTTGCGGTGCTGGACGCCAGGCTGCGTCCCGTGCCGCCGGGCGTGGTGGGTGAGCTGTATCTCGCCGGGCCGGGACTGGCGCGCGGCTACCACCGGAAGGCGGGCGCGACGGCGGGCAGGTTCGTGGCGAATCCGTTCGGCGCCGTGGGCGAAAGGATGTATCGCACCGGGGATCTGGTGCGGTGGACGGCCGCCGGAACGCTCGCCCTGGTGGGCCGCGCCGACGACCAGGTGCAGGTGCGCGGCTTCCGGATCGAGCCGGGTGAGGTCACCGCGGCGGTGGCGGCCTGCCCGGGTGTGCGGTTCGCGCACACGGAGGTGCCGCGCGACGGCCTCGGTGAATCGCGCATCGTGACCTACGTGGTCGGCGCGGACGGGACACGTCCGGATCCGGACGCGCTCCGGGGCCGGGTGGCCGATCGGCTTCCGGCACACATGATTCCGGCGGCCATCGTCGTGCTGGAGTCGATTCCGCTCACCGCGGCGGGCAAGCTGGACCGCCGGGCGCTGCCCGAACCCGACTTCGGCGTGACGGCGCGGCCGGGCCGGAACCCGGTGACCGCCAACGAGATTCTGGTCGCCGCGGCCATGGCCGAGGTGATCGGGGTGGATAGCGTGTGCGCCGACCACACCTTCTTCGAGCTGGGCGGCAATTCGCTGTCGGCGACGCGCCTGGTGGCGCGGATCGCCACCCGGTCGGGACACCGCCTCGGCGTGCGCAGCGTCTTCGAGCATCCGACCGCGGCGGGACTGGCGGCGCTGCTGGACGATGCCGACGGGGACGGCGGCCGCGCGTGGCCCGCGCTGACCGGCGGCGAACGGCCGCAGCGGATCCCGCTGTCGACCGCACAGCAGCGGCTGTGGCTGCTCAACCGCTTCGACGTCGCCGCGGGCACCTACAACATCGCCATCGGCCTGTGGCTGCGCGGCGCACTGGACATCGACGCGCTGACGCTGGCCCTGCGCGACGTCGTCACGCGGCACGAGAGCCTGCGTACGCGCTTCCCCGACACCGACGCGGGCCCCGTCCAGGTCATCGTCGCGGAGCACGAAGCGGCCCTGGCGGTTCCGGTCATCGGGGGCACGCCCGAACAGGCCCGGGACCGGGCGCGGACCCTGGCCGCGCGCGGCTTCGACCTCACCACCGAACTCCCGCTGCGCGCCGAACTGGTCCGCACCGGGGACCGAGAGCACCTGCTGGCGCTGGTCATTCATCACATCGCCGCGGACGGGTGGTCGCTGGAACCGCTGGCCGCCGACGTGATGACCGCTTACACGGCACGCAGGTCCGGTGCGGCTCCGGCGTGGGAGCCGCTCGCGGTGCAGTACGCGGACTTCAGCGTGTGGCAGCGCGCGGTACTGGGCGAGGAGCACGATCCCGGCAGCGCACTGTCGCGCCAGGCGGCCTACTGGACCGAGCGGCTGGCGGGCCTGCCCGACTGCCTGGAACTGCCGGTCGACCACCCCCGGCCGCCGGTGGCCTCGCAGCGCAGCGCCGCCGTGACCGCGCGGCTCGGCGCGGCCGTACACGGGCGGCTGGCGAACGTGGGCCGCGACCGCGACGCGAGCCTGTTCATGGTCCTGCACGCGGCGCTGGCGGTGCTGCTGGCCCGGCTGTCCGGCACACGCGATATCGCGATCGGCACGCCGATCGCCGGACGTACCGAGGAGCAGCTGGACCGCCTCGTCGGCATGTTCGTCGGAACTCTGGTGCTGCGCACCGATATCGACGGCGGGCGCTCGTTCGACGACGTGCTGGAATCGGTGCGCGCCGCCGACCTGGACGCGTTCGCGCACGCGGACCTGCCCTTCGAGCGGGTGGTCGACCTGCTGAACCCCGTGCGGTCCACGGCATTTCACCCGCTGTTCCAGGTGATGCTGTCGGTGCAGAACTCCGAGCCGGTGCGGATCACGCTGCCGGAACTCGAGATCAGCGGCGAGCGCGTCGACTCCGGCGCGGCCGGGTTCGACCTGCAGTTCACGCTGACCGAGTCGCACTCCTCGGACGGCCGTCCCCAGGGCGTCGAGCTGCGCCTGGACTATGCCACCGACCTGTTCGCGGCCGGGACGGCCGAGCGCCTCGTGGACCGGTACACCGCGATCCTCGAGGCCGTGGCACGCGACCCGATGGCCGCCGTCGGCGACATCGAGCTGCTGGAGGCGGCGGAGCACGCGGCGCTGGTGCCTGCCCGCGGCGGCGCCGCCCTCCCCGCGGCCACCCTGCCGGAGCTGTTCGCGGCGGCCGCCGCCGTGCCGGATCGCCCTGCGCTGCGGTGTGATTCGGCGGCGTTGACCTACGGGGAGCTGGACGAGCGGTCGAACCGCCTGGCGCGGGCGCTGATTTCGCGCGGCGTCGGTCCGGGCGACGTCGTGGCGCTGGCACTGGCGCGCTCGGTGGAATCGGTTGTCGCGGTACTCGCGGTGAGCAAGGCGGGCGCGGCGTACCTGCCGGTGGACCTGCGCTATCCGGTCGAGCGGATCCGGCACATGCTCGCCGACTCCGGCGCCGAGATCGGCGTCACCGCGGCGGATCCCGCGGGGCTGCCGGGCGCGGTGGACTGGCTGCCGGTTTCCGAGGGCGCGGACGGCCGTGCGGTCACCGACGCGGACCGGGTGCGGCCGCTGTCGGTGGACGACATCGCCTACGTGATCTACACGTCGGGTTCGACGGGCGTGCCCAAGGGTGTCGCGGTGACACATCGTGGCCTGGCGAATTTCGCTGCGGAACAACGTGATCGGTACCGCGTGGAACCGGACTCGCGAACGCTGCACTTCGCCTCGCCGAGCTTCGACGCGTCGGTGCTGGAGTTGCTGCTGGCCTGGTGCGCGGGCGCGACGATGGTGATCGCGCCGCAGCATGTGTACGGCGGCGACGAGCTGGCGGAACTGCTGGAGCGCGAGCAGGTGTCGCACGCCTTCCTGACCCCGGCCGCGCTGGCGAGCGTCGATGCGCGATGGCGACTGCCCCGGCTGCGTGCCCTGGTGGTGGGCGGCGAGGCCGTCGCCGCGGAACTCGTGCAGCGCTGGGCGCCGGGCCGCGCGATGTTCAATGCCTACGGGCCGTCGGAAGCGACTGTCGCGCCGGTGCTCTCGGACGCGCTGCGTCCGGAGCGGCGGGTCGAACTGGGCCGTCCGATTCGCGGCGCGGGCGTGGTCGTGCTGGACGCGCGGCTGCGCCCGGTGCCGGTCGGCGTCGTGGGAGAGCTGTACGTGCTGGGATGCGGTGTGGCCCAAGGGTATGTGGGCCGTACCGGCTTGACGGCGTCGCGATTCGCGGCCTGTCCGTTCGGTGCGCCGGGCGAGCGCATGTATCGCACCGGAGATCTGGTGCGGTGGTCGGCGGGCGCGCTGGTCTTCGTCGGGCGCTCCGACGACCAGGTGCAGGTGCGCGGCTTCCGGATCGAGCCCGGTGAGATCACCTCGGTGGTCGGGGCGCTCCCGGGAGTGCGGCTGGCGCACACCGAGGTGCGGACGGATCCGCGGGGCGAACGCCGGATCGTGTCCTACGTGGTGCCCGGCGACGGGGCGGCCGTGGATCCGGAATCCGTGCGACGCCACGCGGCGGGCCGTCTGCCCGCGCACATGGTGCCCGCGGCGGTGGTCGTGCTGGCCGAGATTCCGCGCGGCCCCTCGGGCAAGCTGGATCGCTCCGCACTGCCGGAGCCGACGTTCGGCAGCGGCGGCCGCGCACCCGAGACGCCGCACGAGGTGCTGGTGGCCACGGCGATGGCCGAGGTGATCGGCCTCGACACGGTGGGCGCCGAGCACAGCTTCTTCGATGTCGGCGGCAACTCGCTGCTGGCCACCCGCCTGGTCGCCCGGGTCGCGGACGCGACCGGGCAGCGGCCGACGGTGCGTTCGGTCTTCGAATACCCGACCCCGGCGGCGCTCGGCGCGGCCCTGGAATCGGGCGAATTCGTGTGCGGCACAGCGCGTCCCGCGCTGACGCCGCGGCCGCGCCCGGAGCGCGTCCCGCTGTCGGCCGCGCAGCGGCGGCTGTGGTTCCTCGACCGCTTCGACACCGGATCCGGCCTGTACGGCATCCCGATGGCGCTGCGCATGCGGGGCGAACTCGACGCCGGGGCGCTGGCCGCGGCGCTCGCCGATGTCATCGAGCGGCACGAGGTGTTACGCACGGTGTTCCCGGACACCGGTGACGGGCCCTGCCAGGTCGTGTGCGCGACCGAGGCTCCGCGGCTGGATCCGATCGATGCCCCGGGCGGCGGGCTCGATGCCGCATCGATCATCGAATTCGCCACCGCCGCTTTCGATCTGACGGCGGAACCGCCGCTGCGGGCGCGTCTGTTCCGGATCGAGGCGGACGAGCACCTGCTGGTGCTGGTCCTGCACCACATCGCCGCTGACGGCTGGTCGCTGGGCCCGCTCGCGGACGACGTGATGACCGCCTACGAGGCCCGCCGACAGGGCGCGGCGCCGGGCTGGGAGCGACTGGCCGTGCAGTACGCGGACTTCAGCCTGTGGCAGGACGAACTGCTCGGCGACGAGGACGATCCGGAGAGCCTCGCGGCGACGCAGCTCGATTACTGGCGGACCGCGCTCGACGGGCTGCCCGAATCCCTGGAGCTGCCGGGTGACCGGCCCCGCCCGTCGGTGGCGTCGCATCGCGGCGCCTCGGTGGCCACGCGGGTGGACGCGGAATTGCACGGTGCGCTGGTGGAATTGGCCCGCGCCCACGACGCGAGCGTGTTCATGGTGCTGCACGCCGCCCTGGCGGTCCTGCTCGGCAGGCTCGGCGGCACCGACGATGTCGCGGTCGGCACCGCGCTGGCGGGCCGCTCCGAGGTCGGGCTGGACCGCCTGATCGGCATGTTCGTGGCCACCGTGGTGCTGCGGGCGCGAGTGCGTGCCGACGAGCCGTTCGCCGAACTGCTGTCCGCGGTGCGCGACGGCGACCTGGACGCGTTCGCGCACGCCGATATCCCGTTCGAACGACTCGTGGAGGAGCTGAACCCGGCGCGCTCGGCCGCCCGCCATCCGCTGTTCCAGGTGATGCTGTCGGTCCACGACAACGCCCCGGAGACCCTGCGGCTGCCCGGACTCGAGGTAGTCACCGAGGAGATCGACTGCGGCACCGCCAAATTCGACGCCCAGTTCACGGTGACGCAGACCTGGACCGATGAGCGCGAACCGGCCGGGCTCGACCTGTGCCTGACCTACGCCACCGACCTGTTCGACGCCGCGACGGCGGAATCGCTGGCCGAACGGCTCATCCGGGTGCTGGCCGCGGTGGTCGCGCGGCCGCGAGTCGCGGTGGGCGACATCGAGCTGCTGAACGACCGGGAACGCGCGGCACTGGTGCCCGCCCACGGCGGCGCCGCGGTCACCCCGGCGCCGCTGGCGGACTGCTTCACCGCCACGGCGGCACGGTTCGCGGACCAGACCGCGGTGCGGTGCGGTTCGGTCGAGCTGACCTATCGCGAGCTGGACGAGCGGTCGAACCGCCTGGCGCGGGCGCTGATCGGCCGCGGTATCGGCCCGGGCGACGTGGTGGCGGTGGCCCTGGCGCGGTCGGCGGAGTCGGTGCTCGCCGCGCTGGCGGTGACGAAGACGGGGGCGGCCTTCCTGCCGATCGACACCGGGTACCCGGCCGAGCGGATCCGGCACATGCTGTCGGATTCCGCGGTCCGCATCGGACTGACCGACACGGCCGACGCGGCCACGCCGCCGGGACACGCGGTGTGGCTGGCGATCTCGGAGCTGGACGGCGGCGATCCGTCGCCCGTCGGCGACGGCGACCGGGTGCGGCCGCTGTCGGTGGACGAGGTGGCCTATGTCATCTACACGTCCGGTTCCACGGGTGTGCCCAAGGGCGTCGCCGTGACCCATCGTGGCCTGGCGAACTTCGCCGAGGTGCAACGCGACCGCTACGGCGTCGAACCCGGTTCGCGGACCCTGCATTTCGCGCTGCCCATCTTCGACGCCGCGGTCCTGGAGGCGCTGCTGGCGTGGTGCGCGGGCGCGACGATGGTGGTTGCGCCGTCCGATGTCTACGGCGGGGACGACCTGGGCCGGTTGCTCGAACGCGAGCGCGTGTCGCACGCGTTCATCACGCCCGCGGCGCTGGCGAGCGTCGACTCGGACCGGTGGCCGCTGCCGCGGCTGCGGAGCCTGGTCGTCGGCGGCGAGGCCTACGGCGCGGAACTGGTGGATCGGTGGGCGCCCGGGCGGAGATTCCTCAACGCCTACGGTCCGACCGAGACCACCATCATCATGCTGCTGTCGCGGCCGCTGTCGCCCGGCGACCGGCTCGGGCTGGGCGGGCCGATTCGCGGTGCGGGCGTGGTGCTGCTGGACGACCGGCTGCGTCCGGTCCCGCCAGGGGCGGCGGGTGAGCTGTACGTCATGGGCTGCGGACTGGCGCGCGGATACGTGCGCCGCGCGGGCCTGACGTCCGGGCGGTTCGTGGCCTGCCCGTTCGGCGAGCCCGGCGCGCGCATGTATCGGACCGGCGACGTGATGCGCTGGTCCGGCGGCGAACTGGTGTTCGTGGGCCGCTCCGACGACCAGGTGAAGCTGCGGGGCATGCGGATCGAGATGGGCGAGATCACCGCGGTGGTCGCGGCGCTCACGGGAGTGCAGCTGGCGCACACCGAGATTCGCGAGGACGAGTCCGGGGAGGGCCGCATCGTGACCTATGTGGTCCCGGCCGAATCGGCCGAGCTGGAACCCCGGGCGCTGCGCCGCGGCGCCGCGGAACGCCTTCCGGCACATATGGTTCCGTCGGCGATCGTGGTGCTCACCGAGGTGCCGCTGACCCCGACCGGCAAGCTCGACCGCAGGGTCCTGCCCGCGCCGGTGTTCGACGCCGCGACGGCGCCGGGACGCGCACCCGCCACCCCCACCGAGCGGCTGGTGGCCGCCGCGATGGCGGAGGTGGTCGGCCGCGAGACGGTCTGCGCCGACCACAGCTTCTTCGACCTGGGCGGCAACTCGCTGTCGGCCACCCGGGTGGTGGCGCGGATCGGGTCGGCCACCGGCCACGCGATCACGGTGCGCGCGGTGTTCGAGCATCCGACTCCCGCCGGGCTGGCCGAGCTGATCGATGCGGCCGCTCCGGGCGGCGGGGCGCCGCGTCCGGTGCTGGCCGCGGGGGCGCGGCCGGAGCGGATCCCGCTGTCCCCGGCGCAGCAGCGACTGTGGTTCCTGCACCGCTTCGACCCGGCCTCGGGCGCCTACAACATCCCGCTCGTGCTCCGGCTGCGCGGCGAACTCGACGCGGGCGTGCTGGAGACGGCCATCGCGGACGTGATCGACCGGCACGAGGTGCTGCGCACGATCTATCCCTCGGATGTCGACGGGCCGGTGCAGGTCGTGCTGCCCGCGCGGTCGCCGCGGCTGCCGGTGGCCGAATGCGCGGCGGATGAGGTGGAGGCCGTCCTCGCCGAATTCGCCACCGCCGGTTTCGATCTCGCGGTGGACCCGCCCGTGCGGGCCAGGCTGTTCCGGATCCGGCCCGACGAGCACCTGCTGGTGCTGGTCCTGCACCACATCGCCGCCGACGGCTGGTCGCTGGCGCCGCTGGCGACCGATGTCGCGGCGGCGTACGAGGCGCGCCGCGCGGGTGCGGCGCCGGCGTGGGAACCGCTGGGCGTGCAGTACGCCGACTTCAGCCTGTGGCAGCGCGCGGCGCTCGGCGACGAGCACGACCCGGACAGTGTGCAGGCGCGGCAGGTGCGGTACTGGACCGAGCGCCTGGCCGGGCTGCCCGAATGCCTGGAACTGCCCGGCGACCGGCCGCGCCCGGCGGTGTCGTCGCATCGCGGCGCCTCGGTGCTGTCGCGGGTGGACGCCGAGGTGCACGGTGCGCTGGAGGACCTGGCGCGGGCGCGGGACGCCAGCATCTTCATGGTGCTGCACGCGGCGCTGGCGGTGCTGCTGGCCCGCATCGGCGGCAGCCGCGACATCGCCATCGGCACCGTCGTCGCGGGCCGCACCGAGCCGCAGTTGGATCCGCTGATCGGCATGTTCGTCGGAACGCTGGTGCTGCGGACCGCCGTGGACGACGGCAGGCCGTTCACCGAACTGCTGGACGCGGTGCGCGACGGCGACCTGGACGCGTTCGCGCACGCCGACATCCCGTTCGAGCGGCTCGTAGAGGTGCTCGAACCGCGCCGGTCGACCGCGCACCATCCGCTGTTCCAGGTCGGGCTGTCGCTGCACAACCTCACCCCGGCGCGGCTGCGGCTGCCCGGTCTGGAGGTGGTCAGCGAGGATGTCGACCCGGGCATCGCGAAGCTGGACCTGCAGTTCACGGTGACGCCGTCGTGGGTCGACGATCGGCCGGGCGGACTCGAGGTCTGCCTGACCTACGCCACCGATCTGTTCGACGCAGAGACCGCGCAGGCCCTGTCGGAGCGGTTCGTCCGGGTGCTCGGGTCCGTGGTCGACCGGCCGGACGCCGCCGTCGGCGATATCGATCTGCTGGGTGCGCCGGAGCGGGCGGCGCTGGTCCCCGCGCGCGGCGGTGCGGCGGCCCACCCGCTGCCGCTCCCGGCGCTGTTCGCCACGGCCGCGTCCGATCCGAACCAGGTCGCACTCCAATACGATTCGGTGCGGATGAGCTACGGCGAACTGGACCGCCGGGCGACGCTGCTGGCCGCGTCGCTGGCCGAGCGCGGTGTCGGTTCCGGCGACGTGATCGCCCTGGGCATGGCCCGATCGGTGGAATCGGTGGTCGGCTCGCTCGCCGTCGCCAAGACCGGCGCGGCGTTCCTGCCCGTCGACGTGCGGTATCCCGCCGATCGCATCCGATACATGCTGTCGGATTCGGGCGTCCGGATCGGCATCACGCGGCCCGCGGACCGCGCCTCGTTACCCGGCGAGATCGACTGGCTGACAGCGGAAGACGTCGGCACGCCCGGCGCGGAGGCGCTCGACGCGGTGCGCGACCGGCGCGTGCGCGACGACGACCTCGCCTACCTCATCTACACCTCCGGATCGACCGGGCGGCCCAAGGGCGTCGCGATCACGCACCGCGGCCTGCACAACTGCGCGGCCGCGGCGCGCACCCGGTTCGGCATCGAATCGAGTTCGCGCACACTGCATCTGGCCTCGCCCAGCTTCGACGTGGCCATGCTCGAACTGCTGATGGCGTGGAGCGCGGGAGCCACCATGGTGATCGCGCCCGCCGACGTCTTCGGCGGCGACGAACTGGGCGCGTTGCTCGACCGCGCCGAGGTGACGCACGCCGTGGTCACCCCCGCGGTGCTGGCGACCATCGATCCGGACCGCTGGCCGCTGCCGCGGCTGCACCGGCTCATCGTCGGCGGTGAGGGTTTCGACGCGGATCTGGTCGCACCCTGGCTGGCGGGCCGCGAAGTGGTCAACGGGTACGGCCCGTCCGAGTCGACGATCGCGACCACGCTGTCGGAGCCCCTGCGGCCCGGCGCGTCGATCGTGCTCGGCCGCCCGATGTGCGGCGTGACGACCGTGGTGCTGGATCCGCGGCTGCGGCCGGTCACTCCGGGCGCGGTCGGCGAACTGTACGTCGGCGGTATCGGGCTCGGCCGCGGCTACCACCACCGGCCGGAGCTGACCGCGGCGCGGTTCGTCGCGAACCCGTTCGGGCACAGCGGGGAACGGCTGTATCGGACGGGAGACCTGGTGCGGTGGACGCGGGCCGGGGACCTCGTATTCGTGGGTCGCGCCGACGACCAGGTGAAGGTGCGCGGATTCCGCGTCGAACTCGGCGAGATCACCACGGTGGTATCCACCTGTCCGGGAGTGCGGTTCGCGCACACCGAGATTCGCGCGGATGCCGCCGGACGCTCCCGCATCGCCACCTATGTGGTGTGCGATGACCGGGCGGTGCGCGCCGTCCGGGAATTCGCCGCGCGGCGCCTGCCGCCGCACATGGTGCCGGAGGCCGTCGTGGCGATTGCGTCGGTGCCGATGACGCCGACCGGGAAGATTGATCGGAAAGCGTTGCCGGAACCGGTATTCGACGCGATCGGCACCGGGCGCGCCCCCGAGACCGACGGCGAGAAGCTGGTCGCGGCGGCGATGGCGGAGACGGTCGGCCGGGGCGAGGTCGGGGCCGATCAGAACTTCTTCGAGCTGGGCGGCAATTCGCTGTCCGCGACGCAGCTGGTGGCCCGGATCGCCGCCGCGGGCGGGCCGCGACTGGGTGTGCGCGCGGTCTTCGACCACCCGACGCCCGCCGGGCTGGCGGTACTGCTCGCGGCCGCCCCCGCCGCCGACCGCCCGGTCCTGCGGCGGCGCGAGCGGCCGGAGCGGATCCCGCTGTCCGCGGCGCAGCAGCGCCTGTGGTTCCTGAACCGGGCCGACACCGCCTCCGGCGCCTACAACATCCCCGTGGTGCTGCGCCTGCGCGGCGAACTCGACACCGCGGCGCTGTCGCGGGCGCTCGCCGACGTCGTGTGGCGACACGAGACGCTGCGCACCGTCTTCCCGGATTCGGTGCACGGCCCCGGCCAGGTGGTCACGGCCGCCGCGGTGCCGCTGGAGACCGTCGATCTCGACGGCGCCGCGGTGGCCGAGTACGTGCGGCGTTCGGCCGCACGGGGATTCGACCTGACCATCGAGCTCCCGGTGCGGATGGCGCTGGTGCGGATGTCGGCAGGGGAGCATGTCCTCGTCGTCGTGCTGCACCACATCGCGGCCGACGGTGGCTCGGTGCTGCCGCTGGCCACGGATCTGGCGACGGCGTACGAGGCACGGCTGCGGGGCGCGCCGCCGCGGTGGGCGCCGCTGCCGGTGCAGTACGCCGATTTCACCCTGTGGCAGCGCGAATTGCTCGGCAGCGACGACGATCCGGACAGCGCCGCGGCCGCGCAGCTGGCCCACTGGCGGCGCACGCTGGACGGTCTGCCGCAGTGCCTGCCACTGCCGACCGACCGGCCGCGCCCGCCGATTCCCAGCCATCGGGGCGCCACCGCGACCACGACCATCGACGCCGCGGCGCACCGCGCGATCCACGAGCTGGCCCGCAGGCACGACGCGTCGGCCTTCATGGTGCTGCACGCCGCGCTGGCGGCACTGCTGTCGCGGCTCGGCGACAGCGGCGACATCGCGATCGGCACGCCGCTGGCGGGGCGCGACGACGTCCAGCTCGACCGCCTGATCGGCATGTTCGTCGGAACCCTGGTGCTGCGCACCGAGATCGACCGGGCCCGCGGATTCGAGGAACTGCTCGCCACCGCGCGCGAGACCGATCTGAACGCGTTCGCCAATGCCGACATCCCGTTCGAGCGCCTGGTCGAGGTGCTGGATCCGGTGCGCTCCACCGCGCACCATCCGCTGTTCCAGGTAATGCTGTCGGTGCACAGCGCGGCGCCGGTCGGCCTGCGCCTGCCCGGTGTCGCCGTCGAGGCCGAGCAGGTGGAGGTCGACACCGCGAAGTTCGACCTGCAGTTCACCTTCGTGGAGTCGTTCGCCGGTGCGGACGAGCCGGACGGCATCGAGCTCAGCGTGACCTACGCGACCGACCTGTTCGACGGGCGGACCGCGGAGCAGCTCGCCGAGCGGTTCGTGCGGCTGCTCGCGGCGGCGGTCGCCGAGCCCCGCCGCGCCGTCGGCGATCTCGACCTGCTGGCCCCGTCGGAGCGGCGCGAGCTGTCCCCGGTTCGCGGTCGAGAGTCCTGCGGCACAACGAGTTTCCCGGACCTCTTCGCCGCGGCCGTCGCAGTGGACCCGGGCGCGGTCGCGCTGCGCTGCGGCACGCGCGAGCTGACCTACGACCAGCTCGACCGGGCGACGAACCGGCTGGCCCGCGCCCTGCTCGCGGCGGGCGCGGGCCCGGAGCGGGCGGTCGCCGTCGCGCTGCCGCGATCCATGGAATGGGTCTCGGCGGTGCTCGCGGTGGCGAAGACCGGCGCGGCCTTCCTGTCCATCGACCCGGCCTATCCGCGGGACCGCAAGGACTACATGGTCGCCGACTCGGGCGCTCGGATCGGCGTGACCGCTTCGACCTGCCGGCCCGACCTGCCCGACGGCCCGCAGTGGCTCGTGCTGGACGAGGCCGACCTCACGGCGTTGTCCGAGGAGCCGATCACGGCGGGCGAACGCGGCACCGTGGCGCGGATCGAGCACCCCGCCTACGTGATCTACACCTCCGGCTCGACGGGAACCCCCAAGGGCGTCACCGTGACGCATGCGGGCCTGGCCGACTTCGCCGGGGAACTGACTGGCCGGGCGTCGGTGCGTCCGGGCGCGCGGGTGCTGCATTTCGCCTCGCCCGGATTCGACGCCGCGGTGCTCGAACTGCTGTTCTCGGTGGGTGGCGCGGCGACGCTCGTGATCGCACCCCCCGACATCTACGGCGGCGCCGAGCTGCGGGATCTGCTTGCCACGCAACGGATCACTCACGCGTTCGTGACACCCGCGGCCCTGGCGACCGTCGATCCGGAGGGCCTCGACGACCTCGAGGTGGTCATGGTCGGCGGCGACCGGACGGGACCCGAACTCGTCGAACGGTGGGTAGCGCCGCGGGGCTCGAACGCGACGCCGCGTCGCATGTACAACGCCTACGGCCCCTCCGAGGCCACGGTCGCCGCGACCCTCAGCCACCCGCTGCGCCCGCGTATGCCGGTGACGCTCGGGGGCCCGATCCGCGGATTCGGCCTGCTGGTCCTCGATGCCAGACTGCGGCCGGTACCGGCCGGGGTGCCCGGCGAGCTGTACCTGATGGGCCCCGGCCTGGCGCGCGGATATCACGGCAGGTCCGGGCTGACGGGCGCGCGGTTCGTCGCGAACCCGTTCGGCGCGCCGGGCGATCGGATGTACCGCACCGGGGACCTGGTGCGCTGGGCGCCGCACGCCGCCGAGCACGAGTTGGACTACCTCGGCCGCACCGACGACCAGGTGAAGATCCGCGGCTTCCGCATCGAACTCGGCGAGATCGACGCCGCCCTGGTGCGGCACCCCGCAGTGGATCACGCGGTGACCGTGCCGCGTCGCCTGCCCACCGGGGCGCAGGCCCTGGCCGCCTACGTCCAGCCGGTGCCCGGTGCCCGGTGCACCGCCGCCGACCTGCGGGCCTACCTGACGGATCTGGTGCCGAATTACCTGGTGCCACAGGCGATCACGGTGCTCGACGCGCTGCCGGTGACGGTCTCGGGCAAGGTGGATCGTGCCGCGCTGCCGGATCCGGAGTTCAGCGCGGGCGCGCCGTACCGGGCGCCGGCCGGTGCGGCGGAAGCGGCGCTGTGCGCGGCGTTCGAGGAGGTGCTCGGCGTGCGCGCGGTCGGCGCCGACGACAGCTTCTTCGACCTGGGCGGCACGTCGCTGCTGGCGACCCGGATGGCGGCGGTGCTGCGTGAGCGGCACGGGCTCGAGGTGCCGGTGCAGGCGGTCTTCCTGGCCCCGACCCCGGCGGGTATCGCGGCGCGGATCGGAGCATCCGGCCCCGGTGACGCGGCCCTGGCCGATACCGCCTTCCAGACGATGCTGCCGATTCGCGCGCAGGGCGCACAGGCGCCGCTGTTCTGCGTGCACTCCGTGAGCGGCGTGTCGTGGAGCTACGCGGGGCTGGTCACCCATCTGGAACCCGAGCGGCCGGTGTACGGGCTGCAGATGCCGCACCTGACCGACGCGACCGGTCCGGACACGGTGCCGGAACTGGCCGCCCGCTACATCGAGGAGTTGCGCCGGGTGCAGCCGGAGGGTCCGTACCATCTGCTCGGCTGGTCGCTCGGCGGCCTGATCGCCTACGAGATGGCCGTGCAGCTCACCGCGGCGGGCGATACGGTCGCGCTGCTGGCGCTGCTGGACAGCCGGGTCCTGGCGGACGAGCCGGAGGCCCCGGAGCCGAGTACCGGCGAACTGCTGGGCGCCCTGCTCGACGACGACGAACTGCGTGAGTCCGAGGTGACGGCCGAGGAGGCCGCGCGCCTGCTGCGGGAGCGGCCCGGTCCGTTCGCCGCGCTGACGCCCGGCCACATCGAGCGGCTGTACGCCGCCTACCTGGCGGGCAGCCGGATGGGATCACGGTATCGGCCGCCCCGGTACGAGGGTTCGCTGCTGTACTTCACCGCGGCCGCGGACTCCGGGCCGAATCTCGGTGCGGCACAGTGGGATCCGCTGGTCGGCGGCGATTTGCGCGAACATTCGGTCCCCTGCACCCACGGGGCGATGACCGGGCCGGAGGCGCTCGCCGACATCGGGGCGGTACTGCGGGATCAACTCGGCGTCGCCGATGCGCGCACGGATGCCGAATCGTGACGGCGGGTTCGGAGTGGCACGGTCTGAGCGGAGCGTACGTCCTGGACGCGCTCACCGATGCCGAACGGGAGGTCTTCGAGCGTCACCTGACCTGGTGCTCGCGCTGCGCGCAGGAGGTCGGGGAACTGCGGGAGGTGGTGGTGCGCCTGGCGGAACGCCTGGCGTGCCAGCCCGATCCCGGGCTGCGGGCGCGCATTCTCGCGGATCTCGCGGAGTGATCGGGAACGATGCGGCCGGATCTCGGCTACGCGTGCGAATGCCCCGGCGGCCGGTTGGCCGCCGGGGGCGCGTCCGGCGGCGCGGGGGCCGTGGTCGCCACGGCAATCTCGGTCTCGAGCTTCTTGGGCCAGCGGCGGCCCGGGCGCGGCGCCGCGGGCGGCGGCTCCGGTTCCTCGGGGGGACGCTGCGGTGTTGCCCGAATGCTGTCGAGGACCCGTTCGCGCATGCCGGGCGCCGGGGTCCGCGCGCACGCGACCGCAATCTGGACCACGGCCGCGCGCAATTCGGCCACATCCCTTCCGCAGGACGGGCAGTCGCCGAGATGGTGTTCGAAGGCATGGCGTTCGTCTTCGGGGAGCGAGTCCAGAACGTATGGTGCGGTGAGATCGCGGATCGGGGCCGAACAAGTCACTGATGTGCTCCCAAATATTCACGCAGACGAATCAGACCGTCACGCATTCGGGTCTTGACCGTTCCGACCGGGGTGCCCAATACCTGGGAGACCTCTCGGTATGTATAGCCGCCATAGTAAGCCAGCACAATCGATTGACGCTGGAGCTCGGTGAGCTTGTCGAGCGCCTGCCGCACCTCGCGGGTCTCCATTCGGGCCAGGGTCGCCTCGACCACCTCGTCGACCGGACGTCTGACGTCCAGCTGCTCGATCCGGTCCTCGCGGTCGGAGCAGGCCTGCTCGTGCCGCACCCGGTCGATCGCGCGGCGGTGCGCCATCGTGACGGCCCACGCCATCACGTTGCCCGGCTGCTCGCAGAACTTCGGAGCCTTCAGCCAGATCTCCAAGAGCACCTCCTGGGTGACCTCTTCGGATCTCGGGCGATCGCGCAGAATCCTTGCGACGACCCCCAGCACGGGACCCGCGACGATGTCGTACAGATCGGCGAAAGCCTGTTCGTCACCCGCGGCGACACGTTCGATCAGCGAATGCAGCGTCGCATCCGTGTCGATGATGTCGCCGGCAGGGACGCCACCCGACGATCCTCGGGCGCGGATGACCATTCAGTGTCCTTCCAAACCGGCGTCCAATGCGTTCGACCTCACAGAAGCGAGTCGTCGCCAACGCGGCCCCGGATTGGTTCCGGACAGAAAAAATCTTCTACGCCCCGCGAAATGCCGGCCGGGACGCACTGGTCCTGGACGCGGTCGCCGGTGGCGGAGTTGCCGGTCAAGGGTATCGACTTATGGAGGCCCGATCCTTTCGCGGTTGGTTGACACAGGGAAGTCGAAGCGATCGCGCGGGTGGATTGGTCGTGCGGGCGTGATTCCGGCCCGTTCCACCTGCTATCGAATCGTGATCATCTCGTGCCCCCTTTCACAGGGAGCGCACGGTTGACTCTTGGATTGCCGGCGTTTACTCGAATTGTGCTGATCGGCAGCACGCGCAGGCCACTCCGAGGAGGCCAGGCTGTGGACACCGCACCCACCACCGCCATCACCCGCCGCGAGCTGATCCGGCTCACCGGAATCACAGGACAGTCGGTGAGCAGGCGCGGGGCGCGTTCGATCAATGCCGACGCGGTGGCCGGTCACACGGATGCGGAGACGGGGTGCACCGCGTTCGTCGTGGCCGACGGGATCGGTGATCATCTGCTGGCCGCGCGCGCCGCCCGCACCGCGGCGGTCGTCGCGGCGACCGAGGCGGCCCGGCACGGTCCGCAGTCGGGCATCCTGGCGGCCCAGCGGGAGCTGCTACGCGAATTCCCGGAGCCGAGCGCCGACGCCGTGCTCGTCGTCGCCGTGCTGCCCGACGACCGGACCGGCGGCAGCTGCGAGATCGCCTGGGTGGGCGACTGCCGCGCCTACCGGTGGAACGGTCGGGTGCTGCACCAGATCACCACGGACCACACCGTTTCGGAGTATCTGCGCGCCCGCGGGCTGGATCCGGCGCCCCGGATGAGCCACATGGTGTACACGACCACGCGCACGGTGCGGGCGGCCGATATCGGATACGCCGTCACGGGCACCAGCTCCGGCCGCCTGCTGCTGAGCACCGACGGCGTTCACAAGCGCCTCACCATCTCCGAGATCAAGGACATCCTCAACGCCCAGCCGACCCCGGACCTCGCGGCGGAAGCCCTGGTGGACAACGCCTTACAAACCGGCGGCACCGACAACACCACCGCCCTCGTGGTAGACAGCCGCTGACCCGCCGAGGAATTCCGCAACGCCCCGCCAGCCATTCCCGGCACGGTATGGATCCCGGCCAAAAGCATGCCGGGAAATGAGGGTGGCCGTGCACGCCGGATGTCGATGGCCGTGCACGCCGGGTCTGGGTGGTGGTGGTGCACGTCGGGTGTGGGTGGTGGTGCACGTCGGGTGGTGGTGGTTGCACCTCGGGTTTGGGTGGTGCACGTCGGGTTTGGGTGGTGCGCGTTGGGTGTCGGTGGTGTGTGTTGGGTGTGGGTGGTGTGTGTTGGGTGTGGGTGGTGTGCGTCGGGTGTGGGTGGTGGTGCACGTCGGGTGTGGGTGGTGGTGCACGCTGGGGCTGTGGTGAATGGGTGGCGTTGCGGTTACTTCGGTGGGCTGAGGGTGGCGGTGAGGAGGGTTCGGCGTAGGGGCCATGGGAGGGTTCGGAACAGGGTGCTCATGGCGAGGGCCGTGGCGGGGAGGTCGTCGCGGGCGGAGAGGTAGGCGCGTTGCAGGGCGGGGGGTAGGGAGAAGAACGCGTCGAAGAAGTGGGGGATGTCGGCCGGGGGGAGTGCGAGCAGGGCGCGCAGGCCTGCGCAACGCAACCCGTGGACCGTCCGCGCCGAGACCGGCCAGATCGAGGAGCCGCAGGCGAGGGCGTCGGCCGCAGCGAGGGATGCGGCGACGCTGAAGCCGGTCGCCGGATGCAACAGCCCGCCCGCGGCGCCGAAGCGGCGCGCGCCGGGACGCCCGCCCTGCACCGGGAACCGCACCCGCTCCACCGGCTCGTCGCCGCCGAGTTCGATACCGCGGCACCGCAATCGGGCCCGCAGGCGCTCCCGCAGTTGTGCTCCGCCGAGAGCGGGACGGCCCGCCAGGCAGGTCTCCTCCAGTAGGTACCGGTCGGCATCGAGCGGGATCGCATAGAGGAACGAGGGCGGTTCGTCCGGCGCCGCCCCGTTGTCCGGCCGCCAGTCCATGAACAGCGGCTCGGACCATCGGTCGCGCGGCACCACCACGCCGTATGCGGTCTGCTCGGCGCGAGCAGGAGAGCGGGCGAGGCCGCGGGCGTCGATCACCCGGTGCGCGGTGAGCACACCGCCGGACGAAAGCCGCACCCACTCCGGGCCTTTCGCGCCGCGCCGGGGGCGGCCGATCTCGACGACACGATCCGCGACCACCCGGGCCCCGCCCAGGTCCATCGAATCCCGCAGCGCCGCAACATCGAACACCGCATAGCGACGATCCAGCTCGAACCGTCGTGTGCCCCAGACGGCCGGACGTGCGACCGTCGCGGCGATCGTGGACGTGGCGATCCACTCCGGCAGCTCGTCCTCCCACGCCGCGTACGTGGCGGTCCAGCGCCGTTCGGGATTCGGGTCGACCGCCGTCACCGACAACCCGCGCATCAGCGCCCGATGCGCGAGCGTCCGCCCGGCGGGCCCGAGCCCGCACACGAGGAGGTCGGGAGTCACACGGACGGCGGAAACGTCAGAGTCCGCCGGTCGCCAGCAGTCCGCCGTCCACACGGACGACTTCGCCGGTGATCCAGGCCGCCTGATCCGAGACGAGGAAACCGATGAGCGCGGCGACGTCCTCCGGCGTGCCCAGCCGCTTCATCGGGTAGGGCGCGGCGGCGGCCTCCTCACCGGCCGAGTAGAGCGCGTCGGCGAACCTGGTCTTCACCACGCCCGGGGCGACCGCGTTCACCCGGATACCGGGGCCGAGCTGCCAGGCCAGCTCCTCGGTGAGCCGGATCAGCGCCGCCTTCGAGGCGCCGTAGGCGGCGATCACGCCGGTCGAGCGCAGCCCGGCGACACTGGCGACATTGACCACCGCGCCGCCGTGCTCGCCCATCCACGCCCGGTGCGCCTCCTGCACATACCCCAGCGCCGCGACGACATTGACGTCGAAGATCTTGCGCACCGCGTCTAGGTCGGCGTCCATCAGCGAGCCGTAGACCGGGTTGATCCCGGTGTTGTTGATCAGGATGTCGAGCGCGCCGAACTCCGCGACCGCGGTGGCCACGGCCTGGTGGCGGGCCGCCGCGTCGCCGGAGTTCCCCGGCATCGCCACCACCTTCCCGGGGTGGCTTAGGGTCCCCAGCTCCGCCGCGGTCTCCTCCAGCGCCTCCGGCTTGCGCGCGGTGATCAACACATTGGCCCCGCGCGACAGCAGCTCGGCCGCCACGGCCTTACCGATGCCCCGGCTGGCCCCGGTGACCAGTGCCCCCTTGCCCTTCAGCTCGTCGCTCATGGGTCGGCACGTTACCTGCCGACCGGTATGGCGGAAAGCACCCGCAACCGGGGGAGCCGGGTGATAGTTCGCTTGGGTAAAATCGGTGGTTCTCGTGTGTCGAGAGAATGCACACTCGAGTAATCACCCTTGAACCGCCGACGCCGAGGAGATATCTGTGATCACCGCGACCGACCTGGAGGTCCGGGCCGGAATCCGCACCCTGCTGACGGCGCCGGGCGCGGCGCTGCGGGTGCAGTCCGGCGACCGGATCGGGCTGGTCGGGCGCAACGGCGCCGGGAAGACCACCACGCTGCGCATCCTCGCCGGGGAGGGCGAGCCGTACGCGGGCGAGGTGATTCGCTCGGGTGAGATCGGCTACCTCCCGCAGGACCCGCGCGAGGGCAACCTGGACGTGCTGGCCCGCGACCGCGTGCTGTCGGCCCGTGGGCTGGACGCGCTGATCCGGGACATGGAGAAGCAGCAGGCGCTGATGGCCGAGGTCGCCGACGACGCCGAGCGCGAGAAGGCGGTGCGCAAGTACGGCCGCCTCGAGGAGCGGTTCTCCGCGCTGGGCGGCTATGTCGCCGAGAGTGAGGCGGCCCGCATCTGCAACAGCCTGGGCCTGCCCGACCGGGTGCTCGGGCAGTCGCTGCGCACGCTGTCGGGCGGACAGCGCCGCCGCATCGAGCTGGCGCGCATTCTGTTCTCCGCCTCCGACGGCAGCGGCGGTAAATCCGACCGCACGCTGCTGCTGGACGAGCCGACCAACCACCTCGACGCCGACTCCATCACCTGGCTGCGCGGCTTCCTGCAGAACCACGAGGGCGGCCTGATCGTGATCAGCCACGATGTGGAACTGCTCGAGGCGGTGGTCAACAAGGTGTGGTTCCTGGACGCGGTGCGCGGCGAGGCCGACATCTACAACATGGGCTGGAAGAAGTACCTCGACGCCCGCGCCACCGACGAGCAGCGCCGCCGCCGCGAGCGCGCCAACGCCGAAAAGAAGGCGTCCGCGCTCAAGGCCCAGGCCGCGAAGCTGGGCGCCAAGGCCACCAAAGCCGTTGCGGCGCAGAACATGGTCAAGCGCGCCGAGCGCATGCTGGCCGCCGCCGACGAGATCCGCGTGGCCGACAAGGTCGCCCGCATCAAGTTCCCGGAGCCCGCCGCCTGCGGCAAGACCCCGCTGATGGCGGAGAACCTGACCAAGATGTACGGCTCGCTGGAGATCTTCACCGGTGTCGACCTGGCCGTCGACCGCGGCAGCCGGGTGGTGGTGCTGGGCCTCAACGGCGCGGGCAAGACCACCCTGCTGCGGCTGCTGGCGGGGGTGGAGCAGCCGACCGCGGGCGGTCTGGTGCCGGGCCACGGTCTGAAGGTCGGCTACTTCGCGCAGGAGCACGACACCCTCGACGACACCGCGTCGGTGTGGGAGAACATCCGCCACGCCGTGCCCGACGCGGGTGAACAGGACCTGCGCGGCCTGCTGGGCGCGTTCATGTTCTCCGGCCCGCAGCTCGAGCAGCCCGCCGGGACGCTGTCGGGCGGCGAGAAGACCCGGCTGGCGCTGGCCGGGCTGGTGTCCTCGGCGGCGAATGTGCTGCTGCTCGACGAGCCCACCAACAACCTGGACCCGATCTCGCGCGAGCAGGTGCTCGACGCGCTGCGCAGCTACGCCGGCGCGGTGGTGCTGGTGACCCACGATCCGGGCGCCGCCGAGGCGCTGAACCCGGAGCGGGTCATCATGCTGCCCGACGGCGCCGAGGACCATTGGTCGCAGGAGTACCTGGAGCTCATCCAACTGGCGTGAGCCGCGGTCAGTTCTCCTGTGCCAGGGGCGGTCCCGGGGCCGCGATTCGCCGCTCGCCCGGACTATCTCGAAAATCGGTGAGCTAAATCACAGCGAGGCGTTGATCACCGCCGGTCGAATGTTTAGCCTGGAATAAGGCTGCAGGGCGACCGGAGGAAGCCATGAGTGACAGGCCCGCACAAGGGAAGTCCACGTTGGGTAAAGGCACGCGCGTCACCGGAAAGTCGCGAGACCGCCTGCAATCCCAGCTCAAGAAGCAGTACGAGGCGGGGGCAAGTATCCGCTCGCTGGCCCGGGAAACCGGCCGCTCGTACGGGTTCATCCACAACGTGCTGGTGGAGTCGCACGTGCAACTCCGCAGCCGGGGCGGGGCGAACCGGCGTAAAGCCGCCAGCAAGTAATCGGCGGTCCGGAACCCGTTGGGCGCGTAGTGGTCTGCGGGGTCTCGAAATCGAGGCGGTACTCGTGTGGTGCGGCGCAGTCGGCGCCGGCCATCATTGTCACCTCCAGCGTGCTGACGCTGCCGCGGGCGTCCGCAGAATCGATGAGCAACCGCGTGGTGACCGCGTCACCGCGGCGCACCTCGGCGTCCTCCGGGTGGCGGATGGCGGCGGGAACGTAGGGCGTGGTCGTGCCGGCGTGAGCTGGACCGGATCCTGCGGGTGCTGCTCGGCAGCTTCGAGGATCAGTAACTCTCGACCACGGCGTCGCCGATGGCCAGATAGTTGGCGAGGCTCTCGAAGATCGGCAGGCCGGTTTTGATCTCCAGGTAGGCGAACTGGCCCTGCGGGTTCACCTCCAGGAAGTAATACTCGCCGTCGGCGCCGAGCCGCAGGTCGAGCACGCCGAACGCCAGGCCCAGCGCACCCATGAGCGTCGCGAGCGACTTGCTGACCGAGGCGGGCAGCCGGGCCGGGGTGAAATCCACGGAGGTGTCCAGGCGCGAATCCACCTGTCCCGCACCGGATTGCGAGTCGATGCGCACCGCCCATTCGATGCCGTCGATCCACACCACGCGCAGATCGCAGTCGGCGTCGATGTAGTCCTGGAAGGTGGTCGGCGCCGAGCGGATGGTGCCCAGGCGGTCCAGATCGGCGGGCGCGACGATCCGGGTCTCGGAGAATTCGGCGCGGCCGGTGCCGGTGCGCTTGTAGACCACCCGGCCCGGCCGGGAATCGACGAAGCTGCGCGCCTCGTCGGGATCGTTGGTGATCAGCGTCTCCGGGATCGGGAATCCGCTGCGGCGGGCGGTTTCCAGCTGCACGATCTTGCGGGTGGCGGTGCGATCGGCGCCCGGATCGTTGACCCACACCGCGGGAATCGACCACAGCAGGCCCTGCAGGAAGCCGTCGCATTCGGCCTGCCGATAATCGTCGTCGGCGTGCCGCACGCCACCGGGCACGACGCACTGGTGCGGCCTGCGCCACCAGACCGCGGTGACGTCGTCGAGCCCGACGGCATGGGACACCGAGCGCGCGGTGCCCGCGCGGTCCAGGCGGAAACTTCCGGTCGCGCGGGGGAACTCGCGCATATCGAGGCGAATCGGGTTGAGCTGGTGGTGCTTTCGCAGCGTGGCCGCCATCGCGTCGGCGTGCAGGTCATCGGCCTCGGTGACGATCAGCACCGAACCTGCCGGGCGGGCGGCGGACATCGCGGCCCCGCCTCAGTCGAGACTGTCGCAGGCGGTGCCGTCGTCGCTGCGCGCGGAGGTCATGGTCTGGCAGAAGGTGGAGGTGGCGCCGCCGACGCCGGGCGCGTCGGGCAGGCGCAGCGCGCGCGCCCACGCGTCGGTCAGGCGCCGCAGTTCGTCGTCGCCCGGGGCGGGGGAGTGCCGGCGCGGCAGCGTCATCGGGCGGTCGGTGAGGTCGATGCGGCGGCGCTGCGTGAAATCCGCTGTGGCACCGGGGCGGATCCGGACCCGCACGGGACGGCCTTCCCCCGTCTCGTCGTCGCGGCGGTCGTCGACGCTCAGCACATCCGCCCGATCGAAGGTCCACGTGCCCTCGCCGACGCGCACGCTGATCGTCCGGTCCGACTCCGCCGCCAGGTAGCCGGGTAGTGGCGGCACCAGGTCCGCGATATCCGGGATGGGCACGGGGGCAGGGGTGAACGGGCGAATGGTTTCGGTCATAGGGGCTGGTCTCCGATCTGCTCGCGGTTTGCCACGGAAGCCGAGCGTGATCTGGATCATATCCCCACGGCCCCGCCCGTCGGTTCACATCGGAAGATTTCAGGTGCCCGGACGAATCGCCCGTTCCGGTGCGTAATGCGCTATCGCCGAAAGATTTTCAGTTTGAGAGGTCAACGCTCGCCGATCGACTCCCCGCCCCTACAGGCCGAGCGCCTCGCCGGACTCGGCCAGCTCCAAGAATCGCTCGATCGGGTTCGATACGAGTTTGCGCGCGGTGAGGTCCATCAATCCCAGCACGACCGCGAATTCGGCCGATACGGTGCCGTCGAGCTTGATGATCTGCTGCCGCATCCGGAAGACCTTGCCCTCGCCCCACTCGAATTCGCTCGTGACCGTCACCTCGTCGCCCAAGTGCAGCTCGCGCAGATATTTCACCGTCGATTCCAGGACCACCGGCCCCACGCCCGCCAGCCGCATCTTGTCCGGAACCAGACCGGCCGCGCGCAGCACCTCCCACCGCGCGTGTTCGGCGTACTGGTGGTAGACGGCCTGATTCAGATGGCCGTTCACATCGAGTTCGTAGCCGCGGACGGTGACAGGCACGGAAAAGGTCATACCCCGGCAAACCCCCGGTGTATGCCGCGATATTTCCGGATCCGGCGTGGCCTCGGTCACGGATGCCCGGGGACACCAAGCCCGCATTCGGTGCGTATCGGCACGCGATGCGATCATGCACGCAATGCGAGCTTGCATCGAGTGCCATTCCGACGGTCCCGCGAGGAGACGGCAGATCGGATGCCTTGGTGGTCGTGTACCGACGCGGTCGAAGCGGCGGCTGCCGCCGACACGAGCGGACCGTCCGTCGGTGGGTTCCACCTCACTGTTTGCGGCGTACTGACGCCTCCACCAGATCCAGGACGGCGGACAGATTGTCGTTGGCGTGCCCGGAGGCGATTCGGGCGATCAAGCCGTCCAGGACGAGATCCAGATAGCCCAGGAGCACGTCGGTCGGCACGTCGTCGCGCAGGGCGCCCGCGGCCTTGCGGCGCTCCAAGCGCGCGATCGTCGCGGCTGTGAGTTCCTCCGACCGCTGTTCCCAATTCCGGCGGAACTCCGGGTCGGTGCGCAGGCGCCGGGCGATCTCGAGCCGCGTGCCGAGCCAGTCGAAATCCTCGGGGCGCGCGAGCATATCGCGCATCACCTGCACCAGGCCCTGGGTCGCCGCGACCTCCGCCATCCGGGCCGCGTCCTCGTGGGCCAGCGCCAGAAACAGCGCGTCCTTGTCGCGGAAGTGATGGAAGATCGCACCCCGGGACAGGCCGATGGCGTCCTCGAGTCGGCGCACCGTCGCGCCCTCGTAACCGAATTCGGCGAAGCACTGCCGCGCCCCGTCCAGGATCTGGCTGCGCCGGGCGGCGAGATGGTCGTCACTGACCTTGGGCATGGGCTCCTCCAAGCGGGGTGTTCGCCGGAACGACGGAACCGGATCCGAGCGAAGTGCTCGGGCCCCGAAGCGAATCGGGGCCCGAGCCTGGCAACCTATCGAATCACTTGCTGATCATGTTGCGCAGCACGAACTGCAGGATGCCACCGTTACGGTAGTAATCGGCTTCTCCGGGGGTGTCGATGCGCACCACCGCGTCGAACGACACCTGCTCGCCGTTTTCCTTGGTGGCGGTCACCTTCAGGGTCTTCGGAGTCACACCCTCGTTCAGCTTGGTGATGCCCTCGATATCGAAGGTCTCGGTGCCGTCCAACTTCAGCGACGCCGCCGACTCACCCTGCGGGAACTGCAGCGGGATCACGCCCATGCCGATCAGGTTGGAGCGGTGGATGCGCTCGAACGACTCGGTGATGACCGCCTTGACGCCCAGCAGGCTGGTGCCCTTGGCCGCCCAGTCGCGCGAGGACCCCGAGCCGTACTCCTTGCCGCCCAGCACGACCAGCGGGATGCCCGCGGCCTGGTAGTTCTGCGAGGCGTCGTAGATGAACGCCTGCGGGCCGCCGTCCTGGGTGAAGTCGCGGGTGTAGCCGCCCGAGACGTCGTCCAGCAGCTGGTTGCGCAGCCGGATGTTGGCGAAGGTGCCGCGGATCATGACCTCGTGGTTGCCCCGCCGCGAGCCGTAGGAGTTGTAGTCCTTGCGCTCGACGCCGTTGGCCTCGAGGTACTGCGCGGCCGGGGTGCCCGCCTTGATGTTGCCCGCGGGGGAGATGTGGTCGGTGGTGACCGAATCACCCAGCAGCGCGAGCACGCGCGCACCCTTGATGTCCTGTACCGGCTCCGGGGTCTGCGGCATGCCCTCGAAGTACGGAGGCTTCCGGACATAGGTGGAATCCTCGGCCCACTCGAAGGTCTTGCCCTCCGGGGTGGGCAGCGAACGCCAGCGCTCGTCGCCCTTGAACACGTCCGCGTAGTCCTCGATGAACATATCGCGGGAGATGACCCGGTCGATGGTGTCCTGGATCTCCTGCGGCGACGGCCAGATGTCCTTCAAGAACACGTCGTTGCCGTCGGTGTCCTTGCCCAGCGCCTCGTTCTCGAAGTCGAAGTCCATCGTGCCCGCGAGCGCGTAGGCGATGACCAGCGGTGGCGAGGCCAGGTAGTTCATCTTCACGTCGGGGGAGATGCGGCCCTCGAAGTTGCGGTTGCCCGACAGCACTGCGGTGACGGTGAGGTCGTTGTCGTTGACCGCCTGGGAGATCTCCTCCGGCAGCGGGCCGGTGTTGCCGATGCAGGTGGCGCAGCCGAACGCGACCAGGTTGAAGCCCAGCTTGTCCAGGTACGGCCACAGCCCGGCCTTCTCGTAGTAGCCGTTGACGACCTGCGAGCCCGGCGCCATCGAGGTCTTCACCCAGGGCTTGCGGGACAGGCCCTTCTCCACGGCGTTGCGCGCCAGCAGCGCCGCGCCGATCATGACCGACGGGTTGGAGGTATTGGTGCAGGAGGTGATCGAGGCGACCACCACCGCGCCGTGGTCGAGAATGAAGTCCCCGTACTCCTCCGACTGCACCTTGACCGGCTTGGACGGGCGGCCCACCGCGCCGTTGGCGGCGGTCGGCAGCACGGCGTCGTCCTCGGCGAACGCCAGCTGCGCGGGATCGCTGGCCGGGAACGACTCCTCGATGGCCTCGTCCAGGTGCGTGTGCGGGGTGGTGGCGGCGGGGCCGCTCTCCGCATCGCTGGTGTAGTTGTGGATGTCCTTGCGGAACGCGGTCTTGCTCTCCGACAGCAGGATTCGGTCCTGCGGGCGCTTCGGCCCGGCGATGGACGGCACCACGGTGCTCAGGTCCAGCTCCAAGTACTCCGAGTAGGCGGGCTCGTGGTCGGCGTCGTGCCACAGGCCCTGCTCCTTGGCGTAGGCCTCGACCAGGGCGACCTGCTCGTCGGAGCGGCCGGTCAGCCTCAGGTAGTCGACGGTCACCGAGTCGACCGGGAAAATCGCTGCGGTGGAACCGAATTCGGGGCTCATATTGCCCAGCGTGGCGCGGTTGGCGAGCGGCACCTCGGCCACGCCCTTGCCGTAGAACTCCACGAACTTGCCGACCACACCGTGCTTGCGCAGCATGTCGGTCACGGTCAGCACGACATCGGTGGCGGTGACGCCCGGCTTGATCTCGCCGGTCAGCTTGAAGCCGACCACGCGCGGGATCAGCATCGAGACGGGCTGGCCCAGCATGGCCGCCTCGGCCTCGATACCGCCGACGCCCCAACCCAATACGCCCAGGCCGTTGACCATGGTGGTGTGCGAGTCGGTACCGACGAGGGTGTCGGGGTAGGCCTGCCCGTTGCGCTCCATGACCACGCGCGCGAGGTGCTCGATGTTGACCTGGTGCACGATGCCGGTGCTCGGCGGCACCACCTTGAAGTCGTCGAAAGCCGTTTGGCCCCAGCGCAGGAACTGGTAGCGCTCGCCGTTGCGCTGGTACTCGATGTCGACGTTGCGCTCGAAGGCGTCCGCGCGGCCGAAGACGTCGATGATGACGGAGTGGTCGATGACCATCTCGGCGGGGGCGAGCGGGTTCACCTTGTCCGGGTCGCCGCCCAGGGCGGCGACGGCTTCGCGCATGGTGGCCAGGTCGACGATGCAGGGCACGCCGGTGAAGTCCTGCATGATGACACGCGCGGGGGTGAACTGGATCTCGGTGTTCGGGTCGGCCGAGGGATCCCAATCGGCAATGGCCCGAATGTGATCGGCGGTGATGTTGGCGCCGTCCTCGGTGCGGAGCAGGTTCTCCGCCAGGACCTTCAGGGCGTAGGGCAGCTTCTCGGTGCCGGGCACGGCGGAGAGGCGGAAGATCTCATACGAGCGATCTTCGACCTCGAGGGTGCCTTTGGCGCCGAATGTATCGATGCTCGTCATACGTTCAGCTCCACTCGTCGGTGAGTCTCTCGGCCACCGGCGGGGCTGTGCCGGCGGCCCGGTCGAGGGCGCAGTCTCGGGCTGTGCGCCTCGTGTCTCCAACCCTAACAGTACGCTTGTCCTGTGAAACACGCGGGGCGCGTCACGCGCACCGTGCCAGCAACCATCATCCTCCCGTCGCGTACTGTGCTCTCGAGCCCGTCGGAGTAGTCGGATCCGGCGTGCGTCGTCAGCATGCTGATCGCCTGAAGAGTGTTGGATGCCGTCGCCCCCTGGGCGGCTCGACAGACCGGATGGAAGATGACCGTCTTTTACACCTCGGTTCTCACGCCCAAAGTCGGGGCGTTGCCGCCCGATACCGATCTGCACGCGATCCTGACGGATCTGGCCGACAACCACGTCGCCGCGCCGAAGAACAAGAAGCAGGCGGAGCTGGCGGAGATCGCCGGGGACGCTCGCGAGCACGGCATTCCGCTGAGCATCGTGGTGATTCAGGGCCAGCCCGGCCGCGATTCGGATCTGCGCGACCTGGCCACCGAGGTCGGCAAGTCCGAGCACGGCACCGTCGCGGTGTTCAGCGACGAATGGGTCGGCACGTACAGCGACTCCATCCCGCGCGCCCGGCTGGAGAAGGCGGAGGACGGCGCCAAGTACCACGGCCCCGAGCACACCTCGACGGCGGCCCGCGTCTTCGTCGACCGCCTCGAGGCCCCGGAGCAGGTGTCGTTCACGACGGCCACCCTCGCCCTGCTGGCCGGAATCGTGCTGATCGTCGGCGGACTGTACTGGATCAAGGCCCGAAGGGCCGCCCGCGTCCCGGCCTGACCTTCCCGCCTGCCCTTCCCGGCCGACCTGACATGCGTCCGGTCTGTTTTCGTCGTCGAAACTCGACGCACGTCAAGCTATTGTGCAGCTACCCGTAAATTACACTGCTGGCATTCCGTTTCCTGTGTTTCCTCAGTGAGAGAAGTGCCGTACGGTTTCGAATGACACGCATGGGGAAGAAGTGTCGGAAGAGCCTTAGAGCGGCCGGTGGGATGAAGGGGTCGGCTGAGGTTCATGAGGCGATGCAGGTGACCGGTCGCCCGGCGCAGTCCCGGTGAACCTCGGTTTCCCGGGAGCGGAGCGGGATGCAGGGAGGTGCGCGAGTGGCTGGGTCGAACCGGCAGGGGAACTCGATCAAGGTCGCTCTGGGGTTGCTGTTGTGCGCGGTCGCGGTATCGATGTCGGTTCCGCTGGCCGGTGCGGCGCCCCCGCCCCCGCCCAATCCGAGCGACGGTGACATCGCCGGTGCCAACGGGCAGGTGGACGCGGGCGTCACCGAGGTGAGCGGCCTGATCAACGAGGTCGCCGTGGCGGAGCAGCAGCTGCAGGAGCTCGACACCGAGGTCGCCCGGAAGCGCGAGGCCGTGAACAAGGCGCTGGTCGACCTGCAGGCCGCCCGCGCGGAGGCGGACGCCGCCGCGGCGGCCGTCGAGGCGAGCCGCCGCGACCTCGCCGACGCGGGCGCCAAGGTGGACCAGGCGCGCACCGAGTTCGATAGGTTCGCCGTCGAGGCCTACACCCAGCCCGGCACCGGGTCGCTGGTGAACGTGCTCTCCGGGGCCGATCCGGCGACCGCGCTCGACCGTGCGCAGCTGCTCGGCATCGCGTCGAAGTCCCGGCAGGACGCGCTGCAGCGATTACGCCGGGCGCAGGTCGAACAGGCCAACCGCGATTCGATCGCGCGGCAGGCCAAACAGACCGCCGATGCCGCCGCGGCGGCGGCGGAGCAGAAGAAGGTCGAGGCGCAACAGGCGGTCAGCGCTGCCAAGGCCGCACAGGAACAGCAGTCCGCACGGCGCAATGCGGTGTCGCGGCAACGGGATTCGGCCCAGCAGCGGCTGGACGCGGCGCGGCAGCGGGTGGCCGGGCTGCAGGGTCAGCGCGAGGCGTTTCTCGCCTGGGACCAGCAGCGTCTGGCGGAGGAGGCCGCCGCCCAGGCCGCGGCGGCCGCCGCTGCGGCGCGGGCGGGCGCCGATCAGGCGGCGCACGACGCCGCCACGCGGGCGGGGGCGGGTAAACGCCCGCACGCCCAGCTCCACAACGCACCCCCGCCGCGCGCCGCCATGCCGAATCGGCCGAGCCGCCCGTCCGGCAGCCGCACCCAGCTCATCGAGACGGTGGTGGACCGCGCGATGTCGCAGCTGGGTGTCACCTACTCGTGGGGCGGCGGCGACGAGAACGGGCCGACGCTGGGCATCCGCGACGGCGGCGTCGCCGACAGCTACGGCGATTTCGACAAGGTCGGCTTCGACTGCTCGGGGCTGATGATCTACGCCTTCGCCGGTGTCGGCATCTCGATGCCGCACTACAGCGGCTATCAGTACACCATGGGCACGCGGGTGCCCGTGGCCGAGCGCGAACGCGGCGACATGCTGTTCTGGGGGGCCAACGGCAGCGAGCACGTGGCGCTCTACCTGGGCGACGGCAAAATGGTCGAGGCGCCCGAATCCGGCGACGTGGTCAAGGTTTCGCCGGTGCGCGAAGGGGGCATCATGCCGTACGCGGTGCGCCTGCTGACATAACGACTCCCAGCCTCCTCTCAGGCGGGGAGCCGGGCGTTTGCGTTAGGGTTCACCGTGTTGCGCGTGTCGCGTGACGCGCCGCGGCGACGCGGACGGGCCGTAATCCCCTGCCTGCGTTGGGGGACGATGGCAAACCTGGAATAGTGGTGGGGAACACGGGTGAACCACATGTGCAGCGCGAGCCTCACGGGGCCGGACTAGGCGAAAGCGGGGATGTTTGTGACTTCGACTGATGGTGTGAGCACGGTGAATCCGGCGAAGGACGCGCCGGCACCCGACACCCTCGAGCGCGATGTCCAGACCCTGGAGAAGGCGATCTACGAAGTCAAACGAGTGATCGTCGGGCAGGATCGCCTGGTGGAACGGTTGCTCGTCGGCGTGCTGGCGCGCGGGCACGTGCTGCTCGAGGGCGTGCCCGGCATCGCCAAGACACTCGCGGTGGAGACCTTCGCCCGGGTCGTCGGCGGCACCTTCTCCCGCGTGCAGTTCACCCCCGACCTGGTGCCCACCGACCTCGTCGGTACCCGCATCTACCGGCAGGGCCGCGAGGAGTTCGACACCGAGCTGGGCCCGGTGGTCGCCAACTTCGTGCTCGCCGACGAGATCAACCGCGCGCCCGCCAAGGTGCAGTCGGCGCTGCTCGAGGTGATGGCCGAGCGGCACGTGTCGATCGGCGGCAAGACCTTCCCGATGCCCGATCCCTTCCTGGTGATGGCCACCCAGAACCCGATCGAGAGCGAGGGCGTGTACCCGCTGCCCGAGGCGCAGCGCGACCGCTTCCTGTTCAAGGTGGTCGTCGACTACCCCTCGGTCGAGGAGGAGCGCGAGATCATCTACCGGATGGGCGTCACCCCGCCGGAGCCCAAGCAGATTCTCGAGCCCGCCGAGCTGATCCGGCTGCAGAAGCTGGCCTCGAACACCTTCGTGCACCACGCGCTGGTCGACTACGTGGTGCGCGTGATCTCCGCGACCCGCAAGCCCGCCGAGTTCGGGCTGGAGGATGTCGCCGGGTGGATCGCCTACGGCGCGTCGCCGCGCGCCAGCCTGGGCATCATTGCCGCCGCCCGCGCGGTGGCGCTGATCCGCGGCCGCGACTACGTCGTCCCGCAGGACGTGGTGGAGGTGGTGCCGGATGTGCTGCGCCATCGCCTGGTGCTGTCCTACGACGCACTGGCCGACGAGGTCAGCCCCGACGACGTGATCCGCCGGGTGCTGCAGACGGTCGGCCTGCCGCAGGTGGCGCCGCAGGCCAACGCGCCCGCACCGGGCCAGCCGCCCGCCCCGATGCCCCCGGTGCCCCCGCAGGGCGCGCCGCAGCCCCAGGGCGCCCCGCAGCCGCCCGCGCCGAACGGCCAGCAGGCCGGTCAGCCGCAGCATCCGTGAACGGAGCATCGGATTCGGTTGCCCCAGTGACGATGTCAGCGAATGTACCGTCCAGCAAGGGAAATCCGGCCCCGCCGTCTTTTCGTTCCGGTCAGATCGACGACCCGCGGCTGAAGGCGGCGCTGAAGACCCTGGAGCTGACCGTGCGCCGCCGCCTCGACGGCGTTCTGCACGGCGATCACCAGGGCCTCATACCGGGCCCGGGGTCCGAGCCCGGCGACGCGCGGCTGTATCAGCCGGGTGACGATGTGCGCCAGATGGACTGGTCGGTCACCGCCCGCACCACGCACCCGCACGTGCGGCAGATGATCGCCGACCGGGAACTGGAGACCTGGCTCGTGGTCGATCTGTCGGCCAGCCTGGACTTCGGCACCGCGCTGTGCCAGAAGCGGGATCTCGTGGTGGCCGCCGCGGCGGCGGTCACGTATCTGACCAGCGGCGGCGGCAACCGGATCGGCGCCGTCGTGGCCAATGGCGAACGGCTGGTACGGATTCCGGCCCGCACGGGGCGAGTACACGCCCAGGCGATGCTGCGCAGCATCGCCACCACACCGCACGCGGCCGACGGCGTGCGCGGCGACCTGCGCGGGGCGATCGAATCGCTGCGCCGCCCGCAGCGCAAACGCGGTATGGCCGTGGTGATTTCGGACTTCCTCGGCGATATCGACTGGCAGCGCTCGCTGCGCGCCATCTCCGGCCGCCACGATCTGCTCGGGGTGGAGGTGCTGGATCCGCTGGATCTGGACCTGCCCGACGTGGGCGACGTGGTACTGCACGATCCCGAGACCGGCCGGACTCGCGAATTCTCCGTAACCCCCGCGCTGCGAAGCGATTTCGCACGCGCCGCGGAGCTGCATCGGGGTCAGGTCGAGCAGGCGCTGCGCAGCTCCGGTGCGCCGGTGCTGACGCTGCGCACCGATCGGGATTGGATCGCCGACGTCGTCCGGTTCGTGTCCACCCGGCGCCACACCTTCGGCGCCCCGACCGGACAGGTCCCTCGACAGTGAGCATTTCGCATTTCAACGCCGCCGGGTGGCTGGCGTTCCTGCTCGTCGTCGCCGCCGTGGCGCTGCTGTACGTGGTCGTGCAGCAGCGCCGCAAGCGGCATCTGCTCCGCTTCGCCAACATGGAGACGCTGGAGCGGGTCGCGCCCAAGCGGCCCAGCGGCTGGCGGCATGTGCCGGTGGCGCTGATGTTGGTCGGCCTGGTGCTGCTGACGATCGCCGCGGCCGGGCCGCAGGCGGCCAAGAAGGTGCCCCGCAACCGCGCCACGGTGATGATGGTGATCGACGTATCGCTGTCGATGGAGGCGACCGACGTGACGCCCTCGCGCGTCCAGGTGGCCAAGAAGTCGGCCAGCGATTTCGCCGAAGGTCTCACTCCCGGAATCAATCTCGGACTGGTGACCTACGCGGGCACGGCCTCCGTGCAGGTATCGCCGACCACCAACCGCGAGGCCGTGAAGGCCGCCATCCAGAACATGAAGCTGGCCGAGCGCACCGCCACCGGCGAGGGCATCTACAGCGCCATGCAGGCCATCGACACGCTCGCCTCGGTGCTCGGCGGCGCGGAGACCCCGCCGCCCGCCCGCATCGTGCTGATGTCCGACGGCAAGCAGACCGTCCCGGACGACAAGGACATCGACAATCCCCGGCACGCCTTCGTCGCGGCGCGGATGGCCAAGCAGAAGGGCATCCCGGTGTCGACGATCTCCTTCGGCACGTCTTGGGGTTCGGTGGAGATCCCGGACAAGGACGGCAAGGGGGCCCAACGGGTTCCGGTGCCGGTCGACGACGAGTCGCTGCGCGAGATCGCCAACATCTCCGGCGGCGACTTCTATACCGCGTCCTCCCTGGAAGAACTCAACGCCGTCTACGACACGCTGGACAAGCAGATCGGCTTCGAGATGCAGATGGGCGACGCCAGCCGCCCCTGGCTGCTGCTCGGTCTGCTCATCACCACCGCGGGCGTCGTGGGCGGGCTGGTCTATCGTCAACGTCTGCCATAAGCGGGTACCGCGCAGCCCGAGCACGACAGCTGAACTCGAACAGATAGGTTTACACCCATGTCGAACTTCACATCCCGGTCGGTTCTGGTGACGGGCGGCAACCGCGGCATCGGCCTCGCGGTCGCCCAGCGACTCGCCGCCGACGGGCACAAGGTGGCGGTCACGCATCGCGGGTCGGGGGTGCCGGACGGGTTGTTCGGCGTGAAATGCGATGTGACGGATACCGATTCGATCGATGAGGCATTCAGCGAGGTGGAGGCGCACCAAGGGCCCGTCGAGGTGCTGGTGGCGAACGCCGGGATCGTGGACAACACGTTGCTGATGCGGATGAGCGAGGAGCAGTTCACCCGCGTCATCGACGCCAACCTCACCGGCGCGTGGCGGTGTGCCAAGCGGGCCAACCGAGCCATGCTGCGGGCGCGGTTCGGGCGGATCATCTTCCTGGGGTCGGTCGTCGGGCAGATGGGTGCGCCGGGCCAGGTGAACTACGCGGCCGCGAAGGCGGGGCTGGTCGGCATGGCCCGCGCGATCACCCGCGAAATCGGGTCGCGCAATATCACGGCGAATGTCATCGCGCCGGGGCTGATCGACACCGATATGACCCGGGAAGATATGACCGAGGAAATGCGCGAGCAGGCGCTCAAGCTGATCCCGGCCGGCCGGATGGGCCACACGGATGATGTCGCTGCCGCCGTCAGCTTCGTCGCCTCCGACGGAGCCCAGTACATCAGCGGCGCGATCATCCCGGTCGACGGCGGTTTGGGCCTGGGGCACTGAGCTTCTCCCGCACGAACCCCCAACCCATCACGAGGAGACCTCACACGTTATGAGCGAGCGCAGCGAGCGAACAATCAACACAGCCGGATTGCTCGAAGGCAAGACCGTCCTCATCACCGGCATCATCACCGATTCGTCCATCGCCTTCCACGCCGCCAAGGTGGCGCAGGAGCAGGGCGCGAAGGTGATCATCACCGGTATCCCGGAGCGGCTGCGGCTGATCGACCGCATCGCCAAGCGGCTCCCGCAGGAGATCGCTCCGGCCATCGGCCTCGATGTCACCAGCGAGGACGACCTGGCCGCCCTGCCGGACAAGGTGCGCGAACTCGCCCCGGAGGGCGTCGACGGCGTACTGCACTCGATCGCGTTCGCTCCGCGCACGCTGATGGGCCCGGAGGCCAAGCCGTTCCTGGACGGACCGGGTCCCGACGCGGCCAAGTCGTTCGAGATCTCGGCGTGGAGTTACGCGTCGCTGGCGCGGGCCGTGCTGCCGGTGATGAACGAGGGCGGTTCGCTCGTCGGCATGGACTTCGACCCGCGCACCGCGCTGCCGTACTACAACTGGATGGGCGTGGCCAAGGCCGCGCTGGAATCGGTGAACCGGTACGTGGCGCGAGAAGTGGGCGAGGCCAAGCGGATTCGCTCGAACCTGATCGCCGCCGGTCCGATCAAGACCCTGGCCGCCAAGGCGATCGCCGGCACCGCCACCGACGATGCCAAGCAGCTGACGATGCTCAACACCTACTGGGACGGCGCGTCGCCGATCGGCTGGGATGTCGACGACCCGACCGTGGTGGCGAAGTCGATCGTCACCCTGCTGTCGGACTGGCTGCCCGGCACCACGGGTTCGATCATCTACGTCGACGGCGGGGCCAGCCACAACACCTGGTTCCCGGAGAACTTCCCCTCGAACTGAGGTGGGCATGACCTACGACGCACTGCTGGTGCTGTCCTTCGGGGGCCCGGAGCGCCCGGAGGACGTCATGCCGTTCCTGGAGAACGTCACTCGCGGTCGCGGCGTGCCCCGGGAGCGGCTGGAAGAGGTCGCGCAGCACTATCTCCACTTCGGCGGCGTCTCGCCGATCAACGCCCTCAACCGCGACATCATCGCCGAGGCGGAGGCCGAGTTCGCCCGGCGCGGAATCGAATTGCCGGTCTACTTCGGCAACCGCAACTGGCATCCGATGGTGGAGGACACGGTGGCGCGGATGCGGGCCGACGGCATCGGTTCGGCGCTGGTGTTCCCCACCTCGGCGTGGGGCGGGTACTCGGGCTGCCGCCAGTACGACGAGGACATCGCGCGGGCGCGGTCGGCGGCGGGTGAGCGGGCGCCGGAGCTGGTGAAGCTGCGGCAGTACTTCGACCATCCGCTGCTGGTCGAGGCGTTCGGCGCGGCGATTCACACCGCGGTGCGGCAGATTCCGCAGGACCGGCGGGACCGGGTGCGGCTGGTGTTCACCGCGCATTCGATCCCCAGTTCCGCCGACGTGGCCGCGGGACCGCCGGGCGACGGTGGTCACCTGTACAGCCGTCAGGTCGTAGACGCCGCCCGACTGTGCGCCGCCGCAACGGGATTCGACGATTTCGACGTCGTGTGGCAGTCGCGCTCGGGACCGCCGCAGGTGCCGTGGCTGGAGCCGGATATCGTCGACCATCTGGAAGCGCTGTCGGCCGAGGGAGTCGACGCCGTGGTGGTGTGCCCGGTCGGATTCGTCTCCGATCACCTGGAGGTGATCTGGGATCTCGACAACGAGGCGCGGGAGAAGGCCGCCGAGCTGGGCATGGCCTTCGCCCGGGCGGGTACCCCCGGCTCGGATCCGCGTTTCGCCCGGCTGATCGCCGAACTGGTGCAGGAGCACGTGGCGGGCGGTGCTGCTCGGCGTCTCGGCGCCGTGCCGGGTTACGGCTGCACCGTCAACGGGGCCTACTGCGCGGAGGGCTGCTGCGAACCACCCCGCCGCACAGCCTGATTCGCGGTCCGCCCGCGCAGGAGTGATGACCGGGCGGGCGGCTATTCGGAGAAGAAGGTGGCGATGACGCCTGCCACCCGCTCGGGGTCCCGCTTGTCGAGCCCGAAGTGGTCCAGGTCGGGGAACAGGTGGCCGGTGCAGCGCGGGATGACGTATTCGAGTGTGGCGCGGTCGATATCGGACTGCGCGGCGTGGTCCTTGCCGCCCTGCAGGAACAGCACCTCCGCCTCGATCGCCCGGTAGTGCGGGTAGGTGTTGTTCAGGCGGGCGATCTCGCGGTGCTCGGCCAGATTCTCCTCGAGCAGGCCGATCACCACCTGCCGCTCCGGGGCCTGCATGAACAGCGGCAGCATCCGGCGCATGAGCCAGCGCGGCGCCCGGCGGGCCGACTCGGGTCCCGTCGCCTGGACGAATTCGACGAACGCGTCGAACGGCTTGTGCTGCATGAGTTTTCGCTCGTACGCGGGCATCCAGCCGATGGGCAGCGACCCGTCGATGGACAGGCCGGGCTCGTAGACGGCGATCTTGCGGATCTCCGGGCAGTTGCGGGCGGTCTCGAGCACGATCAGCCCGCCGTAGCTGTGCCCGACCAGTAGGTGCGCGCCGGTCTTGTCGGCGACGGCGAGCAGGTCCTCGCGTTCCTTATCGATGCTGTAGTCGGCGCCCTGCGGCCCGCTGCCGCCGCGCCCGCGCCGCTCCAGCACATGCACGGTGAAGTGCCCGCCCAGCGCGCGGGCGAAGTCCAGATATCCGTCGGCAACCGACAGCGCGCCGGGTACGACGACGACCGCGGGCCCCGCCCCGACGGTCAGATAGGCGATGGTCGTGCCGTCCGCGGATACGACGGTCGAAGGCGGCAGGTTCGGATCCGGCGCGGTCATCAGGTCCCTCATCACTGATCATGGCTCCCTCGGCCGCGCGCGAGCCCCACGTCGTCGCGACCGGTCGGATGCGGTCAGCCTACGTCGGTCCGCCCGTTGTCCGAGCCGGAATGACGACAGTAAGGATATCCGATTTGTCCGATTCACCGTCGACCGGGGGATCGCCGGGCGGAGATCCGATGGCGGTGGGCGAACGCTGACCCGGGGGTTGGGCATACCGTCGGCAACCCGAATGTCGCGAGCGGTGTGATCGGGCCCGGATTGTCGGTGCGGCGGCCTACCGTGAGGAGATGACCAGCTGGGACGAGTTCACCAACGCGGGCGCCGCGGATCGCCTCGATCTTCGCGCGCCGCCACGCGGCGACCGGGAACCTGTGCATGCTGGCCACCACCCGCTCGGACGGATATCCCCGGATCAGCCCGATGGAGCCGCGGATGTTCGAGGGCGAGCTGCTGGTGGTGGGCATGCCGGAAACGACGAAATTCAAGGACCTGCACCGGGATCCGCGCTTCTGCCTGCACACGGCGACGGTCGACACGCACGTCGGCGACGGAGACGCGAAACTGTTCGGCGTCGTGCGCAACCTGCAGGACGAGGCGTTGCACCAGCGCTTCGCCGAGGCGCTGTTCGAGGACATCGGGTTCGATCTGCGCGGCCGCAAGTTCGATCCGTTCTACGTCGCGGATATCACCGGCGCCTCGGCGGTCGAGATCGGCGACGGCTGCATGGAGGTCGTGATCTGGAAGGCGGGCGACAGCGAGCGGATCGTGGAGAAACGCCCGTAGGCGTACTGGACGGTCCGACCCGTCCGGGGTGGGGGAAGAAACCGTCCGGTGGGCAGGTGACCTGGGACTTCTTCGTCAAACGCCGGGGCAACCGCCCGGCACCGCCTTAGACTTCGTGCATGCCATCCGATATGGGGGACGGGGCGCTGCGGCTGCTGGTGGCCGAAGACCACCCGATGGTGGCCGTGGCATTGGACTCCGCGTTCGAACTCGTCGACGATATCGAGATCGTCGAGCGGACCGGATCGGTCGCGGACACGATCACCGCGGCGCAACGCACCCGCCCGCACGTGATCCTGCTGGACCGCCGGCTACGGGATGGAGATGGCATCGAGGCCATCGCGCGGCTGCGCGAGGTGGCCCCGGACGTCCGGGTGCTGGTGTTCACCGGATACGCGGACCGGTCCATGCTGGAGCGCGTGATCGCGGCGGGCGGCGCCGGGCTGATGCTCAAGACGGGGCTGTTCGAGGACCTGCTGGCCGTCATCCGCCGGGTCGCCGCGGGTCACGACTGCTTCGATGTCGATCTCAGGCAGTGATCGGCAGCTGATGAACGACGAACTCCGGGTGAAGGCAGGCCGACCATGGTCCAGGACACCGCCGAACGGGTGAGCGGCAACGACGAACGCCTGCAACCGTTGCTGAACGGGCTCAAGGCGGTGCGCGACGGCGACTTCCGCCATTCGCTGCCGCAGGTGGGCGATCCGGTGCTGGACGAGATAGCGATCGTGTTCAACGGCATGATCGATCAGCTGGCGCTGTTCACCACCGAGGTCACCCGGGTGGCGCGCGAGGTGGGCACCGACGGCAAGCTCGGCGGCCAGGCCTCGGTGCCGGGCCTGTCGGGCACCTGGAAGGACCTCACCGACTCGGTGAACGCCATGGCCGACAATCTCACCGCCCAGGTGCGCGATATCGCGGGGGTCGCCACGGCGGTGGCGCAGGGCGATCTGTCGCAGCAGATCACGGTGGACGTGAAGGGTGAGCTGCTGGAGCTGAAGAACACCATCAACACGATGGTGGACCAGCTGTCGGCCTTCGCCGACGAGGTGACCCGCGTCGCGCGCGAGGTGGGCAGCGAGGGGCGGCTGGGCGGCCAGGCGCGGGTGCCGGGCGTCTCGGGCACCTGGCGTGACCTCACCGAATCGGTGAACATCATGGCCGGGAATCTCACCGCGCAGGTGCGCTCCATCGCCGAGGTGACCACCGCGGTCGCCAAAGGCGATCTGTCGCAGAAGATCACGGTCGACGCGCGCGGTGAGATCCTGGAGCTGAAGAACACCATCAACACGATGGTGGACCAGCTGTCGGCCTTCGCCGACGAGGTGACCCGGGTGGCCCGGGAGGTCGGCACCGACGGGCGGCTGGGCGGCCAGGCCCAGGTGCTCGGCGCCTCCGGCACCTGGAAGGGCCTGACCGAATCGGTGAACTTCATGGCGGCGAATCTGACCGATCAGGTCCGTTCCATCGCGCAGGTCGCCACGGCGGTGGCGAAAGGCGATCTGTCGCAGAAGATCACGGTCGACGCGCGCGGTGAGATCCTGGAGTTGAAGAACACCATCAACACGATGGTGGATCAGCTGTCGTCGTTCGCCGACGAGGTGACCCGGGTGGCCCGGGAGGTCGGCACCGACGGGCGGCTGGGCGGCCAGGCCGATGTGCAGGGGGTGTCGGGGACGTGGAAGGGCCTGACCGAGTCGGTGAACGTGATGGCGGCGAATCTGACCGATCAGGTCCGTTCCATCGCGGAGGTGACCACCGCGGTGGCGAAAGGCGATCTGTCGCAGAAGATCCGGGTGGACGCGCGCGGTGAGATTCTGGAGCTGAAGGAGACCATCAACACGATGGTCGACACGCTCTCGTCGTTCGCCGACGAGGTCACCCGGGTGGCGCGCGAGGTCGGCACCAAGGGGCGGCTGGGCGGGCAGGCCGATGTGAAGGGCGTGTCGGGAACGTGGAAGGGCCTGACCGAGTCGGTGAACGTGATGGCCGACAACCTCACCGATCAGGTCCGGTCGATCGCGCAGGTCGCCACGGCGGTGGCGAAAGGCGATCTGTCGCAGAAGATCACGGTCGAGGCCAAGGGCGAGGTGGCCGCGCTCGCGCAGACCATCAACACCATGGTCGACACCCTGTCGGCCTTCGCCGACGAGGTCACCCGGGTGGCGCGCGAGGTCGGCACCGAGGGCAGGCTCGGCGGCCAGGCCCGGGTGCCGAACGTCGCGGGCACCTGGAAGAGCCTGACCGACAACGTGAACTCGATGGCGGGCAACCTGACCGGCCAGGTGCGCTCCATCGCCCAGGTCACCACCGCGGTGGCGCGGGGCGATCTGTCGCAGAAGATCGACGTCGACGCCCGCGGCGAGATCCTGGAGCTCAAGACCACCATCAACACGATGGTCGACACCCTCTCGTCGTTCGCGGCGGAGGTCACCCGCGTGGCGCGCGAGGTGGGCAAGGAGGGCCAGCTGGGCGGGCAGGCCGAGGTGGAGGGCGTCTCGGGCACCTGGAAGCGGTTGACCGAGAACGTCAACGAGCTGGCGGGCAACCTGACCCGGCAGGTCCGCGCCATCGCCGAGGTCACCAGCGCCGTCGCCACCGGCGACCTCACCCGCTCGATCGCGGTCGAGGCGAACGGCGAGGTGGCGGAGTTGAAGAACAACATCAACGCCATGGTGCGCTCGCTGCGCGAGACCACCCGCACCAACGAGGAACAGGCGTGGCTCAACACCAACCTGGCCCGGATCTCCGGGCGGCTGCAGGGCCACCGGGATCTCAACGCCGTCGCGCAGCTGATCATGGACCAGGTCACCCCGCTGGTCGGCGCGCAGTACGGCGCGTTCTTCTTCATGGACAGCGGCGAGCGGGGGCGGCTGCGGCTGATCGCCGGATACGGGCGCAACGAGGACGGGACCGAATTCGAGCTCGGGCAGTCGCTGGTGGGTCAGGTGGCGCGGACCAAGCAGGCGATCGTGGTCGAGCAGACCCCGCTGGACTACGTGCGGGTGTCCTCCGGACTCGGCTCGGCGGCCGCGACCAGCCTGATCGTGCTGCCCATCGTCTTCGAGGACCAGGTGCTCGGCGTGATCGAGCTGGCCTCCTTCGGCCGGTTCACCGCCGTGCAGCGCGACTTCCTGGAACAGCTGATGGAGAGCATCGGCGTCAACGTCAACACGATCATGGCCAACGCCCGCACCGACGCGCTGCTGGATGAGTCGCAGCGGCTCGCCGGGCAACTGCAGCAGTCCAATGCCGCGCTCGAGGAGAAGGCCGAACTGCTGGTCCGGCAGAACCGCGATATCGAGATGAAGAATTTCGAGATCGAGCAGGCGCGCCAGGAGATCGAGGAACGCGCCCAACAGCTGGCGCTGGCCTCGAAGTACAAGTCGGAATTCCTCGCCAATATGTCGCACGAGCTGCGCACGCCGCTGACCAGCCTGCTCATGTTGGCCGGTGTGCTCGAGCAGAACGCCTCCCGGAACCTGACCGAGAAACAGGTGGAGTTCGCGCGGGTGATCCAGTCCGCGGGCAAGGACCTGCAGCAGCTGATCGACGACATCCTGGACCTGTCCAAGGTCGAGGCCGGAAAGATGGACATCCGCACCGAACCGGTCCCGATGCGGCAGCTGCTGGGATATGTGCAGACCACGTTCCGGCCACTGACCAACCAGAAGGGCCTGGCCTTCGATATCGACGTCGCCCCCGGCGTGCCGACCCACGTCACCACCGACGAGCAGCGGCTGCGCCAGGTGCTGCGCAATCTGCTGTCGAACGCGGTGAAGTTCACCGAGCGGGGGCAGGTCCGGCTCAGCGTGACGCACGAGGACGGCCAGGTGGCATTCTCGGTGGCGGACACGGGAATCGGGATCGCCGAGCAGAACCTGGAGACCATCTTCGGCGCGTTCCAGCAGGCCGACGGCACCACCAGCCGCCGCTACGGCGGCACCGGGCTGGGCCTGTCCATCAGCCGCCAGGTGGCCAACCTGCTGGGCGGCGAGATCCGCGCCGAGAGCCGCCTCGGCCAGGGCAGCACCTTCACGCTGTACCTGCCGGTCCGGCCGCATCCGGAGACCCCGGAGCCGCGGGCGCGGGTCCGGTCGACGGCGCGGTCGGTGCTGGTGGTGGAGGCTCAGGACGAGCGTCCCCTGACCGGGCTGGTATCCACGGTGGTCGCCGAACTCGCCGAGACGACGGGGCCGATCCACATCGAATCCGTCGGAACTCCCGACGAGGCGCTCGAGGTGCTGGCCTGCGGCGCGTATTCATGCGTGCTGATGGACGCCAGCCGACTGGGGGTGTTCACGCCGGAGTTCCTGGGCGGGGTGCGGGCCGGTGCGGAGCCGGAAAGGGTTGCGCTGCTGGCGCATCCGGTGCGCGCGCTGAATCCGGACCAGCGCCGGGTGACCGAGGCGACCGCGCGCAATCACGGCGTCGAGCTGCTGGCCGAGCCCGAGGAGTTCCAGGAACGGTTCCTGCTGCTGCTCACCCAGTCGCACCGCACCGGGACGAGCGCGCCCGCGCGGCGCACCGGCTATCCCCGGCTGCGGGGGCGGCGGGTGCTCCTCGTCGACGACGACGCGCGCAATGTCCTGGCCATCGCCGAGATCCTCGAGCTGAACGGCATGTCGGTGGTGCATGTGCCGAACGGGCGCAAAGGAATCGAGGAGTTGCGTGACCGCCCGGACGTGGACGTGATCCTGATGGATGTGATGATGCCGGAGATGGACGGCTACACCACGACCGCGAAGATCCGCACGATGGCGCATTTCGACCGGCTGCCGATCATCATGGTCACCGCCAAGGCGATGTCCGGCGACCGCGAGAAGAGCCTGGCCTCCGGCGCCAGCGACTACATCACCAAGCCCGTGGACCCGGGGGAGCTGCTCGACTGCATCGACCGCTGGCTGCGCAACGAGAATTCGGCCCCGGGCGCGGGAGCCGCCCCGCGGACGACGTGATCCGGCCGCTCAGCGCGCCCCGGCGGCGGCGTGCACGGCGGTGAGCCGGGCGGCGCGAATGACGTCCCACAGCGGCCGCAGCAGCTTCTCCTGCGCGTGCATCGCGCTGGCCGAGGCGGGGGAGGAGGCCGGGGCCTGCTGGGCCACGGCGAGGATCGCGGCCACGTGGTCGGCGGTGTCGAGGATGCGCCGGGCGCGCAGCGGGGCCGAATCCGGGTAGATGTGGCGCGAGTAGTCGGCCAGCTCGGCCTCGACCATTTCCCGCGGATCCATATCCTCGGCGCCGATACCGGTGGTCTGCAGCTGCATCAGCGCGTCGGCGGCGTCGCGGACCGCTTGGCGCATCGCGTATTCCGCCTCGCCGAGCGCCATATCCGGCACCGGATGCGGGACCGGCGCGTGGTAGACGGTCCACTGCAGGGTGTCGTCGTCGGTCCACCGCGGCACCAGTCCGACGCCCTCGTCGCCGGGTACGCCGACGAGGATGCCCTCTTCCGCTTCCATTGCGGCCGTGCCGAATTCGGTACCCGGCGGGAGACCGCGCGCATCTCCGGCGACGGGCAGCAGCAGCCGCAGGTGCGCGCGCGGATCGTCGAGAGCCTCGCGGATCACCTTGAGCAGCATCATGATTCCCGTGCCGTGGGCGAGCGGCTCGGCGCTCGGCCACGGCAGGCCGGTGCGGCCTCCGGTGACCGGATCGCCCGCCGCGACACCGTGCTGCGGCGCCCAGGCGCGCAGTGCGTCCAGAACGTCATCGGGCGCGCTGTGCCCGGCGAGCCAGGAACCGGCCCACACCGTCAGCGTCGCACTGGGAGAACACATGTTTCGAGCATAACTGGGTAATTGCCTGCCCACCGTGTCGGTGGTGGCCGATATCCTGCTCGCATCCGAGGCACAGGGAGCACAGGTGAATCGCACCGATCGGCTGTACGCACTGGTGGAGGACCTGCGCGCGGTGGCGCCGCGGCGGCGCACGGCGCGGGAGCTGGCCGCGCGCCACGAGGTCAGCGTGCGCACCATCGAACGCGATATCGCCGCGCTGCAGCAATCCGGGGTGCCGATCCACGCCGATGTCGGACGGTCCGGCGGCTACGCCATCGATAAGCGAATGTCGTTGCCGCCGTTGAACTTCTCACCCGCCGAGGTGGTCGCCATCGGGGTGGCGCTGCAGCGGATGCGCGGCACGCCGTTCGATGCCGCCGGCGCCGGCGCCCTGGCGAAGATCCTGGCCGCCCTGCCCGCCGAGTCGGCGGGGGCGGCGCGGGCGCTGGCGGACCGGGTGCGGCTGCTGGAGCGGGACGAGGAGCCGGTGGTCGCCCCGTTCGCGGGGGTGGTCCGGCAGGCGGTGCAGCGCGGGCGCGCGATCGTCATGAGCTACGTGGACCGGTCCGGCGTCGTGACGGCCCGGGTCGTCGAGCCGGACCGGCTGGTCTGCGGCATCGAGGGCTGGTACCTGGCCGGCTGGTGCCGCCTGCGTGAGGAGACCCGGGTGTTCCGGCTGGATCGGATCATGTCGGCGGAGACCGCCGACTTCGTCACCGCGGTCCGACCGCGGCGAGAACTCGACGATCTGCCCCGTGGGTGCGTCGCGCGCGCACTGCGGCTGGAGGAGATCGAGAAAACACCGACATAGGGCTGTCGCGTGGGGCCTCGAAGCTGGAGGTGCGCGGCGATCCGGCCGCGCAGGAGGCAGAGGAGAGAGATCGAATGGCATCCGAATTCGACCGCGTGGCGTGGTTCCAGGTCGGTAGTTCCGATCCCGGTGCGGCCCAGCGCTTCTACGGCGAGCTGTTCGGCTGGACATTCCGCACCGACCCGGGCAGCGGCGACCGGTACCACCTGGCCAGTTATGCGGGCGAGCAGGTCCCCAGCGGCGGCATCGCGCAGACCGACGACGGACACGCCGTCTTCGGCGTCGTGGTCCGCGATGTCGCGGCGACCTGCGACCGCGCCGTGGCGCTGGGCGGCAAGGTGCTGGTCCCGGCGGTCCGCACCCCCGACGGCCTGGTCTTCGCGCACGTCCTCGACGCCGACGGCAACCGCTTCATGGTCTACACACCGCCGTCCTGATCGCCGGGGTCAGTCCTGCCCCGGCTCGGTGACGAAATCGATCAGGCGCTCGACGGCGCCGATCAGCGGGGCCTCGAGGTCGCGGAAGGAGTCGACGGCGTTGTACACCCGGCGCCATCCCTCCTTCGGCGTGCCCCAGCCGAGTCGGCGGCAGACGCCGGTCTTCCAGTCCTCCCCGCGCGGGACCTGTGGCCAGGCCCGGATGCCGACCGCATCCGGGCGCACCGCCTGCCAGACGTCGACATAGGGGTGGCCGGTCACCAGCACGTGCGCGCCGAGGCCGGTGGTCAGGCCCGACTCCTTGGAACCGGTGACCAGGTGATCGACCAGCACGCCGACGCGCCGTCCCGGCCCCGGTTCGAACTCGGTGAGCCGCTCGGCGAGATTGTCCAGGCCCTCCAGATGTTCGACGACCACACCCTCCACCCTCAGATCGTGCCCCCACACCCGCTCGACCAGCGCCGCGTCGTGCACGCCCTCGACCCAGATCCGGCTGGTGCGCGCCACCCGCGCCCGCAACCCCGCCACCCGCGTGGACCCGGACGCGGAGCGAGTCGGCTGCTTCGGCGCGGCGACCGCGGGGCGGACGAGGGTGACCGGCTGCCCGTCGATGAGGAACGCCGCCTCCCGCATCGCGAACAGCCGCACCTTGCCGTGGCGGTCCTCCAGCTTCACGAACTCGCCGTCGTAGCTGCGATCGAAACCGACCACGGCGCCGCAGAATCCGGTCGCGGCATCCTCGACGACGAGTTCCGGCTCGGCGGGTACCCGTGGCACCGGCCGCTTCCGGGCGCGGTCGTGTCCGGCGAAGATATCCCCATAGTTCTGCGCACTCACCCGCTCGAAAATACTGGGTGGGTTCCGGCGCCGCCTCCGGTGTTCCGGCCGTCGCCCTCGCGCTCGCCGGTCGAGGGGCGATAACGGTTGAACGCCAAGCGAGTTGGTCACCGGTCCTGGTTCAGTACCCGCTCGCGTGGCGGAGGTGCTCATCGGGTTGCCCAGGGACTCGCGGGGATCACATGTTGCGTGTGTATCCCTTCATCGCACGGCGGTGACCATTAGAGTGAAGGCGTGGCCGCAATAGTGTGGCTGGTCGCGGGGATCCTGCTCGCGGCCGCCGAGATGCTGACCGGTGATTTCACGCTGCTCATGTTGGGTACGGCCGCGCTCGCGACGGCCGGTGTGTCGGGGCTGGCGGGCACGTCCGTGCTGGTCGACGCGATCGTCTTCGGCGTCAGCTCGCTCGTGCTGATGCTCGTGGTGCGGCCGGTGCTGTTGCGGCGCTTCGGAACTCCGCCGCCCACGCCGACGAACGCCGACGCCCTGCCGGGCAAATCCGCGCACGTGCTCGAGCGGGTGAACGAGCACACCGGGCGGGTCAAGATCGGCGGCGAGGTGTGGAGCGCGCGCCCGCTCAATGCCGGTGAAGAGTATGCCGAGGGTGAGACCGTCCAAGTGATGAAGATCGACGGTGCGCACGCCGTCGTGTGGAAGGGACCGTAATGGCCGTACTGATCGTCGCCGCCGTCCTCGTCTTGTTGGTCGTGGTGGTGGTGTTCAAATCGATCGCGCTGGTGCCGCAGGCCGAGGCCGCGGTCATCGAGCGCCTGGGCCGGTACTCGCGTACCGTGTCCGGCCAGCTGACGTTCCTGGTGCCCTTCGCCGATCGCATCCGGGCGAAGGTGGACCTGCGCGAACGGGTGGTGTCGTTCCCGCCGCAGCCGGTGATCACCCAGGACAACCTGACCGTGCAGATCGACTCGGTGGTGTACTTCCAGGTCACCAGCCCGCAGGCCGCGGTGTACGAGATCAGCAACTACATCGCCGCGGTGGAGCAGCTGACCATCACCACGCTGCGCAACGTGGTCGGCGGCATGACCCTGGAGGACACCCTGACCTCCCGCGACCAGATCAACTCGCAGTTGCGCGGCGTCCTCGACGAGGCGACCGGCCGCTGGGGCCTGCGGGTGGCGCGCGTGGAGCTGAAGGCCATCGATCCGCCTCCGTCGATTCAGGAGTCGATGGAGAAGCAGATGAAGGCCGACCGCGAGAAGCGGGCGATGATCCTGACCGCGGAAGGTAACCGGGAGGCCCAGATCAAGTCCGCCGAGGGCGCCAAGCAGGCGCAGATTCTCGCGGCGGAGGGCTCCAAGCAGTCGGCGATCCTCGGCGCCGAGGGCGATCGGCAGAGCCGCATCCTGCGCGCCCAGGGTGAGCGCGCCGGCGCCTACCTGCAGGCACAGGGTCAGGCCAAGGCGATCGAAAAGGTCTTCGCCGCAATCAAGTCCGGCAAGCCGACGCCGGAACTGCTTGCGTACCAGTACATGCAGACGCTGCCGCTGGTGGCCAAGGGCGACGCCAACAAGGTGTGGATGGTGCCGAGCGATTTCGGCAAGGCGCTCGAGGGCTTCGCGCGCAATTTCGGCACCCAGGGCGAGGACGGCATCTTCCGCTACGAGCCGACCCCCGACGGGGAGGCCGGGCCGCGCCCGGAGGACGACTCCGAAGATGTGGCCGACTGGTTCGACATGAAGACCGACCCGGCGGCCGAGCGGGCGGTGCGCGCGGCGGAGGCCGCGGCGGCAACCCCGGTGGAATCTCCTGTGCCGCCGGTTCCTTCGCGTAACCTGCCGCCGCAGGGCTCGGGCGGTCGGCCCCCGTTCCCGCCCGTCCAGCCGGAGGCGTCCCAGCCCTATCAGCCCGGAACCGGCGAGCACCGGCCGTGGCAGCCGCCGGAGTTCCCGCAGGGGCGGTAACGCCGACGCGGTCGAGACGATGTTCCGGGTGACCGGTCCGTAGGGGCCGGTCTAGGGGTTCACACACCGACTGCACCGACGCGGTTTCGGGGGACGATGGCGACGCGACGAGCGGTACTGCGGGCGGGGGCACTCGCTCCTTTGCTGGCGGCCTGCGCGCCGGGAGTGTTTCGCGACCGGCCCGACGTGGTGCGGATCGCGGTGCCGTGGAGCGGAACCGAGCTGGCCGCGTTCCGGGCGGTGCTGGAGGGGATCCGCGAGCCGAGGCCGAACGTTTCGGCATACCCCTACCGGGTCGATGTCGTCCCGCTCGGCGATGATGTCGACACCGCGCTCCATGCGGGCGGACGCGACGCCCCGGACGTCGTGATGCTCCCGGAGGCCGGGCAGGTGCGCGAACTCGCCGGTACCCGGCTGCGGGCGGTCGGTCAATCGCTGTGGCTGACACCGGACGGGAAGCCACGCTATCGCCCGCAATGGTGGGATTTGCTGCGGTACCGGATTCCCGGCACCGACGCCACCGGCCAGTACGGGGTCCCGTTCAAAGCCTCGAACAAATCGCTGGTCTGGTACGACCGGGATGCGTTCGGGGCCAACGACTCCCCGCGCACCTGGATGCTGTCGGACTGGCCGGATCGGATCGGCTCGTTCGCGCGCGGCGAGCGTCGGCTGTTCGCACTCGGCGCCGCCGACGGGTGGGTGCTCACCGACATGTTCGCGAACGTGCTGCGCACCATGGCGCCCCTGGACTACGAGGATCTGGTGAAACCACCGGTCGCCACGGGTCCGACGCCTACGAGGGAGTGGGACAGGCCGGGCGTGCGCGCGACCTTCGGCATGCTCGGGCTGGTGTGGGGCCACCCGGACGCGTTCGCGGGCCGGGTGGCGGAGACGCTGCGGCGGCAGTTCGCGGATTCGGTGCGCGACGTGTTCCTGCACCGGCGTGCCGCGATGGTGGTCGCTCCGGACTTCGCCGAACCCGTTGTGCGGCACAGTCTTCGCCGCACCGGCCGGTCGGACGCCTGCGTCGGGGTGATGGGCTTCCCGGCGTTCGGCCGCGAGTATCCGGCGCCACGGATCGGCGGCGGGGATGTCATGGTGGTCACCACGAACGCCAAGGCGCGCGCCGAGGACCTGGTCGCCGCCCTGGCCGCGCCGAGTGCGCCGCTGCCGTGGATCACCCGATACGGCGGATTCGTGGCACCGACCGGGGAGACCGAGGCCCCGGCCTCATACGCGGGGATCTTCGAAGACGTTGCCGGGCAGATGAACACATGGGACGTCTTCGGATTCGCGGACTGGCTGGGCCCGCTCGGACGTCGCAACGGCCTCTGGCGGGTCCTGACGAACTTCCTGGTAGACGTGGGATATCGCGCACCGGGGCGGATCGAGGAGGCGACCCGGACGGCGCTCGCGGGCCTGAGCGCCTTCGAGCGGAGCCTGCGATGACCGGGCCGAAAGGCGGTGCGCCGCAACCCGAGACGGCGATATACACGATCCGGGCGCACGGGCTGGAATTGGAACTGGCCACCCGCCGGATGGCGGGACCCGTCATCGGCGGCCGGAATCTGAGCGGCCTGACGGCGGCCGCGGTCCAGCTGCCCGCGCTGGCGTTGCTGGCGACGATGCTGGTGGCCCCGGCCGTGGCCACCGTCGTGCTGGCGTGCGGCAGCGAGAGCGGTCGCGTGGTCGCGGCGTGGTGCGCGGAGTTCCTGGTGGCGGGGTTGCTGCTCGCCCGGATCCGGCGGGCGCGGCCGCGCCCGATCGAGGGGGCGGGGCGCGCATCGCGAGAACCGGCCGGGCCCAGCGTCATCGGCGACGAGGCCGTCGCGTCGGGGTCGCCGCGAGGTCGGCGCGGAGAACTCTCCCTGTGGATCGTCGCGATGGCCGCACCGAGCGCGACGATCGGTGTGCTCGATCCGCGCCACGACGGGTTCGCGCTGTACAGTGCGCTGTTCGCGGCCGCCGCACTGGCGTTCGTGTGGTTCCCGGGCCGCGACCGGCGGACGCGATGGCCCGGGCCGGTGGTGATTCCGGTAGCGGGGATCGTGGCCGCGGTCGTGGCCCTGGCGGACGCGCTCGGCGCGGACGGCGCCCGCGCGTACGCGTGGACGCTGGGCTGGGTGGTGGTCGCCGCGGGGATACTGGTCGTCGCACTCGGGTTCGCGTGGGCGTGGCGCCGGACATGGTGGCCGTGGTGGCCGCTGATCGTGCCGTTCGCGGTGTCGGCGTTCGTGGCCGGGCTGGCGTTTCGGCTGGCCTCCGAGCCGCTGGTGAACTCGACGGAAAGCGTTGTGCTGCAGCAGGTCCTGTACTTCCTGATGCTGGTCGTCACGTTCGTCTGGTCGTGGTTCGGCGCGGTGTTCGTGCTGTTGCGCACCGCCGCCGACGCCGTGGAGACCGATCCGGTCCGGCGGGGCTTCCTCGGCGAGCCTCCGGCATGGCGACCGCCGCGGGTGGACTGGCGCGGCTGGGGGCGGTGGGTGAAACGCCTGGCACACCTGGTGAATCCGGTGCTGCTGATCCTCGGTCTGGTGATGGCGGTGGCCGCGGCCCGGGTGTTCGATGTCGTGCTCGTCGCCGTTCCGGCGTCACAGCAGTACGCCCTGGACAGCTCCACCGTGTACTGGTGGCGCCTCACCGTCGACGATCCGACGAATCGCGCTGCCGCGGCGGCCTATTCGCTGCCGCTGGCGGTGGTCGTGGGATTGGGGGCATGGGTCCTGCAGGCCGGGGTGCGCAGACATCGGACCCGCTGGGCGGTTCCGGCGGCGCGCGCGGTGCCCGTGCGCCTGCCGTTGCTCCCGGCGCGGGGCCGCCCCGGCCCGCGGATGCTGTGGCTGTTCACCCGGGTCGGGCTGGTGTCGCTGCTGATGCTGTCGCCGGTGATGGTCCTGATCGTCGCGAGTTGGACCGGAATGGACGGACCGGCGTTCACCGGCCCCCGCGCGGTGTGGCACGACGGCGAGTTGTGGCGCGCACTGTGGACGACCGCCACCGTGACGATCGTGGCGACACTGCTGACCGTGACCGCCGCGCTGCCACCGGCCTTCTATGCGGCATCGTTGCCGCCGAAGGAGCCGAGATCGCGTGTCGCAGTGGCGATTCTGGTGGTACTGGCGGCGTTGCCCGCGCAGGTCTACGCCGGGCCGATCCGGGCGTTCATCGAGGACAACAGCCTGGCCGGAACCTCGATGCCGCTGATCTTGGCGCATGCCTCCATCGGTCTGCCGATCGCGATCCTGATCCTGCGCGGAGCGCTGCTGGCGCCGGAGGACAGCCCCATCGCCGATGCGCGGCGCGGGCTGGTGCCGATGCCGTTCGCGGCCCGCCGCGCGCTCACGACCGCGGGCCCCGCCGTGGGCGCGGTCGGGGTGCTGGAGATGGTACAGATCTGGAACGACTTCTTCATCGGGCAGCTCGTCGGCGGCGCGGGCGCGAGCCCGTGGTCGCTGCTGCTGTGGAGCGAGGCGCGGCAATTCCATGAGAGCGTGGCGCATTTGGCGGCCGGGGCCCTGCTGGCCGCGCTGCCGCCGGTCGTGCTCGTCCTGCTCACCTGGCGCCGCTTGCTGGTGCCCGGCCTGACCGGGGGAGTGCTGCGATGACGACCTTCTCGGGACCGGACGGCGCCGCGGATCGGCGCGCGGGCGCCGAGTCGTCGCTGGACGTGATCGCGAAATCGTCCGCGTGGCAGGGATTTCTGGGCGGCGCCTCGGTGATCGCCACGTCCATTCTGCTGGAGGTGCTGAGCAAGCTGCTGGAGAGCTGGGTGGATGAGAGCCGGATGCTGGCCTCGGTGTCGTCGTGGCTGAGCCGGGTGGCGGCACTGATCGTCGCGCTGGCCGTGGGATATCTGGCGTGGCGCTGGCTGGCGGAGAAACGCAGGCGCTGGCGCGTGGACCGGGAGATCCAGCTCACGGCCGACCTCGTGCCCCCGGGGCCGGATGTCGCGCCGGGACGTTCCGAGCCCGTCGATTCGCCGCACGAGGTCCGTCTGGGCCCGGTGGATGCCGTGGTGTGGGCGGTGCTGCGGCAGCTGCCCTTCGACGAGTACGAGGCGGCGGCGCTCTACGAGATGGTGTCGGCCATGGTGACGGTGGCGGTGCGGCTCCCGATGCGGGTGCAGCCCGACGGCAGCTCCGCACAGGGCGTCCTCGAGCAGTTGACGGCGGCGGGCGTGCTGCGCCGGGCCGAACGGGACCGGGTCGTGGTGCTGCGCGATCCGCCGCCCGAGGCGCCGGACGCGGATCTCGTCGAGGGGAACGAATGGCGGGCCGCGGTGCCCGCGCTCGTCCGCCACCATGCCGATCGCGCCCGCCGGTGGGCCGTCGCACTCGACAGCGTCCGGCTCGGCGGGGGCGCGCGCCGCTGGTTCGAACAGGAAGAGCACCAACTGCGCGGGGTGCTGTCGGGGTGCCGGGCGCTGGCGGCCGGGGGTTCGCTACCAGGCGGGATACCCGAGCTGGTCGAGATCGCCGACGCCCTGGACGTGTGGTACGCCCGCAACGGGTGGAGTGCGGCGAGAAACGGTGTGGCCGAGGACATCGCGACGATCATCGAGTCCTCGCGGTCGGCCCGGTCCGGCGAATTCGCGGTCGAACACGAACTCGCCGAGATCCGCGCCGCACGGCACGATTCCGGTCCGTCGGTGACCCGGCTGCACCGGTATCACGCCGGACTTTCGGCGCGCCGCGCCCAGCGCGACGCGCTGCGGGCACTGGGGTGGGCGCTGGCCGACAGCCGTCGGCGACCGGGCGGGCCGTCGGCGGAGCCGGACCGCGACCGGTTCGCGGGCGCGGAGAAGCTGCTGGAACGCGCGTGGAAGCTGTTGCCGCGCAAAGATGTCGCCGGAGAGGTGGGCATCCTGATCGATCTGTCGGTGGTGCATCTGCATCAGGGCCGGGTCGACGTGGCGCGAAACCGGCTGGCGGTCGCCGAATCTCTCGCGCGCGACGGCCGTGACCCCGCGGGTTTGGCGCAGGTGCACGAGACGCTGGGGGTGCTGTGGTGGATCCGGGGCGAGCCGCGCCGGGCGCTGCGGTACTGGCAGCGGGCCCTGACCCGGTACCGGGAACTCGATCACGCCCTCGGGATCGCGCGGTGCCTGCAGCATCTGGGGTCGGCGATGCGCATCGCCCCGGAATACGGCGGCCTGCTGCTGCGCGGTGAACCGAACCGCCGGACCGTATGGTGCGAGGCCTCGGGCTGGCTCGCCGAATCCGAGGCGATGCGACCGGAGCCGGAGCGTGCCGAGGCCGACCGGCCCGCCCCGCCGCCACCGGCGCGCGCGGAGCTCGAGAAGATCCGCGCGCGACTGGGCGATACCGGAGCGCGGCGGGGGATACGGCGTTGGCCGGAGACCGGAGCCGACGACGGGTAGCGCCCGGACGCGTCGTCGACGCGGCCCGATCCCTGGCGCGCGATAGCGGCACGGGCGTCTGGTTAACTGGACTGCGGATGCGGCGGTGGGGCTCGCCGCTCCGGCCCGGTCCGGAACAACCGCGGCGTATCCGCCGCCGACAGTCCCTACCGATGTGAACCCGTGGGTCGTTTCGTGTAGGAGCAGCTGTGACCGGTAGAAAAACCGACCGTCCGGATCTCTCGGTGGTGCTGGTCATCGCCCTCGGCGGTGGTCTCGGCGCACTGGCGCGGTACGGCCTGGCGCAGTGGTGGCCGACGCATCCGGGCGAGTATCCGTGGGCCACGTTCGTCACCAATGTCACCGGCTGCTTCCTGATCGGCGTGCTGATGGTGGCCGTCGCGGAGATCTGGCCCGCGCACCCGCTGGTCCGGCCGTTCCTGGGCGTGGGCATTCTCGGCGGGTTCACCACCTTCTCCACGTACGCCAACGAGATTCGGGAGCTGCTGCGGCCCGGCGACCTGTTGGTCGCATCCGGGTATCTCGCGGGGACGCTGGTCGGCGCCCTGCTGGCTACCGCCGTGGCGATGCGCCTCACCCGCGCCTGCTACGTGGGCCTGCGGCGCGGGAGTCGCAGTGCGTCGCACCGGAGCCGGGCTGCCGACATAGGCTCGGTCGAGGGTCACGCCGGATCCGGGAGGCCGATGTGACGCCGCTGCTCGTCTTCGCCGGTGCGATGGTCGGCGCACCCTTGCGCTACCTCGTCGACCGCGCCGTGCAGCGACGCCACGACGGCGTCTTCCCCTGGGGCACCTTCCTGGTCAACGTCACCGGCTGCCTGATTCTCGGCGGCCTCACCGGTGCGGCGGTGTCGACGCCGGTTCTCGCCCTGCTGGGCACCGGGTTCTGCGGCGCGCTCACCACTTACAGCACCGTCAGCTACGAGACCGTCCGGCTCGCCGAGGAGCGCAGCTACCTCTACGCGGTGCTGAACATCGTTGTGAGCGTCCTCGCGGGACTGGGCGCGGCAGTGACGGGGTACGGCATCCTTCATTCGTGGGCGTCGTAGATCGCCTGCGCGAGTTCGGACTTCACGGCCTGGAATTCCGGCGTCGCGATCACCGTAAGGTCCCGGATGCCGTCGCCGTCCCCGGGCAGCTCGATACGGCGATCGACGATGACGCGGCCGGGGCGCGCGCTCATCACCAGCACCCGCGTCGACAGGAAGACCGCCTCCTCCACCGAATGCGTCACGAACACAATGGTCTTGCCCTCCCGGTGCCACAGCCGCAGCAGTTCGACCTGCAGCCGCTCCCGGGTGAGTTGGTCCAGCGCGCCGAACGGTTCGTCCATCAGGCGAAGCCGACCGCGACCCGGATACCCGAGAGGACTTCCGGCAGCGTGGCGGGCAGCAGTTCAGGTACGGCTCCACCACGGCCGCGAGGATTTTCGACGTGCCGAGCGCGAATCCCAGCACGGGACCCAGGAGCACGGCGCCGCCCGCCCCGGCGGCGATGCGCTGCAGGCTGGCGACCAGGTGCTCCCACAGGAAGTAGTTCTGCTCGCCGCGCACCTCGCGCGGTACCCCCGGCGCGATCTGGTGCCAGCTGTCGGCCCGCGCGAACGCGTCCCAGACCGCGCCGGGACTCGGCAGGAACCGCGGATCGATCAGCTCGGCGGCCGCGACGAGCCACCACAGCGCGACGAACGCGGCGAGCGAAAGTGCGCGTACCGCAACGCGTGTGACGCGCGGGCTCGGCCGTCGGCCGCGCGTGACCGGCGAAGCAGCCTGTGGCGCTGGGGAATCGGGCGGACCACCCGATTCGGGCGCGGGCGGACGCGCCGGGCCGCCCGGACGCGGCTCGACGGCCGTCGGTGGTCGGGGCACGCGATTCACCTTCCTGCTGAACTGATCTCGGCCGATCGGTGATTCCGGGAATCATGGCCACGACCGTCCGGCTCGATCCTGTCGCGCCTCGGGCTCGCCGCCCAGCGTCACAATCATCGTGATCGGAATGGGACAACTCCTCGGGCCATTCCGTGCCGCAATGAATTTCGCGGCACCGCGCGGCGCGGAATGTAATCGCGCGCGGCGCGGTCGACCGAAATGGCAGTCGACTACTTGGACGCCACTGCATCGACCATGAAACGAGAGCACGGATCAAGACGCCCAGGTTGTCCAGTTCGTAACCAAGATCGAATATCACGCCCGATCAATACCCCTGTTAGGGACGTTGCGCGATGCCGGACGGTAGCCCTAAACGTGACCTGGATCACAATATCGTAGTGATCTCGATCACATAACGATAGGATAACTACGCGTATGTAATACGTGTTGCGACTTTTTCAGCTGCGTAAACGCCGAGTTCCTCACGTGGTGGTCGAGACTATTTGGTTGTTACCGCAACGTGATCTATCGAGATTTGTTCGTTACCGTCGTCGGCGGCCCGGTAGTCCGGGCTGAAACTCGAATCGCCGAACACCGGCAACCCTGTCCCGCGGTTCGAGTTCGACCCCGACGTTCACTGGGGACAGGGACCCGGTTCGCTACATCGACCGGGCCGGCTGGGCGCAGGCAGGAATTACTACATGTCTCGGAACCGTAAGTTCAGTACCCGCGCCTTCGGTCTCGCCGGCGTCGCCGCCGCGCTCGTCGCCGTGCCGTTCGGCCTGTCCGCCACCGCCTCCGCGGACAGCGGCCACAACTGGGACGCCGTCGCCGAGTGCGAGGCCAGCGGCAACTGGGGCGCCAACACCGGCAACGGCTTCTACGGCGGCCTGCAGTTCACCCAGAGCACCTGGAACGCCTACGGCGGCGAGGGCAACGCGGCGAACGCCAGCCGCGAGGAGCAGATCGCGGTCGCGGAGAACGTGCTCGCCGGTCAGGGCCCGGGTGCGTGGCCCACCTGCGGCGCCTACCTGTAAGGCTTCGCGGGTAGTCCAGACTTCGACGGCCCCGCCGCCCCGGGCATCGGGTGGCGGGGCCGTTTCGCGGGCAGCGGCCGCAGGGCCGTCGAGGATCGCCTGTAGCCGAGTGCGCAGTTCGGCGGCGGTCATGCGCCGGTGCGGCATGTGGATCAGCGGCTGGTGCGCTCGCCGCCGTTGACCGCGAGCACCTGTCCCGTGATCTGACGGGCGGCGGGGGAGGCGAGGAATCGCACGGTCGCGGCGATGTCGTCGGGCGATCCGGCCCGGCCGGTGAACGTGGCGTCGATCAGGGCGGTGCGGCGCTCATCGGTGAGCTTGTCCCGGAAGAACTCGGTGTCGGCGATGTATCCGGGGGAGACCACATTGGCGGTCAGGCCCAGCGGCCCGACCGTCCGGGCGAGATCGACGTTCCAGGAGGCGACGGCGGCCTTCGCCGCGCCGTAGGAACCGGAACCCTTGTCGGCCGCGATCGAGCCGATCGTGATGATCGATCCGCCCCGCCGCATGGCGTCCAGGCAGGCGACGGTCGGCAGCACCGCCGACATCAGGTTCGCGTCGAGGTTCGCCCGCCAGCCGTCGGCCACCGACCGCAGCGAGTCGGGGGCGTCGCGGTCGAAGTCGGTCTGGCCGCCCGCGTTGTTGATCAGGACGTCGACGGGTCCGATCGCGGCGGCGAACGCCTCGACCTGCTCCGGATCCGTGGCATCGAAGCAGGCGCCGCGTACGGTGTCGCCGATTTCGGCCGCGGCGTCATCGAGGACCTGCTGGCGTCGGCCCGTGATCACCACCGTGTCGCCGTCCTGGGTGAAGGCCCGCGCGATCGCCTTGCCGATGCCGGTTCCGCCGCCGGTCACCACTACGGTTCTGCCCACGTTCATTACCTCCGTCGTACTTGCGGTACTTTGTATAGGTCTAAACGTAGCAGATGTTTAGACCTAAACAAGGAGCTGCGGTGTGGATCTCGACGTGAACGATCCGGTCGATGCGATCGCCCTGGCGTGGGCGCGCGAACGTCCGGGCACGGAGGTGGAATCCATCGGCATCGTGACGCGCATCTGGCATGCGGCCAAGCTGCTGGGCGAGGAGCGTCGTCGCACGCTGGCGCGGGCCGGGGCCGACGCCGCGACCCTCGATCTGCTGTCGGTGCTGCGCCGCAGCGGCCCGCCGTATCGGCTGACGACGCGGGAGCTGGCGGAGGCGACCCTGCTGACCGCGGGCGCGATCTCACAGCGGGTGAACCGCGCGGCGCGTGACGGGCTGGTCACCCGGGCCACCCGCGGCGACGGTTCCCGGCGGGTCGATGTCGAATTGACCCCCGCGGGACACGAACTCGTCGAACAGTTGGTGGACGGCGTGCTGGGCCGCGAGGCGGAACTGGTGTCCCGCCTCGACGCGCGGCAGCAGCGCGAACTCACCGAGTTGCTCCGGGCGCTCCTGGCGGGCCTGCACGCCGAACTCGGCGAACAACGCCCGACCCAGGTCGGCGGGCCGGACTGATACCGCGCCTACAACCTGCAGGCCGAGCTGGACGAACTCGGCATCCCCGCCAACCTACGATCGAGCCCAACGGCACCCGTTCGTGGGTTGCCGGGAGGACGAACCGACCGCGTCAGCCCAGGCCCTCCGGGGGCCAGCGGCGGAACCCGCCCTCGGAGTCGATCACGTTGCCGGTGATCCACTCGGCCTCGTCGGTCGCCAGCCAGGCGATGAGGCGGGCCGGATCGTCGGGCATGCCCCATCGCCCCGCCGGGAACAGGGACGCGACGTACTCGTAGTCGGTGCCGGTCATGTAGTCGGTGTCGACCGGGCCGGGATTGACGGTGTTCACCGTGATCCGGCGGTCCGCCAAAGTCGTTGCGAGAGTGCGGGTTATCGACGCGAGCGCGCCCTTCTGCAACGCGTACGCGAACTCGCCCGGCATGCCGTCGGCGATGTCCTGCCCGGAGGTCATCATGACGACCCGGCCACCCGGCGCGACCGCCCGCGTCCTGGCGAACGCCTGGATCAGCAGAACCGTCGAGCGCGTATCGATGGCCCAGTGCGCGTCGAGCATGTCGGCGTCGATGGTGTCGAGGGCGCCGTCTCCGCCGCTGAGCGCGTGATTGGCGACGAGAATGTCGATGTCGCCCAATGCCTCTGCCGCCTCGGTCAGCAGCCGGGCGGGAGCCCGCGGGTCGGACAGGTCGCCGGGGCCGTGCGCGACACGCGCGTTCGGATCGGTCAGCGCCGCACGGACTCCCGCCGCGACCTCCTCGGGACGGTCGGCGCCCCAGGGCTGTTCCGCATCGTGGGGAACGTGGTGATGCAGGTAGATACTCGCACCGTAGGCGGCCAGCCGTCGCGCCACCGCATATCCGATACCACCGCGCCTGCTGGCGCCGGTGACCAGTGCGGTGCGCCCGCGCAGCGGCAGCGGATCGCGGCGAAGTTCCTCGAGGGTGGGGTCGGGATGTAGGGGCATGACCGGCATGGTGTCATCGCCCTCGCCGCGCAGTCACTCGAGTTTCCGGGCGAGTCGCCGCACAGCCCGTCGAAGGGTTTCAGTGCGTGGTGTTGTGGACCGGCGTTGCGTCAGGAGCTGCCGCGGCCCGTGGTTCGACGGGTGCGTCGGTCACCGCGAATTGGTCCGCGCCCCAGCGCGCATCGACGACCAGGCCCAGGACGCCGATGGTGATGCACACACCCGACAAGACCAGCAACCCGGGCTCGGTGCGGCCGGTCAGCGCGTCGCCCAGCACCACCACGCCGATGGTGCCGGGGAGGATGCCGACCACGGTAGCGAGCAGGTACGGCAGCATGCGCACCGACGACAGGCCCGCGCAGTAGTTGATCACCGAGAACGGTACCGGTGCGATCAGGCGCAGCGAGCCCACCGCCAGCCAGCCGCGGCGTTCGAGCCGACGGTCCACGGCCCGTACCGCGGGGTGGGTGAGCCGGGCCGCGACCTGGTCCCGATCGAGCGCACGCACAAGCAGCAGTGCGAGTACGGCGCTGAGGGTCGTCGCGGCGACGGCTACGGTGATACCGAGGATCGGGCCGAACAGCAGCCCGGCACTGAGCGTGAACACCGTGCGCGGGAACGGCGCGACCGTCACGATCGCGTGCACCGCGAAGAACACCAAGGGGAACAGCGGGCCGACCGAATCGGCCCAGTCTCGGATCTGCTGCGGGGCGGGGTGCGGCGCCAGCAGGGCGACGGCGACCAGGGCGCCGCCGAGCATCAGCAGCGCCAGCGCGCGCCGATCGCGGACCCTCGACAGCACCGCACCTGCTCTCCTCAGCACCGAGCCAGGCTACCGGAGCACCGCGCGAGGTTACCGGTTGGTAGCGGGAGGCTGCGCGGAACGGGACCGGCCGGGCGGTTAGCATCAAGGTGAGACGGAGGAATGCTCGTTAACTGAAATGCCCTCTGACCTGCTTGTACCGTACTGGAAGCGCAATGTGAACGATACACACAACGCGCTGCGAAGACGGTGCGAAGGGTTGGGTTTACGCCCAGATATCCGGTACAGCTGAAGTATCGGATCGAGTGGAAGAGGAACAGCAGCGATGCCGACTGGTTCGGATCCGGGCACTGACGTCGTGCCCGGATATGCCGCATGGCGCAAGGGCGTGGCCGGGGTGCTGGCCAAGGCCCGCAAGGTGGACGCGTCCGAGCTCGGTGACGAGCCGGAGCAGCTGCTCGAGGCCTCGACCTACGACGGGCTGACCGTGGCCCCGCTCTACACCCGGCGCGACGAACTGCCCGAGCAGCCGCTGCCGGGCGAGTTCCCGTTCGTGCGTGGCTCGGACGGCACCCGTGACGTGCGGCGCGGCTGGTACGTCGGCGCCCGGTTCGGCGACGGCGCCGAGGTGAACCGCGAGATCATGGCGGCCCTGGAGAGCGGCGTGAGCGCGGTGTGGCTGGGCGCGGGGGAGCACGGGGTCGCCGTGGCGGACCTGCCGACCGCGCTGCGCGGGCTGCTGTTCGAACTGGCGCCGCTGGTGCTGGACGCGGGAGCGGACCTGAACGGTGCGGCGGCGCAGCTGTTCTCGATCCTGGACGGCTATGACCTCCCGCAGGGCGCCGCGGCGTCGAATCGGGCCGATATCCAGGTCGCGCTCGGGGCGACACCCCTGACCAGCCGGTTCAACGGCACGTCCCACATCGAGATGGATGCCGCGGTGGCGCTGGCGCGGCAGGCGATCGCGCGGCCGGAGACGGTGCGCGCCGTCACCGTGTGCGGCGTCGCCTTCCACAACGACGGCGCCGCCGCCGCGCAGGAGTTGGGCGCGGCGGTCGCCGCGGGCCTGGAGTACCTGCGGGCGCTCACCGATGCCGGGGTCGATGCCGCGGATGCGCTGGGCCAGTTGATGTTCCGGTTCGCCGCCACCGACGACCAGTTCGAGACCATCGCGAAATTCCGGGCGGGACGGCGGTTGTGGGCGCGGGTGGCGCACGAGCTGGGCGCCCCGGCGTTCGGCAACGCGCCGCAGTACGCGGTGACCTCGGCGGCGATGATGACCCAGCGCGACCCGTGGGTGAACATGCTGCGCACCACGCTGGCCGCCTTCGGCGCGGGCGTGGGCGGCGCCGATTACGTGACCGTGCTGCCCTTCGACTCGGCGCTGCCGCCCGGCGAACTCGAGGTGTCGCAGGCGTTCTCGGACCGGATGGCCCGCAACACCCAGCTGCTGCTGCTCGAAGAGTCGCACCTAGGGCACGTGCGCGACCCCGGCGCCGGATCCTGGTACGTGGAGAGCCTGACCGACGAACTGGCGCATCGGGCGTGGGAGTTCATGCAGGAGATCGAGCGCGCCGGAGGCTACCTGGCCGCGCTCGAATCGGGACTGCTGGTCGAGCGCATCGCGGCCGTGCGGGAGCGGCGCGAAGCCGATGTGGCGCACCGGAAGACGGCCGTCACCGGCGTGAACGAATTCCCGAACCTGGCCGAGGAACCGCTGTCGGAGGCGGCGCGGCTGCCCGGAGCGGTGGCCCGCTACGGCGCGGCGTTCGAGGCTTTGCGCAACCGGTCCGACGCCTACCTGGCCGCGCGCGGCGCCCGCCCGCGGGCGGTGCTGATTCCGCTGGGTCCGGTGGCCGAGCACAATGTGCGGGTCACGTTCACCGCGAACCTGCTCGCCTCCGGCGGTATCGAGGCGGTCAATCCGGGCGCCCTGGAGATCGCCGGAATCGGCGCGGCGGCAAGCGAATCCGCGAGCACCATCGCGGTGCTGTGCGGCACCGACGCGCGCTACGCGGCGGAGGCGGGCGCGGCGGTGGAGCAGCTGCGCAGCGCGGGCGTGGCCACGGTGCTGCTGGCCGGACCGGAGAAGGCGGTCGCCGAGCTGTCGGGCACGCAGCGGCCGGACGGATTCCTCACGGCCCGCATGGACGCGGTGGCAGCCCTGTCCGGCCTGCTCGAGAAGGTGGGAGCGTAGATGACCACACGGGAGATCAAGCACCAGATCGGCAGCTTCGCCGAGGTTCCACTGGACAGCCCCGGCGCGGCGGAGGTCGGTGGCGAGCAGGTCGAGGCGTTCGTGAAGGCCGCCGCGGCAGCGAATCACTATGCGCCCGAACAGCTGGTGTGGCCGACGCCCGAAGGCATCGACGTGCCACCGGTATTCACGAAGGCCGACCGCGACCGCATTGCGGCACAAGGGTATCCGCTGGACTCGGTCCCGGGTGTCGCGCCGTTCCTGCGCGGGCCCTACCCGACGATGTACGTCAACCAGCCGTGGACGATCCGCCAGTACGCGGGCTTCTCCACCGCGGCCGATTCCAACGCCTTCTATCGGCGCAATCTGGCCGCCGGGCAGAAGGGCCTGTCGGTCGCGTTCGACCTCGCGACGCACCGCGGCTACGACTCCGACCATCCGCGCGTGACCGGTGACGTCGGCATGGCCGGTGTGGCGATCGATTCGATCCTGGACATGCGGGAGCTGTTCGACCACATCCCGCTGGACCAGGTGTCGGTGTCGATGACCATGAACGGGGCGGTGCTGCCGATCCTGGCGCTGTACGTGGTCGCGGCGGAGGAGCAGGGCGTCAAGCCCGAACAGCTGGCCGGAACGATTCAGAACGACATTCTGAAGGAGTTCATGGTCCGCAACACCTATATCTATCCGCCGAAGCCGTCGATGCGGATCATCTCCGACATCTTCGCCTACACTTCGGCGAAGATGCCGAAGTTCAACTCGATCTCGATCTCCGGCTATCACATCCAGGAGGCCGGTGCCACAGCGGATCTGGAGCTGGCCTACACCCTCGCCGACGGCGTCGAGTACATTCGCGCCGGGCTGGACGCGGGGATGGAGATCGACCAGTTCGCGCCGCGGCTGTCGTTCTTCTGGGCGATCGGCATGAACTTCTTCATGGAGGTCGCGAAACTGCGTGCGGGGCGGCTGCTCTGGAGCGAGCTGGTGTCGAAGTTCGAGCCCAAGAGTCAGAAATCACTGTCGCTGCGCACCCATTCGCAGACCTCGGGCTGGTCGCTGACCGCGCAGGACGTATTCAACAATGTCGCCCGCACCTGCGTGGAGGCGATGGCCGCGACCCAGGGGCACACCCAGTCGCTGCACACCAACGCGCTCGACGAGGCGCTGGCGCTGCCGACGGACTTCTCCGCCCGCATCGCCCGCAACACCCAGCTGCTGATCCAGCAGGAGTCCAATACGACCCGGCCGATCGACCCGTGGGGCGGCTCGTACTACCTCGAGTGGCTGACCCACCAGCTCGCCGAGCGGGCCCGCGCGCATATCGCCGAGGTGGAGGCGCACGGCGGTATGGCGCAGGCGATTTCGGAGGGTATCCCGAAGCTGCGCATCGAGGAGGCCGCCGCCCGCACCCAGGCCCGCATCGATACCGGGCAGCAGCCGGTCATCGGCGTGAACAAGTACCAGGTCGACGAGGATCAGCGGATCGAGGTGCTCAAGGTCGAGAACTCGCGGGTGCGCGCCGAGCAGGAGGCGAAGCTGCGGCGGCTGCGCGCCGAGCGCGATGCCACCGAGGTGGAGCGAGCGCTGGGCGAATTGAGCAGGGCCGCTGCGACTTCGGGCGGCGGGATGGAGAACAATCTGCTCGCCCTGGCCATCGACGCCGCCCGCGCCAAGGCCACCGTCGGCGAGATCTCCGACGCGCTGGAAAAGGTGTACGGGCGCCATCAGGCCGAAATCCGTACTCTCTCAGGTGTTTACCGCGAGGAGGCCGGGAAGGTGACCAACATCAGCAGGGCGATCGACCTGGTGGAGGAGTTCGCCGAGGCCGAGGGCCGCCGCCCCCGCATCCTGGTGGCCAAGATGGGCCAGGACGGCCACGACCGGGGTCAGAAGGTGATCGCCACGGCCTTCGCCGATCTCGGCTTCGACGTCGACGTGGGCCCGCTGTTCCAAACCCCGGACGAGGTGGCGCGGCAGGCAACCGACAACGACGTGCACGTGGTGGGCGTGTCGTCGCTCGCGGCCGGTCACCTCACGCTGGTGCCGGCCCTGCGGCAGGCGCTGGCCGACGTCGGACGGTCCGACATCATGGTGATCGTCGGCGGCGTCATCCCGCCCGGGGACTTCGAGGAGTTGTACGCGGCGGGCGCGGCGGCGATCTTCCCGCCCGGCACGGTGATCGCCGATGCGGCGGTGGACCTGCTGAAGAAGCTGGCGGGCGAGCTGGGCCACGAGATCGGCGCGTCCTCCGGAGCGGAATGAGCGAGCGCGCGCGAGCGAGCAACGCGGCCGGGCGCGCGGCGCCGGGCGGGGGCGACTCGCCGGGCTCCGGGGGCAGGGCGGCGCGGCGCCGTCAGGTCGATGTCGAGCAGCTGGCCGAGGCCGTGCGCGGCGGCGAACGGGCCGCACTGGCACGGGCTATCACGCTGGTCGAGTCGACCCGGGCCGACCACCGGGACGCCGCGCAGCGGCTGCTGCTGGCGGTCGGTACCGATACCGCGCGGGTCGAGTCGAACCGGGTGGGCATCACCGGCGTTCCGGGCGTGGGCAAGTCGACCTTCATCGACGCGCTCGGCATGTCGCTGATCCAGGCGGGACATCGGGTCGCGGTGCTGGCGGTGGATCCCTCCTCGACCCGGACGGGCGGGTCGATCCTCGGCGACAAGACCCGGATGGCGAAGCTCTCGCTGGAGCGCGACGCCTACATCCGGCCGTCGCCGACCGCCGGAACGCTCGGCGGGGTGGCGAAGGCGACGCGCGAGACTATCGTGCTGCTGGAGTCCGCGGGCTACGACGTGATCCTGGTGGAGACCGTCGGCGTCGGGCAGTCGGAGGTGACAGTCGCCAATATGGTCGACGTGTTCTGCTTCCTCACCCTGGCCCGCACCGGAGATCAGTTGCAGGGCATCAAGAAAGGCGTGCTGGAGCTGGCCGACCTGGTCGCGGTGAACAAGGCCGACGGCAGGCACGAGATCGAGGCGAAGGCGGCCGCGCGCGAGCTGCAGGGCGCCATGCGGCTCATCCACCCGCGCGAATCGCTGTGGCGGCCACCGGTACTCACCATGAGCGGGCTGAACGGCACGGGCCTGGACCGGTTCTGGGATACGGTGCTCGAGCATCGCCGGGTGCTCACCGAAGCGGGCGAGTTCGCCGAGAAGCGCCGACGCCAGCAGGTGGACTGGACCTGGACCATGGTGCATGACCAGCTGCTGCGGCGGCTCGCCGACAACCCGGGCGTGAAATCGATTCGGGGACAGGTGGAGAAGGCGGTCCGCGACGGTTCGCTCACCCCCGCCCTGGCCGCCGAGGAGATTCTGCGCGCCTTCGACGAGCGCTGAACCGGGTGGAGGCGCGTTCCGCCTTCTTTGCCGAACCGTTCGCGCGTATCGTGCGCTCGGTGCCCAGATCTGGGCGACCATCCTGGAACCGGACGCGGCGGCGCGCGGCCAGCACATCCGGGACCTGCATCGTGACGTCGGCGGCGTGGACCGGCTGGGCCGCAGATACCATGCGCTGCAACTGGATACGTTCTGGTGCTGCGGTACGTCGGTGCGTATACCCGCCCGGCCCGCTACCGGCCCGCGGCACAGCTCGCCACGCGGCATGGGTCGTCTCTCGCTGACCTGTCCGGACCGCCGTCGGTTGGTCACCGGGGAGGTCGCCGAGGTTGTGCCTCCGGCGGGTATGCCCTCTCCCCGCTTAAGCTGCACCCGTGGTCGATAGTGAAGTGACGCCCGCGGCGCTGGGCCCCGCACCGTGGGGTTCGAGGCTGCTCGGATCGGCCGACGAGACATCCGGTAGGCGCCGGGTGCGGGTGCAGCTGCTGCTGACGGTGCCGCTGCTGGCGGCGAATCTGACCGGGATCGCCGTGGTGATCGCCCTCGTGGGCTTCGTCCTGCCCGGGCCGTCGGTATTCAGCCGCACCCTGATACCGCAGAACTTCGTCGCGACACCGCTGTACTCGACCGCGGCCGTGCTGATCGGGACAGTCTGGGGCACGGCGTCGGGCCTGCGGGCGCTGCGCTGGGCGACGGCGGATCCGGACCGCGTGCCGACCGAGCCGGAACAGGCCGCGGCCGCGGCGGTGCCCCGCCGACTGGTGATGCTGCAGGCGGTGCTCTGGGCCGGGGGCGCGGCGGTGCTGACGCCGCTGTACGGCCTGGCGGATCCGGCGCTGATCCCCAAGATCCTGCTGGGCCTGGGATTCACGCTCGTTGTCGTGTGCGCCTTCAGCTACCTGGTCGCCGAGTTCGCCCTGCGGCCGGTCACGACTCGGGTGCTCGAGGCGGCGCCGTCGCGGCGGCGGCGCGGCAGCGGCGTTTTCGGGCGATCGATCGTGGTGTGGGTGGTCGGCACGGGCGTTCCCGTCGCCGTGATGATGGTCCTCGCGGTGCTCGCGCTCACGCCGATGGATATCAGCACCCAGCGGCTCGCGATCTGCGTGCTGTCGCTGGGCGGATCGACACTGGTGTTCGGGCTGCTGCTGATGATGCAGACTCTGGCCGCCAGCCTCGCGCCGATCCGCACCGTGCGCCGCGCCCTGCGCCGGGTCGAGGACGGCGACCTCGACGTCGCGGTCACCGTGTTCGACGGCACCGAATTGGGCGAACTGCAGAGCGGATTCAACCGCATGGTGGACGGCCTGCGGGAGCGGGAGCGGGTGCGGGATCTGTTCGGCCGCCACGTCGGCGACGATGTCGCGGCCGCCGCCCTCGCCCGCAACCCGGAACTGGGCGGCGAGGAGGTCGAGGCGGCCGCGCTGTTCATCGACATCATCGGATCCACCACCATGGCGGCGGCCCGGCCCGCGAACGAGATCGTCGCACTCCTGAACGACTTCTTCGGCATCGTGGTGGACGAGGTGGAACGGCACGGCGGCCTGATCAACAAGTTCGAAGGCGACGCCGCGCTCGCGATCTTCGGCACCCCGGCGCCGCTGTCGGACGCAGCGGGCGCGGCGCTGGCCGCCGCCCGGGCGATCCGCTCCCGACTGTCCGGCGCCGCAACGGAATTCGACGCCGGAATCGGGGTCGCCGCCGGGTCCGTGGTGGCGGGCAACGTCGGTGCGCATCGGCGCTACGAGTTCACCGTGATCGGCGACCCCGTCAACCAGGCCGCGCGGCTGTGCGAGCTGTCCAAGCAGGAGTCCGGCCGGGTGCTCGCGTCCGGCGCGACCCTCGCCGCGGCCGACGAATCCGAGCGGAAGCACTGGCGGCTGGGCGAATCGGTGACGCTGCGCGGCCGGAGCGAACCGACCCCGCTGGCGCGGCCGCTGCCGGCCTAGCCGATCCCGAAGAGCCGGGCGGCGTTGTGATAGCAGACGTTCCGCAGCCACTCCTCGCCCAGGTCGAGGCGTTCCAGCGCGTAAAGGATCTCCTCGGCTCGGGCGGCGGTGTCGTAGAGCATCTGCCACAAGACCCGTTCCCGCAGCGGATGCCGGGATCGGCCAGTAGCTACTGCACGCGGGCGCGCGGTACGGATCGGTCGCCGCTGTACGCGGGCTTGCGGCGGGTCAACCGCCGCGCGGGGTTGGCGGCGAGTAGTTTCTGTCGCTGCGTCCAGGTGGTGAAGGAGGTCAGCGCGGCCAGGTGCCGGTTCCAGGTGGCGGCCGCTGCCCGGTTCCACCGAGCCATCACTGCCGCGTAGTGGTCGGGTTCCAGTTCGGTGACCGGATGGGTGGACCCGGTCGCCGCGACCAGGTGGGCGAGGGTTTCGGCGTTAGCTGGCGCGGGTTGTCGCCGTGGGGATGCTGTCGATGAACGCCTCGACCGCGCCGCCGACAATGCCGGTCGTCCCCGCGTCGGGCGAACCCGCTGACGGCGTAGGCGGACCAGACCCGGTCGGCAGTGTATGTGACAGGTAATGTGAATTCTATGTCACGGAGCCGGCTTTTATGTATCGTGGCCGCACCAAGTTCGTTGATGTCATGGGTCGAGGGGACAAGTGCGGATCAGTAGAGTTCTTATCGATCTCTTTCGGAAACGGGTTGCCCCGCCGGTTGCTCGACTGAAAGAGGCCGGAAAGGCCGATGCGAAGGCCACCCATGAGGTCGCTGACAAGCTGCGAAAGGGTGTTGTACAGCAGTCACAAGAGGCCGACCTGGCGGGGCGTAAGCGGGTCCTCGGGGCGGGCGCCGGCGGTGGCGACACACAACCTCAGCGTTCAGAAGCCTTCAGGGAAATACGCAACGAGTTGACGGCAACATTCGAACGCTGGACTCGAGGGGCGCATCCTAATATCACGTCAGCAGGCGGCAAAGCTGGTGGTGTGCAGCCCCGCTCACGTCTCCTCTCGGCGGAGGAGGATGCGCTGAAAGGATACGCCGCATTCAACTTCGCAGGTCACAACCGCGCTCTTAGAGAAGGCGGCCCGCTGGGCGATTGGCGGGGTCAACAGATCGAACATATCAGAGCAGCCCTCGAAAAGCTGCCGGACCACAAAGGAGTTGTCTACAGAGGCACCTACTTATCAGACGATATGCTGGCGCTCTACCAGAAGGGGAACGTCGTCAGAGATCGAGCCTTTCTGAGCACCGCCGCCAACCCACATGCGAGGTTTCCCGGAAATGCGCAGTTCCGCATAGTGTCACGAACAGGTAAGGATATCTCCAAGTATACGATCAAAAAAGAGGAGCAAGAAGTCCTCTTCAAAGAGGAAACCCCATTCGAGGTCGTCAACCGGAAAGATACCGTCCAAGGCGGATACGAATTCTCATACATCGACTTGGTGGAGAGGGGTGACCTTGCATAGCTGCGACAGCCAGAGCCATAGCCATAGCGCATGCTCACGTTGATCGATCTTCCGGGAGGCGGGCGTGGGAGTATGATCGCTGAGTGCCTGGTGCGGGCGGCGTTGTGATAGCAGACGTTCCGCAGCCACTCCTCGCCCAGGTCGAGGCGTTCCAGGGCGTAGAGGGCATGTCCGTAGGGGTACGGGATATTGGGGAAGTCGCTGCCGAAGAGGATGCGATCGCCGAAATGGCGCAGGCGGCCGCGTTCGCCGACGAAGGGATCGTCGGCTTCGAAGAAGTCGGTGAAGTTCATGGTGGTGTCCAGGTGGACGCCGTTGAATCGCTCGGCGATATCCAGGAATTCGGAGTACTCGGGAGCGCCCATGTGTGCGATGATCAGGCGCAGTCGCGGATACCGCCGCAGCAGTTCGGCGATGGGCCCGGGACCGGTGAATTCGCCCGGCGCGGGGCCCGATCCACAATGGATGATCACCGGAATCCCGGCGTCGGCCAGCATGCCCCACACCTCGTCGAGCCGCGGATCGCGCGGATGGAAATCGCCGACCTGGATGTGCACCTTGAAGATTCGCGCACCGGCCTCGATCGCGGCCTCCACGAAGCTGTCGGCGTGCCGCTCCGGGAAAAACGTCGCGGTGTGCAGGCAGTCCGGCGTGCGGGCGGCGAAGTCGGCGGCCCACTCGTTGAGCCAGGCCGCCATATCCGGCTTGTGCGGGTAGACCAGTGACGTGAAGGCCCGAACACCGAAGCCGCGCAGCGTCTTCAGCCGCACCTGCTCGTCGTCACACATCGATGAGCCCGGACAGCCGGAGCCGCTGGCGGAACTCGGTGATGTGCGCCGTGTCGTGGTCACCGTCGACGCTCAACGAGCCTCCTGTCCCGCGCTGGCGGATAGGCGTTGCGTGCGAGGTCCCCGACTCGCTCGATGAGCCGATCGAAGAACGCGGGCGGATCGGTGCCGATCGCGATGTCCGCATTGGGTTCCCGGCCCCACATACCGGCCCAGTCCGCGATGGTGGCGCCCCGGGTGAGCGTCCCGCCCAGCTCGACGTCGACGGTGGCGGGCCGGGTCACCGCGAGGGTGGGATCGAGCGCGAGCGCGGCCGCGAACGGATCGTGCATATGCGCCAGGTACGGCTGCCCGTGGTCGCGATGAAACTCGAAATAGAATCGGACGGCATCGGTGACGAACCGGACGACGGGGTTACCGGCCTGCGAGCCGGCTCCCCGGGCATCGGATTCGGAAAGATGTTCCACCGGAACGCTTTCCGCCCGTTGGGCCAGACGAGCCACGTGTTCGGGATACATCTCGATGGTCTCGGTGATGTCGAGCCCGCAGACCAGCGGCCTGCGGTCGGCGGACGCCGCGGCGAAGGCGTCGAAGACCTCCTTCCACGCCTCGGGATCGACATGCACATTCCACTCGTTGGTCGGCGTGGTATTGCCGGGCCGGTGAAACGCTCCGCCCATCACGACCAACCGTCGAAGCAACTGCGGCAGTCGCGGTTCCAGGCGCAGGGCCAGCGCCAGATTGGTGAGCGGACCCGTGCACAGCCCGATGATCTCTCCGGGATGCGCACGCGCGAGATCCACCCACAGCCGCGCCGCGGACCGGTCGGACAGCGTCCGCGCCGACGGCGGGAACTGCGCGTATCCGATGCCCTGCGGCCCGTGGGTGTCCTCGGTGGTGCGCAACGGTATCGCCAGCGGGGATTCGGCGCCGAGGGCCACCTCGATATCCGGTGCCCGGCACAGGTCCAGGAGCGCGAGGTTGTTGGCCGCCACCTGATTCGCCGGGACATTGCCCGCGGTGGCGGCGATCCCGACGATCTCGGCCTCCGGGCTCGCCAGGAGATACAGCAGGGCCAGCGCGTCGTCGATCCCGGTATCGACATCGGTGATGATCTGCTGCCGCACGGTTCGAGCCTAATGAGCGCCCGCGACGCCGAAGTTCCCGGGTGACCGACCGTTCAGTACGTCGGCAGCTCATAGCCCTCGGTCTTGGTGAAGAAGATCTTCTTCGTCACCGGCCGCATGATGCGCGACATCATGACCCGATTCGCGGTGCGGCGCAGCGCGGTGCCGAAGTTCGTGGGCGACAGCATCATCTTGATGCCACCGCCCGGCAGCTCCTTCGCCTCGTCCAGGAACGGGGTGACCCGGTCCTCGTAACGGCGCAGCGCCGCGGGCAGATCGCCTGGGGTGGCGGCGATTTCGCCCGCGAGAATGTACCCGCCCACCATGGCCATCGCGGTGCCCATGCCGGTCATCGGCGACCCGCAGTACCCGGCGTCACCCGCCAGGGTCACCCGACCGGCGGCGAGGCTCGGCATGTCGATGCGCGCCAGCTCGTCGAAGTAGAAGTCGGGCGTGCTGGCCATGGCAGCGAGGATGGCGGGGGAGTGCCACCCGGCGTCGCCCAGCATCCGGTGAATGAGCCGCTGCTGAGCCGCGGTATCGCGGCGCAGCGCCGGATCGGGGTCGGTCAGCAGCGTAAGGATGGCCTTCGAGGTGTCGGGATCGCGGTCCGGCCGGATGCCGACGGCCGCGCTGGGCACCGCCTGCATGGCGAACCAGCCGGGTTTCACGCCCGGCGGGGTCGGGATCGTGAAGAACGAGGCGTAGCCGCCGAGGAAGGTGCTGAACCGTTCCTCGGGCCCGAAGGCGAGACGCCGTGTCGCCGAATGCACGCCGTCCGCGCCGATCACCAGGTCGAAACGCTCCGTGCGCCCGGTCGGGAAGGTCACGTCGACGCCGTCGGAATCCTGGGCGAGGTCCTCGATCCACTCGCCGTAGCGATAGTCGAGTTCGCCCCCGACCGCCGCGACCTCGTCCAGTAGCACCTGATTCAGGTCGCCGCGCGTGATCTCGATTTCCGCGACCGGGCCCTGACCGTCGAAGTCCTCCATCGACATGTTGGCGTAATTGCGGCCCCGGGAGTCGACGTAGGAGATGCCGAGCTCCTCGAGCTGGTACTTCCGAATGCCGGGCATCAGGCCCATGCGCTCGGCCACCTCGCGGCTGGGACCGCGCAGATCGACGGCCTGGCCGCTGGGCCGTGGGGCGTGCGCCCGCTCGACCACGGTGACCCGAATTCCGGACCGAAGCAGTTGCAGCGCAACGGCATTACCGGCGATGCCGCCGCCGGAGACCAGGATGTGCGGAGCGGGTGCGGAGCTGTTCACGATGTCGTCCTGTTCTTTGGTTCGAACGTCTTAGACAAATGTCTAACAGGGACTGGCACATATGTCTAGTACAAATGTCTAAGACGCTGGTAGGGTGGGGTGATGGGAAATCGGGAAGACCTTTTGGCCGGTGCTCGCAAGGCGATTCTCGAACGGGGGCTGGCAAAGGTGACCGCGCGCGATATCGCCGCCGCCGCGGGCGTCAGCCTGGCCGCCATCGGCTATCACTTCGGATCCAAGGACCGGCTGGTGTCGGAGGCAGTCACCGAAGGGGTCGGCAGCGAGATCGGCGACGGCGTCGAGGAGGCGATCCGGGACGCGGGGGAGGGGCGCTCGCTGTGGGACTCCATCGGGCCCACGTGGAACGGCATGCTCGACGTCGTCCAGAAGAATCACGAGCAGCTGCTGCTGAGCCTCGAGAACGGGGTTCGGATCGCCCGCTCCGAGGAATTGCAGGCCTATCTGTCCGAAGCGACCGCGGGTGCCTACGCGGATATGGCCGCGGCCCTGCGTGACGTGCATCCGGAGCTGTCGGCCCAGGAGGCGCGGGCCGTGGCGAAGGTCTACTTCGTGCTGTTCCAGGGTTTCGCGATGCTCCACCTGCTCGCGCCCGCGGGCGACCTGCTGCACGGCGAGGATGTGGAACTGGCGGTGAAGACCCTGCGCGGGAAGTAAGCTCGCGATCGGTCACCGATCCGGGTTCCCCGGCAGGTCGAGAGATGTGTACGGAAGGAGGCCCGAGCGTGGCGCGATCCATCGAGGGCGCCGAGTGGCTGCGCGAGCTGCGGAGCGCGGCACAGCCGCGGGCGGTGCTGGTGTGCTTCCCGCCGGGTGGCGGCTCGGCGAGCGCCTATCACGCACTGGCGCAGCACCTCGGCGACGATGTCACGGTGGTCGCGGTGCAATATCCGGGGCGCCAGGACCGGCTCGGCGAACCGATGGTCGCCGATATCGGGGAATTGGCCGACCGGGTGGTGTGTGATCTGCGGGCCTGGAGCCCCGGCGAGGATCTGGCGCTATTCGGGCACAGCATGGGCGCCACCGTGGCCTTCGAGACCGCCCGGCGCCTGGAAGCCCAGGGGCGCAACCCGATTCGGCTGTTCGCCTCCGGCCGGATCGCGCCGTCGGACCCCTATCCGGGACGGCTGCACGATGCGCCGGACGCGGACCTGATCGCCGAATTGGAGCGGCTGGCCAACGATCCCGCGACGGTGGCCGTGCTGCGCGGCGAGCCCGGCCTGGCCGAATTGGTGTTGCCCGCCGTCCGCAACGACTATCGCGCCGTCGAGACCTACACCTGCACACCGGGAGACCCGCTGCGCTGCGACATCTCCGCGCTGCTCGGCGACGCCGACCCCACCCTGACCCCGGAACAGGCCGACCGCTGGCGCGAACACACGGCGGGCGACTTCGAGCTGGCGATCTTCCCCGGTCGACACTTCTATCTGGACGAACGGGTGCCGGAGCTGGCGGAGTTCATCGCGGCTCGGCTGAACTGACGCTCACACCGGGGACCGAGGAACCCCGGCCGCCGTGAGCCGCGAGCGCCGATACAGCCCCGCCCACGACGCCAGCACGACGATCACCACCAGCAGCCGCACGAGATCCAGTGCGTCGCGGGGATAGAGCACGCCGGTGATGTAATGGTCGATGAAGCCGCTCGGCGGCAACCCCTCCTGACCGGCACGATGACGGGCCCAGTTCTCGAGGTGGGTGAGCGGGCAGTCGACCCCGACCAGGACCGTGCTGAAACCCCAGAGGACCGCCACCAGATGCGTCCAGATCGTCCAGCGCCACCGCCACGCCAGAAATCCGCCCGTCACCAGATAGACGACGAACAGGAAGTGCACTCCCGCGGTGGCGTCGGCCAGCAGCCGGTACATCACAGGTACCAGCGTAACCGCAGGTAGTCCTGGTGCGCACGCAGTCGGCCCTGCTGCTGAGCTCGTCCGTGAGCAATACCAGTACTCCTATATGCGCATCAATGCATGAAACTGCCGATCTGTCGGCAAGGCGCAGGGGAGCGATAGTGGCCTTTCAGGGACAGCTCCGGATAGGGGAGGGCGAGGCCGGGGCGAGGTGAACTCCTACGCGTCACTGAAGTGTGTGGGCCTGAACCTGCGGCGCACGCGGTTGTGCGGAGCGTGCCGATCCGAGAAAGCGTGTAATTTGATACCTTTATCGACCTATGCGCATCTAAACATGTAATCACCAGTCCGAGTCGCGAATGAGACTCACTCAAAACAAGCCAAGAGGAAGGGCCAGACCAGGTTTCGCGGAACCGCGGTTCACCAATTGGAGGGTTGGTAGTCCTTGAGGAAGCAGCCGAACAGGTCCTCGCCATGCTCGCCGCGGATGATCGGGTCGTAGACGCGGGCGGCGCCGTCGACGAGGTCGAGGGGCGCGTGGAAGCCCTCCTCGGCGAGGCGGAGCTTGGTGTAGTGCGGGCGCTCATCGGTGATCCAGCCGGTGTCGACGGCGGTCATCAGGATGCGGTCGGTTTCGAACATTTCCCGGGCGCTGGTGCGGGTGAGCATGTTCAGCGCCGCCTTGGCCATATTGGTGTGGGGGTGGCCGGGGCCCTTGTAGCCGCGGCTGAAGACGCCCTCCATGGCCGAGACGTTCACGACGTACTTGCGGCGCGCGGGGGCGGCCGCCATGGCGGGGCGCAATCGCGAGACGAGGAGGAACGGGGCCACCGAGTTGCAGAGCTGCACCTCGAGCAGTTCGGTGGCGTCGACCTCGGCGACGTTCTGCACCCAGCTGTTGGTGTGCGCGAGGTCGGGGACCAGGCCGCCCGCATCGATGGCGACGCCGCGGGAGATCCGTTCGGGCGTGGCCGATCCCGCGACGAGCGCGAGTTCGGTGACCTCGGTGGCCGACAGCGCCGAACCGAGGGAGGCGGTGAGCGCGGTCGGGTGGGCCTGCATGGTCTTGCCGAAGCTGATGGTGTCCGGGAGTGCGCCCGCGGGCAGCGGCCCGGCCTCCGCCTCCACGAGCGCGCTGTACGCGCCGGGGGAGCGGCGGACGGTCTGGGCGGCGTTGTTGATGAGGATGTCCAGTGGGCCCTGCGCCGCTACGTCGTCGGCGAGCGCTACCACCTGCGCCGGATCGCGGAGATCGATGCCGACGATGCGCAGGCGGTGCAGCCAGTCGGCGCTGTCGGGCTGCGCGGCGAATCGGCGGATGGCGTCGTTGGGGAATCGTGTGGTGACGGTGGTATGGGCGCCGTCGCGCAGCAGTCGCAGCGCGATGTACATGCCGATCTTGGCGCGGCCGCCGGTCAGCAGCGCGCGGCGGCCGTGCAGGTCGGTGCGGGCGTCGCGTTTGGCGTGGCCGGTGGCGGCGCAGTCGGGGCAGAGCTGGTGGTAGAAGGCGTCGACGTGGGTATAGCGCTGCTTGCAGATGTAGCAGGGTCGCGGCCGGATGAGTTCACCGGCGGTGCCTCCGGTGGTGTTGGAGGACAAGGGGATTCCGGCGGTCTCGTCGTCGATGCGGTTCGGGGAGCCGGTGGCGGTTCCGGCGACGACGGCGCGGTCGGCGGCGGCCTTGGCGTCGCGGGTCTCGATCCGTCGTCGGCGCTTGAGCTGCTTGAACAGGTACCCCACGGCGCGCTGCACGGCGAGCGAGTCGGGGTGGTCCTTGTCGAGTTGCCCGGCCTGGTCGAGCACGCGCAGGCAGACGGCGAGTTCGTCGGGGTCGATGGCGGTGTCCGGCGATACCGCGGCGGTCGTCGGGTGGTGGTCGGCCATCGTGCTGGGATTCGGTCCTTCGTACGCTGGTGGAGTGGCGTCCTATTGTCGCATCATCCGCGTGGTCGGCCGCGCGCCGGTCGGCCGGATCGGCGTCGGCCCCGGCTCGGTCCCGGTGATCGCGGGGGTTGTCAGCGGGGCGAGTACTCGATCGGGCGTTGTCGGCGCGGGGGTCGCGGCGCGGACTGAGCGGTGTTGTTGACATAGCGCCAATAGTGGTTCACGCTGGTCCCGGGAGGGCCGGTGGCTCCGGCCTGGGCACGAGACGAAGGACGATGACGATGGTGCGCGCCGCGTGGAGCGACGACGAGGTCGAGGCCGTACGGGAGCTGGCGAGGAACTTCTTCGACAAAGAGGTGATTCCGCACGAGGAGAAGTTCGTCGAGCAGGGCCATCCCGATCGAGAGCTGTACAACCGGGCGGGTGAGCTGGGGCTGCTGTGTGCCGCGATTCCGTCCGAATACGGCGGGGGCGGCGGCACTTTCGCGCACGAGGCGGCCATCATCGAGGAGCAGGCCTTCCTCGGTGACGGTGCGCTCGGGATGCCGGTGCATTCCACGATCATCGCCCCCTACCTGAACGAGTTCGGTTCCGAGGAGCTGAAGCGGCGGGTGCTGCCGAAGGCGGCGAGCGGAGAGATGGTGCTGTCGATCGGCATGACCGAGCCGGGCACCGGATCGGACCTGCAGAACATCAAGACCCGCGCGGTACGCGAGGGGGACGAGTACGTCGTCACCGGTTCGAAGATCTTCATCTCCAACGGGTGGCTGTGCGACGGCATCATCATCGCCGCCAAGACCGATCCCACGAAGGGCGCCGCGGGCGTCTCGCTGATCTTCGCCGAGGTCGGCGACGATACCCCGGGCTTCACCCGCGGCCGGATCCTGTCCAAGATCGGCGGCAAGGGCCAGGACACGGCCGAGCTGTTCTTCGACGGGCTGCGGGTACCGGCGGCGAATCTGCTGGGCGAGGCCGAGGGCCAGGGCTTCTATCAGATGATGCAGCTGTTGGCGCAGGAGCGGCTGGTGACCGCGGTGATGGCGGTGGCGATGATGGAGAAGGCCGTCGATCTGACCGTCGAGTACACCAAGGGGCGCGAGGCGTTCGGCAAGCCGCTGTTCGCGATGCAGAACACGAAGTTCGAGCTGGCCGAGTGCGCGACGATCGCCCGGGTGAGCCGCACCTTCCTGGACGACTCGATTGTCAGGCATCTGCGCGGTGAGCTGGACATTCCCACGGCTGCCATGTCCAAATATTGGCTGACCGACCAGTTGGGTATTGTGGTGGATCGCTGCCTGCAACTGTTCGGCGGCTACGGATACATGACGGAATACCCGATCTCCCAGCTGTACACGGGTGCCCGGGTGCTGCGCATCCTGGCCGGATCGAACGAGGTGATGAAGGATCTCATTGCCCGCTCACTCTGATATGTCGACTCCGCGCATGTCGACCGCCGACTCCCTGGCGCGGCGGCGTCGCCTCGAACCCGACGAGCGGCGCGCGCAGATCCTGGAGTGCGCGATCGCGATGTTCGGGGAGCGGCCGTACGCGGCCGTGTCCACGGCGGAGCTGGCGCAGCGGGCCGGTGTGGCCCGTGGCCTGATCAATCATTACTTCGGCAACAAGCGCGATCTGTATCTGGCGGTCGTGCGCCGGATGGTGACGCTGCCGCGGGCCGATCACATGGTGGCGCCGACCGGCACGGACCGGGAGCGGGTCGACGCGAGCGTGGCGTGGCTGCTCGACACCATCGGCGAGCATGGCAGCACCTGGGTGAAGGTGACCGGCCACGAGGGCATCGGTGACGATCCGGAGGTGCAGCGCATCCTCGACGAGGCCGACGATGCGGCCGCCGAGCGTCTGCTGCAGATGGTCGGGTTGTCGGGCTCGCGGCGCAGCGCCGAGTTGCGGGCGCTGGTGCGCGCCTACGGTGGTCTGGTGAAAGCGGCTGGGCGCGAATGGATCACGCGGGAGAGCCTGACCCGCGAGCAGGTGCACGAGCTGCTAGCGGACATGCTTCTCACATTGGTCACGCAGTCGTTCCCGAAGATCGACCAGGCCAACGACTAGTACTCCAGCATCACTTTGTAATGTTTTTGGGTAGCATGTGGTTTCGTGCTGGTTGATGAG